>JANPES010000225.1:0-10837 GCA_031423035.1 Cyclobacteriaceae bacterium | reverse complement strand
CCAGCAGGGGTTTATTGGCGGGATCTTCAAACATCTTGCGTAACCCGGTCATCAATTGCATCTGGTCAACGCGCAGACTTTCAACTTCTGAGGGAGAGATAACCGTGCCGTGGACAATGTAAAACTGACTGCCGCTGGATGCCTTCTGGGGATTCGCCTGGTCGGGAAGCCTTGCTGCTGAAAGTGCCCCCTTCTCGTGAAAGAATTGTGGTATGATTTCAGCGTCAACAGTATATCCCGGGCCTCCATTGCCAAGGGGTTGGCCGAGCGTAGCCTTTTTGGAGTTTGGATCGCCACCCTGGATCATAAAACCTTGAATGACGCGGTGAAACAGCAGGCTGTCAAAGTAGTGTTCTTTCGCGAGTTTGATAAAGTTTGCCTTGTGCTTGGGTGTCTCGTCATAAAGAATAGCAACCATGTCACCATGCGAGGTCTTGATTGTTACGAGGTAGTCCTTGTTCTTGTCTTGCGCGCAGCCGCTGATTAGTAGCAGGATGAGAAAGCAAAGGGTAATTGTATTTTTCATAGGATAATTGTATTTAAGTATGGTCTCCAGCAGAACAAAATCCCCGCAAAAATATACTCCCGGGAGTAAACGAAAAAATTTTAGTTGATGGCTTTGGACAGCCGGAGGGAGATGTCCAGGAAAATCATCTTAGCACTTCCGTTTCGTTCCAGTTGATAACCCGCTTCATTAATGAGGTGATACGCCTGTTCAACACCTGACAACCGCATGACTTTGCTAAAATCCTGGACAAATTTCTGTTCCCCATCGCGGCTGCGCTGCAATGTAGGCGTGCCAGCCACAACGAGAAGGGTCTCTCGCATCATGGTTAATGTATAGGCCAGAAGTGAATGTTGTTGCAGTTTGTCAAGTTCATGGAATTCCTCGGCCAGGGAGAATAACTTAATTGCATCCTGTTTATAGCATGCACGCATCCAATCTGCTAGCCGTTGATGGTGATCTTCTACTTCGGTGACCATCAATTCCATTGCCAGCCGGACATTTCCTTCTGCATGGGCTACAACTTTCGCCCGCTTGGTTGCATCGGATTCTCTGGTCTGCAGGAATTCATCAAGTTCGGCATCCGACAATTGCGGAACAACCACCTGCTGTGTCCTTGAGCGCGTAGTCGGCATGAGCTTTTCCGGGCTGTTGGAGACAAGCAGGAAGAATGTATTTATGGGTGGCTCTTCGAGAATTTTGAGGATTCCGTTGGCGGCGGAGGGATGCATATATTCCGGAAGCCAGATAATCATGACCTTGATCGGGCTTTCAAAAGGCTTCAGGGAGAGGGCCTTAACGATCTCGCGGCTTTCCTCTTTTGAGATAATCGCTTGCTTGTCTTCACCGCCATATGAAGTCGTCCAGTCAGCAAGATCCCCGAATGGCTGTGCCAGGAGAAAGCTGCGCCAGCTTTTCATGATATCTGCTTTGAATCGCTCGTCGTCTTTTTCGCCCTTGACATTGCTTACCGGAAAGACGAAGTGCGTATCCGGGTGAATGTACTTCATGTTCTTGCTGCACGCCGCGCACTGTCCGCAGGAATCTGTTTCTCCTTTGTTGGAACAATGAAGATAATGGGTATAAGCAATTGCCAATGGCAAGTTGAGCGCACCTTCGCGGCCCACGAAAAGCTGGGCGTGGGCGATTTTACCTTCTCGTACCGAGCGAATAAGCCGATGCTTTATCTCTGAAAGGCCAGGAATGTCGGAGAACCTCATTGTTTCTTTTCCCACACACGCTCTGCGATCGTGTGTTCAAAAATAGTGGCCAATATTCTCTTGTCAGTCTCGGTGAGCACAACATGACGTCGGCCCATTGCCCGCTCGGCGGTTTCAAAAACTCTGTTCAACTGATTGGTTGAAAATCCGGCAGCCCCACCCCAGGCGAAAGAAGGGATAAATGTACGTGGATATCCATCACCAAATATATTTGAGGCAACGCCCGTGACGGTGCCTGTATTGAACATGGTGTTAATGCCGCACTTGCTATGGTCGCCCATCATAAGGCCGCAAAACATCAGCCCGGTATTCTGGAAACCGTTTTTTCCGTAGTTCCAGATCTTTACATCCGCGTAGTTATTCTTCAGGTTTGAAGTGTTGGTGTCGGCACCCAGGTTGCACCATTCGCCAATAACGGAGTTGCCGAGGAAGCCATCATGGGCTTTGTTGGCGTAGCCGAAGAACACAGCGTTGTTGATCTCACCGCCTACCTTGCAATGGGGTCCAATGGTAGTATCACCACGCACTTTCGCACCCATGTTGACCACCGAGTCTTCGCCTAGTGAAAACGGACCCCGGATAACCGACCCCTCCTGTACCTGAGAATGCTTTCCGAGATAAATGGGTCCGGCGGAGGCATTGAGTACGCAGGCACTCAGTTGCACGCCTTCTTCTATGAATATCTGTTCAGGTGAGTAGGCGCGTGTGTGCGGATCGGTGATCTGATGTGACTTCTTTCCACGGGTAAGCAGTTCAAAATCGGAGCGAAGCTCTTCCCCATTGACCTGGAAGATTTTCCAAACCTGGTCAATCATCACGGGCGTTCCGCCAAATTCTTTTTTTCGTGTTGTTACTTCAGCGCTTGAACCCTTCACGGCCAGCAATCGGCCGTCATGCATAAGTGACTCGCCGGTTGAAAGAGCTTCTACCGCTTCAACCATCCTGGCGTCAGGGCAGAGGGCGCCGTTGACGAACAGGTTCTCCGGTTCCCGGCTGCCAGGAAATTTTTCAGCCAGGTAGTCTGCGGTTTGGTAGAAGACAGAACCTTTGGTATAGGTTGCCCACTTCTCGGCGATGGTTAGAATGCCCACCCGAATCGAGCCCACGGGGCGCGTCAGTGTGAAGGGCATAAGATCGACCCGAATGGCAGGATCATCAAACAGCACGAAGTTCATAATGCTAAAATATACGATTGACTTCAGAAATCGGCATTAAACGAAAAGGTCTCCCCCGGGAGACCTTTTTGCTATGACAAGTTCACTCGGGATTACTCCGGTGTTTGTGCCTTTTTAGTATACTTCTTCTGGAATTTCTCAACACGGCCGGCCGCATCAAGAAACATTTTCTTGCCGGTATAGAAGGGGTGGGAAGCGGAGCTCACCTCGACTTTGATAACCGGGTACTCTTTCCCGTCTGTCCAGGTTGTCGTCTCCTTGGTTTTGAATGTTGAGCGGCTCAAGAACTTGAAATCGCTTGAAGTGTCCCAAAAAACCACTTCTTTGTACTCGGGGTGAATATCTTTCTTCATGTTAGCTGCTTTAAAAAGGACTGCAAAGATAACTAGCCGTGAGGTATTTGCAAGAGGCCTACATTGTTAAAAACCGCCCTAGATTGTATTTTTGGACACCAAATTGCGAAACCTGTCCCTACGACGCCCCCCTATAATCCAATTTTTAGGTGCCAGCCTCACTTCTGGCGCGGCAGGAAAGGTATTTGCCGGTTCGTCGAAGGCCCAATGCTTAACAGCCGAAACCGCGATCAGGTATCTGCTAGTCTGCCTGCTGACAGGCACGATCTATTCGGCGTCGGCCCAAAGTACCAACGCTCCCCTCGATGAGGCCTATTACCACTGGATAGACCGGTATGAGGTGAAGTATGGCAA
Organism: Cyclobacteriaceae bacterium; assembly: GCA_031423035.1. Taxonomy (GTDB): domain Bacteria; phylum Bacteroidota; class Bacteroidia; order Cytophagales; family Cyclobacteriaceae; genus ELB16-189. The sequence goes on along the minus strand of JANPES010000225.1, from coordinate 7,230 downwards.
AACCGTTCCCGAACTTTTCACTACGGTAAAACCTTACAAGCGGTCGGCCATCGTGGCAATGGTGGACTCGCTCCAGAAAAAGGGGAATGTTTTTCAGTCGGTGTCTGATCAGTACAACCTGGCTTATCTGCGCAACGACAGCTGGGAATGGTCCCGGGCTGAAACGTCCGACAGCAAGAAGCCCTTCCTGAAGGCACTCTATAAAAAGAAATCCGATTTGTTCATGGTCGACGAGCCTGCGTTCGACCTGCATGTGAGTCCTGTCCTTTATCTAGGCGCGGGTAAAGACTCCCGCCTAAACGAAAGTGTCTTCATCAATACCCGCGGTGTGGAAATCCGCGGGATGGTCGACAAGAAAGTCGGCTTCTATACCTTCCTGACCGAAAACCAGGCGCAACTCCCCCTTTATGCTAGTGAGTACGGCAATCTTTACGGCTACGACATCGTTCCGCATCAGGGATTCTGGAAAGATTTTAAGAAATCCGCAGTTGACTACTTCGGGGCGCGCGGATATATCGACTTCAATATTTCCAAGAGCATCTGGATGCAATTCGGACACGATCGGACAAACATCGGCACCGGTTTTCGGTCGCTGATCTACTCCGACTTCGCACCGCCAAGCCAGTTCCTCCGTGCAAATGTGAAAGTGTGGAAACTCAACTACATGTTTCAGCTCAGCCGGATGATTGCTAATAATTACAATACCAATCAGCAGCGCTATCCTGACAAGTACATGGCCTTTCATCACCTGAGTGTAAACATAGGCAAGAAGTTCAACCTCGGATTTTTTGAGTCCGTCATGTTCTCTCCGCAAGATTCGATCAACGGAGGGACGTTTGAGCTCAGCTACCTGAACCCCGTCATATTTTACCGCGCTATTGAACAGCAGAATGGCAGCGCAGACAATGTCATCCTCGGTATCGATTGGAAATGGCTGATTCATCCGGGAGTTTCATTCTATGGTCAGTTTGTCCTCGATGAATTTGTACTTAGCAACGTCACTTCGGGCAACGGATGGTGGGGAAACAAGTATGCGCTCCAGGGAGGTATCAAGTACATCGATGTGGCGGGTGTCCCTAACCTGGACCTCCAGTTGGAAGGCAATGTGGTGCGACCGTATACCTACTCACACGACAATCTGTTCACCAGCTATACCCATTTCCTCCAGCCCATCGCTCACCCCATGGGAGGCAATTTCTATGAGGTTGCCATGATCGGCCGTTATCAGCCGGTGCCCCGGTTGTCCCTGACAGTCAAGTCATCCTATTTGCGAACCGGGCGTGACAACGTTTCGGGTATCACTCCGGCCACGGATTGGGGCCAGGACATCAACAAGAGCTACAATCTTCGTCAACAGGACTATGACAATAAGATCGCTCAAGGAACCGACAATACGATTGTATACGGTGATTTACTCGCATCTTACATGCTTAGGCACAACTTCTATATCGATTTCAAGCAGACCTTCCGGACGAGTACGAGTGCCGATCCTGCATTCAACAACAATACTTCCTTAACTTCGATTGCTGTCCGGTGGAATATTGCCGCGCGGAGCTACGATTTCTAACTGCCCATGAACATATTTCTGCGCATACTGTCTTTCGCCAATCGCCTGCGCATTCGACTACCGTTGTTTTTCTTCTATTCCATACTGGGGATCATCTTTGGCGCGTTCAACATTGTGTTGGTGATTCCCATGTTGAATGTGTTGTTTGACAAATCGGGTGCTGCGGTTATCGTACCGGCCATGCCCGACTTTAGCTTCTCTACAGCGTTTGTTATAGGGGCGTTTTCACATTATTTCCTGGGTATTGTTTCGGACTATGGGAAGCTAGATGCGCTCTTATTCGTTTGCGGATTAATTGTTGGGTGCGTGATTTTCGCAAATCTATTTCGCTATCTGGAGCGAGTCATTGCCACCAAGATTCGCGTCGACCTTGTTCGCAACATTCGACTGGAGATATTCCGCAAGGTGTCTTTGCTGCACATTGGATTCTTCAACAACGAACGGAAGGGCGACTTGATTTCCCGGTTTACCAATGATGTATTTGAGGTGGAGGGGGCGGTAATGAATAGCTTGAAGGCCGTGCTCAAGGAGCCAATAACCATTGTAGTTTACTTCTTTGTCTTGTTTTCCATTTCACCCAAGTTGACGCTGTTCACGCTGCTTGTCCTTCCGATTACCGGCGGAGTTTTGGCGGAGATTATTAAACAACTTAAGAAGCAGGCAACGGAGAGCCAGCAGTCATTGGGGCGAATTGTAAGTATCCTTGACGAAGCGTTTGGTGGCATGCGTGTGATTAAGGCCTTCAATGCGCGCAACTTTGTATTGGGGAAGGTCGAGAAAGAGAGCGCCCACTACCGAGAGTTGAGCAAGTCAATGTCATATAAAAACGAGCTTGCCTCTCCGGTTTCGGAGATCCTGGGCGTGGTCATCGTCGCAGGGATCATCTACTTTGGAGGGAATATGGTACTTACAGAAGAATCAGCACTCAAGCCTGAAGTATTTATTGGATTCCTTGCAGTTTTTGCAATGATCATTCAACCAGCCAAGAATTTTTCTAATGGCATCACTTCGTTGCAGCGTGGCACCGCGTCAGCCAAACGCATTTTTGATATTATGGACCTCGAGCCTGTCATCAAGGATAAGCCGAATGCCGAGATGCTTAAAGAATTCAATCATTCGATTGAGTTCAAAAACGTGTCGTTCGCCTACGAGACTGACCAGGTATTGCGGCATGTTAACCTCACCCTGGCAAAGGGGAAGACCCTGGCCCTGGTGGGACCCTCGGGAGGAGGTAAGTCTACGCTGGCCGACCTTGTTCCCAGATTCTATGATCCGGGCGAAGGGGAGGTATGTATCGACGGCAAGAGCCTAAAAGAGTACAACCTGGAATCTATCCGAAAACACATGGGTGTGGTGACGCAGGAGTCAATCTTGTTCAATGATACAATCTTCAACAACATCGCTTTTGGAAAAGAGGGTGTTCGCGAAGAAGCAGTTATAGAAGCGGCTCGAATCGCCAATGCTCATGAATTCATTATGCAGACGGAAAATGGTTATCAGACGATGATCGGAGAGCGTGGTTCCAAGTTATCCGGAGGCCAGCGTCAGCGCATCAGCATTGCCCGCGCGGTTCTCAAAAACCCACCCATTTTGATTCTGGATGAGGCTACTTCGGCACTCGATTCAGAATCGGAAAAACTGGTACAGGAGGCGTTGTTCAACTTGATGAAGAACCGGACATCTCTGGTTATCGCACACCGCCTTAGCACCATTCAACATGCCGATGAGATTGTTGTGGTTCATGAGGGAAAAATTGCTGAGCAAGGCACTCACCAGGAGCTACTCGAAAAGCGAGGAACCTACTGGAAACTTAGTACGATACAAAAAGCTGACCCCGGTGATGGACCGCGGTGATTCAACTAAATCCCCCCTTCTCTTTTGAAGGAATTCCACTATGTTTACGTGAATGTTTAGGAATGAATAGAAAGCGGCTCCTTCTTTATCTCATCTTCATCGCCTATCAGGGAGGGGCTTTCTTGTTCACTTACCTTGTGGATGGGCACCTGGACCTGCTGGGGCTTCTTAAGTTTATCCCCTGGTTCAAGTACGTCGCTTTTCTGGGTCTTTTATTGATTGTGCTCGATGTCGCCTGGTCATTCATGGATTATCGATCTAATCGGCTGCAGAATAAGGAGCTCAAGGATGAAAACACAGACCTGAAAGCGAAGTTGTTTGATAGGCAGGAATTGGACCGCAAGTCTGAGGCATCCAAAAGAGCATGAGCAATCAGCACCTCATCGAAAAAGAACTTCAAGAAGCGGCCAATGTCCTGGTTGCTTTTATTAAAGATCCACATGCGCTCAAAGCAATTTCAGAAGCTGCTTCTTTGATGTCCGAGGCAGTAGAATCCGGCGGCAAGATTATTTCGTGCGGGAACGGAGGCTCTCATTGCGATGCCATGCACTTTGCCGAAGAACTGACGGGAAAGTACCGCAACCCCCGCAAGGCAATTCCCGCCCTGTGCATATCCGACCCCTCCCATATTTCCTGTGTGGGGAATGACTATGGTTATGATTTTATTTTTTCCAGGTACCTGGAGGCATTGGGTAACCGGGGTGATGTGCTGCTCGCCATCAGCACCAGTGGACAGTCTGCCAATGTGATTAAGGCTGCTGAGACAGCAAAAGGTAAGGGCATGAAGGTGGTGGCCCTCACCGGTAAGGATGGCGGCAAACTGGGTCCGCTAGCCGACATCGAGATCCGCGTTCCTCATTCCGGGTTTGCCGACCGCACACAGGAAATCCATATCAAAGTGATTCACATCCTCATACTCCTTATCGAAAAGCGGGTGGCTTAGCTGGGAACTGGAAACTAGGTTCCGGGACCTGGGAACTGGATACTGGGAACTGGATACTGGGAACTGGTAACTGGGAACTGGATACTGGGAACTGGATACTGGGAACTGGTAACTGGGAACTGGATGCTGGGTTCAGGGTTCAGGCACTAACTGGAGGCGGCTCACAAAAACTAGTCATGAAAACCGTTTTCCCTGAATTCCAGGGTGATGGGAATTTTCTGCTTCTTGATCCCGGTATTCCACAATCCTGATAAATCCTGGTCATGGTAGCGAAGACATATGGCAGCGCGGTCTTTGGTGTGGATGCCCGCACAATTACGGTGGAAGTGAACATAACCTCGGGTCTTCACTTTCACCTCTCCGGCCTCCCTGATAGTGCCGTCAAAGAAAGCGCTCACCGTGTTGAGTCAGCCATGAAGACGGCTGCGTATTTCATGCCGCGCAACAAGGTAGTGGTCAACCTCGCTCCGGCCGACATCCGAAAAGAGGGTTCCGCCTATGATCTACCCATCGCAATTAGTGTGCTGCAGGCATCAGGACAAATGGAGGGCGTTGATTTAGAAAAATATGTCATTATGGGAGAGCTGGCACTTGATGGCCTACTGCGCCCGATCAAAGGGGTGCTTCCGATTGCCATCCAATCACGAAAGGAAAATTTCAAGGGGTTTGTTCTTCCCAAGGCAAACGCACGCGAGGCTGCAATTGTCAGCAACCTTGATGTCATCGGCGTCGAAAGCCTGCAGGAAGCCGTTGATTTTTTTGAAGGAAAGAAATCCATCCAGCCACTCGTGGTTGACACCCGCGAGATCTTTGCAAACAAGAGTAAAAGCTACGACGCTGATTTCAAGGACGTGCAGGGACAAGAAAACATCAAGCGGGCACTGGAGATTGCCGCTGCCGGTGGACACAACGTGATCATGATTGGGCCTCCCGGGGCGGGCAAGACGATGCTTGCCAAGCGTCTTCCTACCATTTTACCGCCTCTTTCGCTGCATGAAGCACTGGAGACCACAAAGATTCATTCCGTTGCCGGGAAGATCGGCAAGGACGGATCACTTCTGACCATCCGCCCGTTCCGCTCGCCGCATCATACGATTTCTGATGTTGCCTTGGTGGGAGGCGGAGGGAACCCCCAGCCCGGCGAAATTTCACTTTCGCACAACGGCGTACTTTTCCTCGATGAGCTACCGGAATTCAAGCGTTCGGTCCTCGAAGTAATGCGTCAGCCGATGGAGGAGCGGCGGGTGACAATTTCACGCGCAAGAATTTCGATTGACTTTCCGGCAAACTTCATGTTGGTGGCCAGCATGAATCCATGTCCCTGTGGGTATTACAATCACCCTGAAAAAGAGTGCGTATGCGGGCCGGGTATTGTGCCAAGGTATCTCAGTAAGATCAGTGGTCCGCTGCTTGACCGGATCGACCTTCATGTTGAGGTGGTGCCCGTTAGCTTTGACGAGATGACATCACAACGTCAGGCGGAAACCAGTGAAATGATCCGCGCGCGGGTGGTACAGGCGCGCGAGATTCAAACGCAACGCTTCATTGGTCAGACGGCCATATTCTGTAATGCCATGATGCCTTCGAACGTGGTGAAAGAGATTTGCGTCATTGGAGGTTCGGGCATTGCCTTGCTGAAGACGGCCATGGAGCGACTTGGTTTATCGGCGCGAGCCTACGATCGGATTCTGAAAGTCTCACGAACCATAGCCGACCTGGCGGGCACGAAGGAGATCCGGGTGGAGCATCTGGCGGAGGCGATTCAGTATAGAAGCCTTGACCGGGAGGGGTGGGCAGGATGAGTGAAAAGTGAATAATGAACATTGAACAGTGAATTGTGAACAATGAATAGTGTTGTTATTGACGCTCATACTGATTACAAATCACAATGAAATATGCGATCTTGGGATTGTTAATCTAAAAATCGTATTTGCCTGTTCATTAGTTCATGAAACGGATCGTATTCATCTACGGAGGAGCGTTGGCGGGGCTGATTGCTTTACTCAAGTATGTTGAGTACCGGTTCATCGTTCGGGACTTCTCGTTGGAATTCTACATTGGAATCATTGCTGTAATGTTCACAGGTCTGGGGATCTGGGCCGGGCGGAGGTTGACCCGACGCAAGGTGATATTGATTGACCCTAATTTCGCCTTGAACGAAGGCGAGATGCAGCGTCGGGGTATCAGTAAACGGGAGCATGAAGTCCTTGAACTGATAGCCAAGGGCCACTCGAATCAGGAAGTTGCCGACAAGCTGTATGTGTCGGTCAATACAGTGAAGACCCATTTATCAAACCTCTTTCTTAAACTGGACGCAGCCCGGCGCACACAGGCCATTCAAAAAGCCAAGGAATTGCGATTGATTCCATAGTTCTTTTGGGTGAATTAGTTAATTTTTCAAGAAATCATCCTTTCGGGTGAGGGACCGGACTCCAGGAAATGGTTGGTTTGGGTAAGCAAGCAAAAGAACTATGAAACGAATCGTACTTATTTACGGACTCATTGCCGGTGCCATCGTGGGTGCCATGATGCTTATCACTATGCCGATGTACAAATCGGGCACGCTCAACTTTGACAACGGTGAACTTGTCGGCTACTCGACCATGGTCATCGCCCTGTCCCTGGTCTTCTTTGGGATCAAGAGTTTCCGCGACAACAACGGCAACGGGGTAATTTCCTTCGGCAAGGCAATCCAGGTGGGCCTCCTGATCACATTGGTTGCATCCGTGATGTATGCGCTATCGTGGGAAGTATCTTACAGCCAGATGGGCGAAGAGTTTATTCAGAAAATGACAGCGCATTCTTTTGAAAAGATGAAAGCGGAAGGAGCCACCGAAGCTGAACTGGCCGAGAAGAAAGAAGAATG
>JANPES010000224.1:0-3603 GCA_031423035.1 Cyclobacteriaceae bacterium | reverse complement strand
GTGGCTCACCGTTTAACATGACCGTAGGAGCACTACGCCTTTCAAGGAATTCAAATGCCGTTGCGCAGTTGCACGCGGTGACTGCCAACAAGATGTGGAGCAAAGTAAAGAACCGGTCTACTATTGTAGGAATTACAAACGCCATTCATCGACCAACCTGGGTAGATCCCAAGATGATCGAAGCGGCCGAAAAAGGCGGGGACCTTTGGAATGCGCATCAGGCCAATAAGAGAAGGCTATTGACTTTCGTGAAAGAAAGAAACGGCGTGCAGTTGAAAGAGGACTCATTACTTATCGGGTTCTCCCGTCGGGCTGTGCCATACAAACGCAGCGACTTTATCTTCAGCGACCGCAAGAAAGTGGACGGACTTTTCAAGACAGGAAAAGTACAAATCATCTTCTCCGGCAAATCACACCCACTTGACGACAAGGGGAAAGAAATTGTGGAAAATATCTTATCCATCACCCGCGAGTATCCTAATTCAGTGGTCTTCCTCGAGAATTATGATATGACCATCGGCAACATGCTGGTTCGTGGCGCTGACGTATGGTTGAATAACCCGCGCCGTCCTCAGGAAGCCAGCGGTACATCGGGCATGAAGGCAGCGATGAACGGTGTATTAAATTTGAGTATTTTGGATGGCTGGTGGCCCGAGGCTTGTGATCACGGTGTAAATGGTTGGCAGATTGGCGAAGGTTACGAGAACAAGGACGAAAAGAAACTTGACGTACACGACCAAAAGGCTATGTACCAGGTACTCCTGGATCAGGTAATTCCGACCTACTATGAAGGCAGAAATCTGTGGACCAGCATGATGCGCGCCAGTATCCTTAGCACAAAAGATCAGTTTGCCGTGAAGCGGATGCTGGAGGAATATTACGCTAAGTTGTACATCAAGCAATAAAGAACATTAAACAGGATGGGGAATCAATCCGCCGAGTCCGCTGAACTCGGCAATACTCTGCTGCGCATTGGCGCTGCGTTGCTGTATGCCGGTGCTGGGAGTACGCGGGTGACTAAGAACCTGAAGCGCATCGCGGAAGCCTATGGCTATGATGCGCATCCCGATCTGGGTACCCGCACAATATCATTGACCCTCGACAGGAAAAACCGCGATGAGCACGCGTTCACCGGCTCACGAAGTATTTCATCCATGCCGGGTGTGGACTTCACGGTGATATCGGGCATCAGCAGGTTGAGCTGGGACGTTGTGGAAAAACCGATCACGCTGGACATGCTTCGCGGTGACTTTGACGAGGTGATGAAGAGCGTCCATTACCCGCGGAATGTCGTATTGGCCCTGGTTGGCCTCGGTGGTATTTCTCTATGTTATACGTTTGGGGGAACATGGATTGAGATGCGGGGTTGAATTTGTTAGACTCAGAATGCAGTACAGTTGTATCACGGAAAATGCAGTAACATAGAGACCACAGAGGTCTCACAGAGTTACACGGAGAAATACAAACTGTTTTCTCTTTGCACCTCCTCGTATCTCCGTGTAACAGTTTCCCGTTAGACAAAGCACTGTGACCTCGAAACGTTTAGCGAGCTAATGAAATGTACCTTCGCACTCTCCGTGCCCTCCGTGATACCTCCGCGTATCTCCGTGTAACTCCGAGCAATAGCTGTCGATTTCATCCTATATTTAACAACACATTGACTCATATGGCCAAATACCTTACGCTATTCATCCTTGCATCAAGTCTCGTTTCAAGTTTTTCGACCCAGGCTCAGGACGACTTCAAAGTCATCGCCTATTATAGCGCCGGACCTGAACTGGTGGCCAAATTGCCAGCCACGAAGCTATCGCACATCATCTTCAGCTTTTGCCATCTCAAAGGCAATCAATTGACGGTCGACAATGTCAGGGATTCTTCCACGATTCGAAAACTGGTCGCCTTAAAATCCGTGAATCCAAAACTCAAGGTAATGATCAGTCTCGGGGGGTGGAGTGGATGTGAACTGTGCTCCGAGGTTTTTTCAACGAGCGCTGCTCGTGCTGAATTCTCGAAGTCCGTTCTTGCTTTGAATACCTATTTCGGCACCGATGGCCTGGATCTCGATTGGGAATATCCCACCATCGAAGGATTTCCCGGGCACCCTTTTAAGCCAGAAGACAAAGCCAATTTTACGGCATTGTGCCAGTCACTGAGAACAACGCTAGGGGAGAAGTATGAACTAAGCTTTGCTGCGGGCGGATTTCAGAAGTTTATTGATGAGTCGGTCGACTGGGATGCTGTTATGCCGCTGCTAGATCGCGTCAATGTAATGACTTATGATCTCGTTGGTGGATATGCTACGGTGACAGGACACCACACACCGCTGTACGCCAATTCGAAGCAAAAGGAATCGACAGACAATGCGATCCAAAGCCTGATCAAATTGGGTGTACCCAGAAACAAGCTTGTTGTTGGCGGCGCGTTCTACGCGCGTGTATGGGAAGATGTTGCCGACATCGATAACGGACTTTATCAGTCAGGAAAATTCAAACAAGCTGTTGACTACCGTGACTGGAACCCCTACTTCGATGGCTTCGAAGTCTTCTGGGACAAGACCTCGCAGGCTCCGTATCGGTACCACCGGGCTAAGAAGTTGTTTGCTACTCACGACGATGAACGATCACTGGCCCTCAAAACGCAGTATGCCGTTGACCAGAAGTTGAATGGGGTCATGTTCTGGGAGCTATCGTTGGACAAACCAAAGGATGGGTTGCTTGACGCAATATGCAATACCTTAGCACGCTAACACTCTTACGAATTGCCACTCAATCGCAGAGCACCTCCCCGATACCCATATTCCGTGGCTTATCAAACGCCATGGCCACAATCTTTGAGCCTTTCACTTTACTGTTCGTTACCGTAGCCTTATACTTCCATAGGTGCGGACTGCTCTTTGATTGCATCGCGTCGCCCTCTTCAATGATAGCACCATCAATGTCGGTGATCACCACATTTACCCTGACCACTTTGAAATCATCCCATGCATCGATGGTAATCTTATCACCAATAGAACCACTGTAGTTGTGGACTTGGATCTCGGCTACCCTGGGAGCGTTGAGGTAATCGTTTAGTGCGACCAGGTAGGCGCTGTGGTAGCGGTTATTTGTCCCTTGCTGGTATGCTGCTTTGGCGTCCTCGTCTTTCATCTGACCAACGGCATACTTCGAGGCTAGCTTGAACCTTGATACCGTCTTTTTTTGCTCGTTGGAAAGCGATTTCCGACGCTTTGGCTTATTGCACATAATTAGTCGCCCACGCCATTTGCGATAATAGACCGTGTTGCCCAGCATGCCACTGGCGCCTTTCAGGAGGGGGTTATTGCCAATGAGCGTCATGGCTTCGGGATTTTAGCAGTTTCAACATTGGCGATCTGTGTCCATTATGTGTCCAATATGCGTCCATTATGTGTCCATTAGAGTTGCCTAATATAGGGCTTATTGTCCTAATATAGCAATATGAAATTCGGGTATATCGAATTTTGCCATTTAAAGCCGTTAGGTGCAATAAGGAAATGCAAGAAGCCATTATCCCCGACTCGCCGCAACTCCATCGGTAGAATGGAGTCTATCCTGCAACGTTTTTACGTGTTACGGCGAATCTGTG
>JANPES010000223.1:0-6234 GCA_031423035.1 Cyclobacteriaceae bacterium | reverse complement strand
AACCAAATACACACTTATGAAAACCATTGAGATTATAGGGTATCAAAGAGCAAATCTCGGTAAGGCCGCTGCTGAAACGATACGAAAAGAGGGCCTCGTGCCCTGCGTGCTGTACGGAACTGGAGAGCAAGTTCATTTCTCATCTCCCGTCATTTTATTCCGCGACCTGGTGTATACCAACGAAGCGCACTTTGTTCACCTGAACATCGAAGGAGACGAGTGCCAGGCCATCCTGCAAGAGATTCAGTTTCATCCCGTCAGTGAGATCATTCTTCATGCTGACTTCCTGCGCATCGGCGAAGACCGCAAGATCAGGATGGAAATACCAACGCGCCTCGTGGGTAAGGCCCCCGGCGTTGAGAAAGGTGGTGCACTCGTTCGCAAGCGTGCGACGCTAAAAGTAATCGCTTTCCCGAAAGACATGCCAGACCACATCGATGTGGACTGCTCAACGCTTGACTTCCACCATGCCATCAAGGTATCGGATGTTAAGATTGACAACCTGTTGTTTGCTGATCCCCCACAAGCGTCCATCGCCGTGGTTGAAGTACCGCGTGCTGCCAAGCTTGCTGCTGAAGATGCCGCCAAGGCCGCTGAAGCTCCGGTTGTTGCAGCCGAAGGTGCTGCTCCTGCCGCAGGTGCTCCTGCTGCCGGCGCTCCGGGTGCTCCTGCTCCGGCCGATGCCAAGAAGGGCGAGGCTCCGAAGAAAGACGAAGGCAAGAAGAAGTAACCCCCGAACAAGTCGGGGGCAAGCCCTCACCATTCGAACAAGTCGGGGGCAAGCCTTCACCATCCGAACAAGTCGGGGGCAGGCTCTCACCCCTGGCCCCTCTCCTAGGAGGAGAGGGGAGTATGAGGAACTACAAATTGATCCCGTTCACCAAATGGTGGACGGGATTTTTGTTTGACACCTGCGCATAACTGATAAACCTGTATTTTTGATCCTATGAAGTTTCTTGTCGCCGGCTTAGGCAACATCGGTCCGGAGTATGAATTGACCCGACATAACATCGGGTTCCTTACCCTCGACCGACTGGCAGATACGCTTAAAATCAATTTTGCAACTAGCCGTCTTGCAGACAAAGCCGAGCTGAAATACAAGGGAAAACAAATTCACCTGATCAAGCCGAACACCTACATGAACCTCAGCGGCAAAGCGGTCGCGTATTGGCTTAACAACCTCAAGATTCCAAAGGAAAACCTGTTGGTTGTGGTCGATGATATTGCGCTTCCCTACGGTGTCCTTCGCATGCGGGCTCAAGGAAGCAGCGCGGGACACAATGGATTAACCAACATTGAGGAGATTCTCGAAGGAAGGAATTACGCACGCCTCCGCATGGGGATCGGAAATAACTTCTCCAAAGGGCAACAGGTAGACTTTGTGCTTGGAAACTTTGAGAAAGAAGAACTCAAGACGCTGCCAGTCTATATGGATAAAGCTATAGATGCGGTTCTTGCCTTCTGTACGATGGGTGTGGAGCGGGCGATGAATATGCACAATACAGGATAAGATCGAAGGTCTAAGGTTGAAGGTTCAACAGTTCAAGGTTCAGTAGTTCAAGGTTCAAGGTTGAACAGTTCAAGGTTCAACCTACGGAGCCTCTTTCAATTTCAGGATAAAGATAAAAGGCCAGTACTTTCCAGTAACAAGCATTGTTTTTGTTGTTGGGTGCCACGCGATGCCATTCATTACATCCGCCTGTGGATTCAAGGACCGTGCCTGTTGCGCCAGAGTGGAAAGATCCAGAAAACCCTTGACTACTCCGGTCTTCGGATCAATCTTCGCTATCAAGTTGGTTTTCCAGAGGTTCGCGTAAACAAACCCATCTGCATATTCCAGCTCATTCAACTCACTGACAGGCTGGCCATCATATACAACAGACAAACTGCGAACAGATTTCAACGTTGCCGAGTCGAGAAACGAAAGCTGGTCCGTTCCGTTGCTCATGATCAGGTGCTGCCCGTCTGTGGTCATGCCCCACCCCTCGCCGGGATAGGTGAACTCACCTATCTTTTCAAAGGATGGAAAGGAATAAATAAATCCCACCTTATTTTTCCACGTCAATTGAAACACCTTCCCGTTCAAAATCGCAATGCCTTCACCGAAATACTTGTTGTCGAGCACGACCTTCTTTGTTGCTGCTCCGGTCTGAATATCCACCACACCGATCCACGACTGCTCCTGCCCTGTACTTTCATACAGTTGACCCTGGTGAATCAGGAGACCCTGGGTAAATGATTTGGTATCGTGTGGCAAGGAGCGCTGGAGCGTGTAGTCAATACGCGGTGCTTCCTTGACCTGCTTTTCAATTTTTGGGGTGCATGAAAAAAGCACTATCGAAAGTGCCGTGCAATAATATATAACAAACTGATCTGCCTTCACGCTACTTCTTCGGTTTGTAGGGCCGGAGCTCATTCCATCGGTCGATGAACTTCACCTCAGCGTAGACCGTGGCGGTACTGGTAGCGGCACCGCGGGCAGCAGTATATTCCTTTGGATCACGAACGCCCCATACTCCAGTAGACGACATCTCTGCGGACGAGGTCTTCTTTCCTGTCTCTTTGGCTTTCAAGCCTTCGGCAAGAAAAACCAGATTGGCTGTCGGATCACCTGCGTTCACTTGAGGCAACATAGCCTGCAAGTGGGGCGGCAATGTCACTACTGCCGGTACGGCTTTATCCAGCTGAACGAGCGAAGGCATGTTGTACAGCGACGATGAGGTCTCCCCTGTTCCGCCATGGCGATCGAATACAGCTGGGCCTTCGGGTGCAACGGAGCGTTCCCGAAAAGGAGCGGCGGCCTGTTCAAAGCTCACGGCAATCCCCGAAGTGGTTTGATTTACTTTATCCACCAGCAGCGAACTGACGGCGGTATTGCCGGTATGTGCGTTGAGGATAATGAATCGTTTGAATCCGTGACTAATCAGGCTTTCAATAGCTTCCATATGGACCTGGATGATCGTCTCGGCCTTAATCGTGATCGTTCCTGCAAACCCCATGTGGTATGGCGACTGGCCCGCCATCAATACCGGCGCCACGAGAATATCCCGTTGCTGGGCAATCAGCTTGCACTGCTCAACGCCATTGATAAAGTCAGTTCCTATGGGAAGGTGGTATCCATGCTGCTCCATGGCCCCGATGGGAATGATGACCATGTCGGAACGCGTTAGAAAATCATTGACCTCCGGCACGGTCATGTGGGGAAGGTAGTTCTTTACCTTCTTCTCATTCCAAAGCGGGTTGGTTTGCGCGACTCCTTCGCATAACGAAAGGCACGTGAGGAAGAATATGATTTTTGCTTTCATAGGCTATTATTCAACAAGGGCAATTTCGATATTATTAAATCGGCAAACTAACCATACAGGTTGCTATCGCCTGATATACCTGTCCCATTCATCCAGGGCCGCCGGCAATTGTTCCCGGCCTAAACCAATGCGCGCATGACGGCTGCCAAAATCAAACATTTCCGAAGGCAGCAGCATGATTCCTGTCTCCACGACCAGGCGTTCACAATAGTTCAGCGCAGGTTCCTGCAGGTTAAGTCGGATGAATGCCGTGGACCCGGCCTGGGGCATAGGCAAGGTGATGAAATCCTGATGCTTCCTTTGAAAAGTCAATAGGATTTCGAGGTTCGCCCGGATCTTCCGGAGATTAGGGTCAATAAATTTATTTGGATTACGGAGCGCAATAAGCGAAAGAATCTCACTCATCGCATTGTTACAGATGGTCAGATAATCTTTGTAGGCGACAATCTGTTCTAATACTTCCTTATTTCTGGAAGCGAGCCATCCCAGCCGCAGGCCAGCCAATCCAAACGATTTGGCCATGCCCCAGAGGGAAACCGCATTTTCGTACAGGTCAGACAACGAAGGGCTGGATCGCGATGGGTCATGCTCCAACCGGTGATACATTTCATCGGAAAAAATAATAATACCATACTCCCGTGCAATCCCGATTATTTCCATGATTTCTTTTTCGGTCGGAAGAAAGCCGGTAGCGTTATGTGGAAAATTCAGGATGATCAATTTCGTCTTCGGCGTGACCAGCGACCGTAATTCGGCTGGATCGAAATGCCAGGTTGACTCGTCGGGTTTCCAGTAGCTCATGCGACACCCGAGGCTCTCTGCGACCTGATAGAGCGATTGGTAAGCTGGCGACATGCACACAACATGATCGTCCTTTTCCAGCAGCACATTCATCAGGCAGAAGTTTGCTTCTCCCGGAGATAACACAATGACGTTTTCGGAAGCCATCGTGGTGTACTGGCGGGCGATCTCTTCCCGAAGCTGTGGCAGCCCTTTCGATTCAGTATAGCCAAGTTTCAGATCGTGCCAAAGTTTTGATTCTTCTTCACCGGCACACTGGAGCACATAGTCAAGGCTCATCCCATCACAATCGGAGCTTGACAGCAAGTATCGCGCGCTGAATTCGTACTTCGCAAAATATCGCTCCAGCTTAAACTCTTTGATTTTCATGGAGCGGCCTGAACTATTTGCGACGTTTTAAGCAATCCTCTAGCGCCTTTTCTGCCTTGGCTTGTTCTGTCGCTGCCAACATCATGGCATTTCTGGCTTCTTTAACTGCTCGCTCCGCCGCATTTCTTTGTTCCGAGGCGATCATTTCTTGCCGCTTAGCATGACCTTCCGCTGCAACGGCCCGGGCATTAGCACTTTCCAGCATATCCCTTGCATCCTTGGCGTCTGTGTACGCATAAACGCCAAATCCAAGTGAACCAAGGGCCACCAGAATCATCGCCATTTGCCCAGTCTTCATACTTTGCTTTTTAGGATTGTTTCTTACCAAATTACCACCCGTATACTATCCGGCCGGTACATCGCATCTCCCGGTTTGACATTGAACGTCTTGTAAAATTCAGGGATATTGCTCACCGGCCCGATGATACGGTACCTGGCCGGAGCATGAACATCCGTCATAATCTGTCGGGCCAATGATTCATCCTTAGTGTTCACCATCCACGCATACCCATAGCCGAGGAAATAGCGTTGATCGGGAGTCAGGCCACTTATGACCTGATTCTCTTTGTATTGCGGCGTCTTCTTAAACGCCTCATACCCCATGACTACACCACCGAGGTCGGCAATGTTCTCACCTTGGGTAGCATCGCCGTTTACATGAATACTATCCAGGACCGTGTAAGCGCTGAACTGTTCGACAATCCGCTTTGTCTTGGCAAGAAACTTGGCCCGGTCTTCTGCTGTCCACCAGTTGTTGAGGTTTCCGTTCTCATCATACTGGCTTCCCTGATCGTCGAAGCCATGCGTAATCTCGTGTCCGAATGTTGATCCTCCGATAATCCCATACAGGATAGCATCGTCCGGCATGCGGCCTTCAAAGCCCGGGACCAGGATGTTGCAGGCCGGAACAGCAATCTCATTGTTGCTGGGGTTGTAATAGGCATTATACGTCTGGGGATACATGCCCCACTCCGTGCGGTCGACGGGCTTCCCAAACTTATTCATCTGGTCTGCGTGAAACCATGTGTTCGCCCGCATCACATTGGCGCAGTACGAACTGCGGTCAACTTGAAGAGCGGTCAGGTCCTTCCACTTGTCCGGATAGCCAACCTTCATAACAATCTTTGCCAGTTTGCGCTGCGCCTTCACTTTTGTTTCTTCGCTCATCCAGTCCAGGTTGCGAATATGGTCGGCATAGACATCGCGGATAGAATTTCCGATCTCCAGCAATTTCTCTTTCGAGCCTTTGGGTAAGTATTCATCCACATATACCTGGCCGATCAGTTCGCCAAGATAACCATCAGTCTGCTGCACCACCCGCTTCCATCGTGGACGCTGTTGCGTAACGCCGTTCATCACTGTAGAAAAGAATTTGAAGTTCTGCTGTTCAATGTTCTTGTTTAAGTAGGGAGCGTATCCATCTACCAGATTCCAGACCAGATAGGCTTTCCATTCCTCGATTGAATACCTCCGCAACAATTTGCTCAGCGTGCTGAAGAATTCAGGTTGTCCGACAATGACGGTATCTGCTGCGGGGATTCCCATGGCGGGAAGCATATCGGCCCAATTGATCGAAGGTGTCAGCGACCGGAATTTTCTAACACTCATCTTGTTATAGTTCTTGACAGGGTCCCGCAGGGCTTCCAGTTTTCGCGAAGCGGTGGCGAGATCCGTCTCCAGCATCAGGATCGAGGCTGCATTCTTGCCCGCTGTCGATTCCTCTTGCCCGATGAGACTCAGCATGGCCTGCACGTGCTTG
>JANPES010000222.1:0-11190 GCA_031423035.1 Cyclobacteriaceae bacterium | reverse complement strand
AGTATCGAGGTCGTTATTGCACAGCAAGCCCTGTTATGCTATTTAACTTCCTATCAAAGATGGAGATCATAATCCCCTCATGCTGTGCATCTTTGTCAGAGACAACAATTCATTTTGGGGGGTATAAACCGCATGTAAGGTTCTTAAGGGATTGCTAAAAAACCGCCTTTCAGTGAAGTTTGAGCCAGACATAGGATTCACGCTTGCAAGAGAAATAAATCCTTCCTTAACCAAATCAACGCGGCTAATGCAGCCATCGTGTGAAGTGAAATCAATAATGGCGTACCCAGAAAATAGGGGTCGGATAGAAAACCAAGCGCTAACAATGAGTTGAGCCCCATTAGTGTATAGCAGAGCAAAAAAGCCAGGGGGAGGGTAAGAAACCCAATGAAGCATAACCAGGCCTTCGGGTTCCGAATTTTCCGAAAAGCACCCAAGAGCGGAGGAAGGCCCAAGATCAAGACAATTGCTGTTCCAATTATGATCATAGCGGCCCGGGAGGTTGTCTCCTTTAGAAAATGCCTGACCACAACCATCTCGTCACCTCCTCCCATCATCACCGTGGTTATCCGCCCAAAAGGGATATTGGAGAATATCAGCGCAAACCCAATCATGACCATTTTTGGGTTCACTGACCGTAGCCAGAACATACCTAGCCACATAAGTGCGAATGAAAATAGTGGCCCCGTAAAAGTAGCCAGCCAGGCAAACGAGTGATTTGTTTCACAACCAGGACATAGAGCCCAAACATTGAAATCGCGTGGACCCCAGCAGCCACAAATGAGCCATCCTGTCACAATGTGCACGATTTCATGCAACTCCATCATAACAACCAGGAGGAGCAAAAAAACGACAACGTAGCGAATGTTGAACCTGATAATCATTGACTATTATTTCGGACTTGCGATCAAAGCTATTTGAGTCGATTCCGCTTGAATTCCTTTTTCCCTCCTGTCTTGTGCATCAATTGGATGGCCTCAATGCGGATGTCATGGGACATGGCTTTGCACATATCATAAATGGTAAGTGCAGCTACAGCAACTGCTGTCAGCGCCTCCATCTCCACCCCTGTCTTTGCAGCTAGACTCGCGGACGATTCCACTATGGCATACTCCCCCTCCATGTGAATGTTTATAGTGCAATTGTCCAGCCCAAGCGGATGACACAATGGGATCAGCTCAGCTGTTTTCTTTGCACCCATGATTCCCGCAAGGATAGCTGTTTGAAAAACTGGGCCCTTGCGGGTATGCAATTCCTTCTTCTCCAACAGCGCGCTGATATCCGGGCCCAGCCAAACCCTCGCCTGGGCGCTGGCAGACCGAAGCGTTATTTCCTTTTCAGTAACATTTACCATAGCTGGGTTTCCTGCAGCATCGACATGACTTAGCTTCCTCTTCATTTCTTTTTATCTTGAATCAAAATTAACCATTTCATGGTCAGTGTTTCAGAAGCCACGCGCCTAATTGAGGAACAGGTTTACAGGCCCGCCTTGGAGCGAATCAAGATCGAGGAGTCCGAAGGGCGTGTCCTGGCAGAATCGATCAAGGCAGACCGCGATTTTCCACCCTTCGACAGGGTAGCCATGGACGGGATCGCTATTTCCTATAAGGCAATCGAGGAAGGATGGGAAGGGTTTCGTGTGGAGGGCCTGCAACCCGCTGGTCAGCCACGCCTCACCCTCGAGAACAACAAGAATTGCATTGAGGTTATGACCGGTGCCATGCTCCCGATAGGATGCGACACGGTCATACGATATGAAGATGTCACGATAGTCAATGAAATAGCCAAGCTCAAGATCAAGACTGTAGCGCAGGGACAGTGCATTCATCATCGTGCGCTCGATGCGGGCCGGGGGGATGTAATCCTCTCGCCGGGGATTCGTATTTCAACGGGTGAAATCGCCTTGCTCGCCGCTGTCGGCAGACTCGAAACCGATGTCTACCAGTATCCCAAAACCGCGATCGTTTCCACGGGCAATGAACTGGTCGATATTCATGACCGGCCTCTCCCCCATCAAATCCGACGCTCTAATAGTTATACACTTCGCGCGGCCCTGTATACGCTAGGTTGCCCGGCAGATCTATTCCATCTCATGGACGACCGGAATGCAATGGAACGTGAACTGGGCAAACTCTTCTCGACGTACGAGCTGGTCATCTTGAGTGGTGGCGTTTCGAAGGGCAAATTCGATTTTGTGCCTGCGGTGCTTGAAAGCTTGGGCGTAACAACAATCTTTCACCAGGTAAGTCAAAAACCAGGCAAGCCCCTCTTCTTCGGGACGACAAAGAAACAGGTTGTCTTCGGCCTTCCCGGAAATCCTGTGTCCACATTTCTTTGCTTCTATCGGTACGTCAGACCCTGGCTGCTCCAAACCATTGGCGCAAAACCTTCCAATGAATATGCTATCCTGGAAAGCGACATTGAACTCAAAGGCGACCTGACTCACTTCCTCCAGGTTAAGCTAAGGAATGAGGACGGAAAATGCATTGCCACGCCAGTGCCCGGCGGGGGATCAGGTGATTTTGCCAACCTCCGGGATGTTGACGGGTTTCTTGAAATACCGCAAGGCAAGCCAATATGCTCGGCTGGCGAAGTCTTCCCCCTGATTTTGTTTCGCGGCGCATATTAAGACTCAGGAGTCATTCTTGCACAAACTCTTGCCTCGCCGTAACTTCGCAGCCCTAACAGGTAACAGGTAGCAAGTAATAGGAATTCCCATCCCAAAATCAGTGGTTAATGTTTGACAGTTTAAGCCAAAAAATAGACAAGGCGATTCAGACCCTGAAAGGCCAGGGTCGTATCACTGAAATCAACGTCGCCAGTACCATCAAGGAAATACGGAAGGCTCTCATTGATGCCGACGTTAACTACAAAGTCGCCAAGGAAGTAACCGATGAAATCAAGGTGAAGGCAATGGGGCAAAATGTGCTCACGGCCATCTCCCCTGGCCAGCTCCTCACCAAGATTACCAACGACGAGCTGACACTTCTGATGGGAGGGGAAAGCGAAGACATCCGCATCGAAGGGAATCCAGCTGTAATTCTAATTGCCGGTTTGCAGGGTTCCGGAAAAACAACCTTCTCCGGGAAACTGGCCAGTTACCTGAAGCGGCAAGGACGTCAAGTCATGCTGGTAGCCTGTGATGTGTATCGACCGGCCGCTATTGAACAACTCAAAGTGCTCGGAGCCCAAATTGGTGTTGAAGTTTACGCTGATCTGGAAACCAAGGAGCCTTTGAGGATTGCCAAAGCCGCCCTGGAGCATGCGCGCAAGAATAATCATCGCATTGTTATCGTGGACACGGCAGGCCGCCTCGCCGTAGACGAGGCCATGATGAATGAGATTGCTGCACTAAAAGAATTGCTCCAGCCGGCAGAAACCCTCTTCGTTGTCGATGCCATGACCGGGCAGGACGCAGTTAACACGGCAAAAGCATTCAATGACCGGATAAATTTTGACGGCGTTGTCCTGACCAAGATGGATGGGGATACCCGGGGAGGCGCTGCACTCTCTATCCGGAGGGTGACTGAGAAGCCCATCAAATTCACCAGTTCAGGTGAAAAGATGGAGGCCCTCGACCGTTTCTACCCGGACCGGATGGCAAGCCGAATCCTGGGGATGGGTGACGTTGTGGGCCTTGTAGAAAAGGCACAAGAGTCTTTCGATCAGGACGAGGCGGCCCGCCTCCAGAAGAAGATCCGTAAGAATCAGTTCGATCTCAACGACTTCCTCAACCAACTGGCGCAGATCAAGAAGATGGGCAATATGAAAGATCTATTGGGCATGGTACCCGGCATGGGAAAGGCAATGAAGGATGTAGACGTTGATGAAAACACATTTAAACCCCTTGAAGCGATCATACGGTCAATGACCCAGACCGAACGGGAAAACCCGGAGATCATCAACAGCAGCCGCAAGGACCGCATCGCCAGAGGCAGTGGGACTTCGGTGCAGCAAGTCAATCAACTGCTCAAGCAGTTCACGGAACTCCGCAAGATGATGAAAACCATGAATAAGATGGGCGGTGGAAAACGTGCATTATCGACGCTGAACCCCTTTGGGCGCTAGGCCCAACCCTATACCCCCAACAATTCCCACACGATCAATGAACCACGCGCGGCCTCCCGCCGTTAGAGGACAAGCGTCGCACGCGATCTTGTCGCACGACCACTAAATTTCAACTTAAACCAAACAAAAAAAATCATGAAAAGAAGCATTTCCACGGTCATTCTATTGACGCTGGCCTTGACCATCGCCATGGCCCAGGACAACACCAAGCGCCCAAGCCCCCCTCAGACAGCCGAAGGCAGCATTGATGGAGTCAAGGTAAAAATTGACTATTCAGCTCCCTCCGCAAAGGGGAGAAAAATGCTCGGCGGCATTGAGGTCTACGGAAAGGTCTGGCGAACCGGTGCCAATGAAGCAACCATTTTTGAAATCGACCAGCCCATTCAGGTGGAAGGTCAGGCCCTTCCCGCAGGCAAGTACGAACTATTCACTATCCCGGGTGAATCCGAATGGACCATCATCTTCCAGAAATATGGAAAGCAATGGGGAACCTATGGCTACAAAGAAGCCAACGATGTGCTTCGTGTCAAGGTGCAAGCCGGAAAGCCAGGTTCTTTTGTAGAGACCTTTAAAATTGGCGTTGACAAAAACACTGTAACGCTGGTATGGGAAAACACTTTGGTCGCTTTTAAAGTGAAGAAAGCCTAGATCAGAGACAAAAATTATGAGCACAAAAAAGGCCCCGACAAGTCGGGGCCTTTCTTTTAATCAGGAAATTAATATCTCATTGCCAAATCTCCAGTTTACCATAGATCGTAGTACCTCCCGCGGGAAGATTTGCTCCGTTGGTGTTGATCTGGTTTTGTGGATAAATAAAACGGTCAGGTATTCTTCCCGTAGTTGTACTTACAATCGGGTCAGATGCGATGGGCAGCGTGCCAGCGATATTCATGACCTGAACAATAGGCAGTGCCGTCTGGCATCTCCTCAAGTCGTTCCATACTTCCAGCATACCAAACATCAGGATATACTTGGTTGTAAGGATTTCCTCAAGAAGCTCAGTTTGAGTATCATACAATGGATCAATGAGTAGCAAAGGGATATAATTCAGCGTACCAGAAGGCATTGTCTGACCGTAAATGTCACCCGTCATAAGCTCAGCTCTGACCTCATTCAATGCAGCCATAGCGTTCGGCAAATTAGGGGCAGCAAGCCTGGCATTGGCTTCAGCCACAATCAACCGATTCTCCATGAATGTGATAACCGGCTGAGGGGAATTAAGCTGGAAGTAACCATCGACTGTATTAGGGTCAGTGTTTCCGGTGTAAATCCCGGGGTCCTGGAAGAAATGATTCCACAACCGGTCCCTACCTTCACGTGCTTCCATCAAGCCTGGCAATACTGTGGGTGACTCGCAACCTGTATCCGCGGGGCGGTTGATATCAAAGAAAACGTTGTGCAGGTTTTGGTCAACCGCATAGCTGTCTCCATGTGGGATAAGCATATCATCCGCCGAGCTTGTAATTCCTGCTGAAGCAAACACTATCGCATTGGGGTAATCTCCAACATGAAGTGCTAACCTCGCCTTCAACGAATTGGCTGCTGCTATCCACTTGGCCGCATCACCGCCATAAATGAAGTCTCCTGTGATTGTACCGCCGTCAGGCAGAACAGGCTTGGAGAGATTGGCGATGGCTGTGGATAATGTGGTTTGCAGACTAGCATACACATCTGACATCTTATCATACTTAGGCTTTGGAAACTTTTCAACATCAAGTGCCTCCGTATAAGGAATGTCACCGTACAAGCTGGCCTGTTTAGCGATAATGAGTGCTTCTACCACCTGGGCAGCTCCAGCAATGCGCGACGTGTTCAATTCCACCGCCTTGGTTTGAACAATTCTCATCTGGGCAACCACATTATAAGGGTCCCCAAAACCAAAAGTTGTAGCAGAGGCAATATATTCAGCAAAGCCCAAATGCTGACGGCTAAGGCCGGTAAGATGGCCAACCCACAACATCGGTATGCGAATGTCCGTATCCTCGGACAAAAGAGCAAGGCCTGAAAGACCGCCGGTCATAACCTTGTCAATGCTTGCGTCCTCAGGCGAGTTTGGGTTCCTTGTGATCAAGGGATTATCAAAAAGATCCTGGCACGCGCCGAGCATGAATAACGCCAACAGCGCTACCATGCCTTTATATTGAATTGATTTTTTCATAATTATATAAATCAAGTGAGTTAGAAATTGATTTTGACGGAGAACAAGAACGACTTGGTGTTCGGACTGGCAAACCAGTCGTCACCGCGTGAAAGGCCTGTTCCACTGATGCTGGATTCAGGGTCAATCCCGGTATAGTTTGTCCAGAGGATGAGATTTCTGCCGGTCAAGCTAAAATCAATTGAACGCAGTTTGGTTGCATTTCTGAATCCCGGAGAAGACAGGCTGTATCCCAGCGTAATCTCACGAAGCCTTGTTGCAGTACCATCCTCGATGAATTGCTTCACAGAAGCCTGATTAAAGGACGTTCCAGGTCCCTGGAACCAAGACTGGGTTAAGGCTACATGGCCGGCGCCAAAGTCTTTAATCTGACCACGGAATGGCGTACCGGCTGGGATGGCTAGGATGGTTGTTCCATTATAATCATACGTTTTTAATGGTGTAGATGAAGTTACTTCATTACCGGTATCAGCATGCGTTCCAAAGGTATACAAGGCACCACGTGTGCCATTGAAGATATCGTTTCCATACACGGTGCTGAACATAACAAACAAGGACACTCCTTTGTAGGAGAAGGTATTACCCAAACCGGCCATCCAATCTGGATTCATGTTACCAATGATCTCGTTTGTTGTACCATCCTGCGGAAAACCATCGGCATCCAAAAGATACTTACCGAATGTAGCGCTGGTTGGTACCTCATCCTTTAAGAAGTCAGTTCCGAGGATGACACCAAAAGGTTGGCCTTCCTGATAGGAAGCTCCGCCATATGTACCATCAATATACTGCGCTTCTGAACCGGCAAGTGAAACAACGGTATTCCGGTTGGCTGCCCAGTTACCATTCATGCTCCACTTAAAGGCTCCGGTGAGGATTTGAGCACCCAGGTCAATTTCCAGTCCTTTGTTATTTAACTCGGCCGCATTGGTCCACTCTTGCGAGAAGCCAACTTCATCGGGCAAGGACAAGGGTATAATTACATCTGTCGTTGTGTTATTATATCCTGTAACAGAAAGACTGAAGCGGTCCTTCAGGAAACGAAGGTCAAGACCAACTTCAACCTCCTTCTTACGTTCAGGGCCCAAATTTGGGTTGCCTCTGAAAGCGCTGCGGTTAAATCCACCACCATAAACGGAACTGGATGCTTGCAACGTACCTGCATACCCGTCGCCATAGGCAGAAGGAACAAATAAGGTCGAAGTACGGTAAGCGTCAGGCTGAATACCTACTTCACCGTAGTTGGCTCTGAACTTTCCAAAACTCAGCACCGAATTATCCTTCAATGCCTCTAGTTTGGTAAACTGCCAGGCTACCGCAGCCGAAGGGAAGAAGAAACTATTGTCTATCCCTGAGCCAAAAGTTGAAGCACTCTCATTGCGTCCTGTCAACGTTATGTAGAACATATCCAATGCAGCCAGGTCAATCTGGGCATAATATCCATACGTACGGATCAAACGCGTAAAGTTAGAGGCTGTCAGGTTAGAATTCAGACCGTTGGCCAACTGATCGGGAGCTCCCGGAAGTGTAAATGACTTCACATCTGCAAAAACCCATTCGTATTTTCTGTTATTGTACTGAACACCCACAATGGCGGTGGCAGAAAATTTCGAACTGAACTCCTTTGTGAATTTGGCAAAAAGGTCTCCCTGGAACTGCTTTTCCTGAATCCACCATTTCTGAAGATATCCTTCAGGGTAAGAGGCCGAATACAAAGGCCACAGGTCATTCCGGGTATCAACAAAATTATCAATACCTACCCTGCCTACCACAGACATCCAGTCCGTCGGATCAATAGTCAATTCGAGGTTACCAAGGATACGGTCAACATCCGAATTGCTCTTATTGTTTTTGATGTTCCATATTGGGTTCGAATAACGTGGATTGGCAAATTGTCCTAGCTGGCTACGATAAGATACCTGCCGGTCAGGGATAGTAGCTCCTGCAATGGTGGTATAGTCGGCCTCGTAAATCTGATTATCAAAATCAGGTGAAGTCCGTAATCCACCGAGAAGAAGGCCATCCAGGTTGTCACCCTGCTGATACCGGGTTGCTGCCATGCTGATGTAGTTTGCATTGGCAGAAACCTTAAACCAGTTGGTAAAGCGGTTTTCCATGTTAAACCGAACTGAAGTCTTCTTATAGTCGCTGAAGCTCTTCACAATTCCAGTCTGATCCAGATTTGAAACGCTAGCATAGAAATTTGATTTTGCATTGCCGCCGCTAATGGTCAGGTTATTGTCAACGAACCGTCCGGTTTGGAACGCATCATACCGATGGTCATAGGTCTCCTTGGAATTCTTGCCGCCATGAGCGCCTGCTCCTCTTCCATTAACTGAAAAAGTTGTACCGCTAGCAATAGCATATCGTTTAGTTCCGTCAGCGAATGTGGCAAAACCGTTGTAGCCAGGTCCCGGAGCTGTTATGAATGCATCCGTGCCACCAGTGCGATCATCAATTCGATCACCCCATGACTCCCGTGCATTTTGACGCCATTGACCACCTCTTCCTCCACCATAGTTCCGCTGCAGGTCATGCATCTTGTTTATTTCATCGATTGATACCGTGGTCTTCCAGGAAATATTCACTTTTCCACCTTCATCACGGCCTTTCTTTGTCGTTATGATCACCACGCCATTTGCTGCCCGAGTACCCCAAAGGGTTGCTGCGGAAGCACCTTTCAATACGTCAATCGAGGCAATATCATCTGGATTGAGGTCGTTTAGGCGAGACTGCTGTACAACAATGTTGTTAACACCGTCTGAAGAGTTACTGACTGGCATACCGTCAATGATAAACAGTGGCTGCGCGTTACTCGAGATCGTATTTTGACCACGAATCTGGATGTATGCACCGGCACCTGGGTCGCCACCTGTACGGGTGATGAGAACTCCCGCAGCTTTGGCACTAAGTCCTGTCAATGCACTTGTTTCACCGGATCGCAATACAGTTGAACCGGATACACTTGCAACAGCAGCGTTGAATTTGTCCTTGTCCACTTTCACACCTAACGCAGTAACAACAACTTCGGAAAGCTGTTTTACGTCAGATGCCATCGGTAAGTCAATGACACTTCTTTCACCGATTTCCTCTTCCCTGGGTTCCATCCCAATGAAAGAAAACTGCAGTGTGCCTCCGCTTGCAGGTACGCTGAGTTTGTATCCACCGCCGGAATCAGTTACTGTTCCGGTTGATGTGCCCTTAAGCACGACGTTCACTCCGGGCAGTGGGCTACCATCGTCTGATGATGTGACCTTGCCGGAAATGACTCGCTCCTGCGCCCATGCTCCGAGCACAAAAACGAACATAAATAGCACGAGTAAAGACTTCCTCATAGTTATTGGTTTAGGTTAGAAAGTAATAAAGTTAAGAACTCAACTCATATTAAGAAATCACAACGTTCAGTATCAAAAAATTAATATTGCTTATATAGTTACTAACTCAACAGATAGTGTTACTATTTTTTTGCTCCAAATATTATCATTGGGCTCTAAAAAGGGAGATAGCTTCAAGTTTTTGGGAAGAAGTGACCAACCTGAAAAGTTGCCGCCGGATCCTTCCTCAAGTATTTAAAATTCCGTTCACAGGATATGGGATTCCGATCGCCTTGATTTACTTGTGCCATGCAAATTCTCGGACGTTCTGACCGCGTAGACTTACCTGGGCTGGGTTTGGAGAATATCCATGCCAAGATCGATACCGGAGCATATACCTCAAGTCTCCATTGCAGCCGGGCTGAACTGGTTGGAGGAAAGCTGGAATTCATTTTGCTTGATGATGAGCATCCGGAGTTCACCGGAATGCCTTTCCAGATAAAAAAATTTGAGCAACGTGAAATCCGTAATTCCTTTGGTGAAGCCGAACTCAGGTACGTGATCAAAACCAAGATTCGTATTTATGGTCAGGTGATCCGTGCGGAATTTTCCCTTAGCAACCGCGGAAATCTTAAATTCCCCGTACTCCTGGGCCGAAAAATCTTGCGCCATCGGTTCCTGATTGACGTGACCAAAAAAGATTTATCTTTCATCAACAAACAAAATCCTGCATCCGGGGATATTTCAAAGTCAGCGCCATCATGACCATCGCTATCCTCTCCCGTGACGCAAAGCTCTACTCCACCCGCAGACTGAAAGAAGCAGGAGAAAAGAAGGGCCATAAGGTGGAGATCATTGACCACATGAAATGCATGCTCGTCATCGAAAAGAAGAATCCCATGGTCTGGTACAACGGACGCAAGCTGGACTATTTCGATGCCATCATCCCCCGCATTGGTGCCTCGGTCACGTTTTACGGGGCCGCGGTCGTTCGGCAATTCGAGATGATGAAGGTCTTTACAGCGGTCGAGTCACAGGCCTTGATTCGGTCACGCGATAAGCTGAGAAGCATGCAAATCCTATCCCGCGCAGGCCTCGGGCTACCGAAGACCATATTCATGGACTATTCCCGTGATACGGAAGGCGTTGTCGAGGCGGTAGGTGGAGCGCCAGTGGTCATCAAACTTTTGGAAGGAACCCAGGGACTGGGCGTCGTTCTGGCCGAAAACAATCAGGCGGCACAGTCTGTCATCGAAGCTTTTCATGGGGTGAAGGCCAGGATCATCGTGCAGGAGTTTATCAAAGAAGCGAAGGGAGTCGATATCCGGGCATTTGTCGTTAATGGAGAAGTTGTTGGGGCTATGCGTCGACAGGCAAGAGACGGAGAGTTTCGCTCTAACCTCCATAGGGGTGGCCACGCAACGGTCGTCAAGCTCAACCGCGAGGAAAAATATTCCGCAGTAGCGGCGGCAAAAAAATTAGGGCTCAGTGTAGCGGGTGTTGATATGCTGCCTTCCAGTCGCGGGCCCCTGATTATCGAAGTGAACTCAAGCCCCGGCCTCGAAGGAATCGAAGGAACGACCCGGGTGGACGTCGCGGGCGCGATCGTGAAGCACATCGAGGAGCAGGTGGTCTTCCCGGAGGTCGACATCC
>JANPES010000221.1:0-10878 GCA_031423035.1 Cyclobacteriaceae bacterium | reverse complement strand
ACTAACCTCCACCTCCAAGTCACCCCCCGCCCCTCTCTACTTTGTCGTGTGGGGTGCCCGCGCGAAGCGAGGGTCGGGGTGAGTCTAATGAAGACTTAAGACTTCGTTGACCAGATCGACAAAGACCGTTTGCCAACTCACCCCGGCCCCTCTCTACAAAGTAGAGAGGGGTGACCGAGCGAAGCGAGGGTTGAGGTGAGTCCCATTGAATTCCGTAAATTCGGACATGCAACCAGCCGTGCTTGTTCTTGCCGCCGGATCCTCTTCACGGATGGGGCAATCAAAACAACTATTGGAAGTTAATGGTGTACCGTTATTGGTACACTCCGTAAAAGAAGCGCTGGCTGTCACTCCGAATGTGTACGTCGTGCTGGGATCCGGCTTTGAACAACACCAGCTCGCCTTACACGACCTACCGATGACCATCGTTGAAAACAAATCCTGGCAAAAAGGAATGGGGAGTTCGCTGAAACTGGGTATTGCTCACCTCTTGGCGGCAACACCGATGATTGATGCGGTAATTATTATGGTATGTGATCAACCAAAATTGTTGACCGCTCATCTGCAAGCGCTGATCGCCAAAGCCAGTGGAACAGATAAAACTATCGTGGCCTCTTCCTATGCCGGGACAGCAGGCGTTCCAGCCCTTTTCAAGAAAGAACAATTCACCAAACTTCTCAAAACCGATGATGATGCCGGTGCGAGGAAAGTCATCCGTCAAAACCCAGAAGCAGTGGCGACAGTAGATTTCCCCGATGGCCACGTTGATCTCGATACTCCTGAGGATTATCGTCAATTTATTATTGAAAACTTTCACAACCCTGATAACCCATAGTTCCTCACATCAAATACTCGTAATTTAGCTTCCGAAGAATATAACTACTATGTCCAGCAAAGTCCTTCTCCTTTTGTTTCTGCTCGTCCCTGCTTCAGTAATCGCACAAACAAAACGCCTTCAGCCAGGAAAAGTCTACGAGCCAGGCGAAGCGCTCTTCGCACCCCGATATGGCTTCAAGGCGACTGTGCCCACCAACTGGACCGGGTCGTTGCCCCGTGAAAGCGAGGTGTTCTTGCTCAGCTCCATGACTTCACCTGCAGAAATATTCGTACTGGGCAAGGAGTCTGATCTCCCTACGATGAAAAAATCATGGGAATCCGGGTTCGACATGGATAGCGAAATCAAGTTGAAAGCCAAGGAGGCCACAATCACAAACGGAGTTCTTTCCAGCGAAGTGATTGCCGTTGGCGCATTCATCAATAAGAGCATGAGGGCCTATGCCGTTGCGCGGTGCGGTGACAGCGGGGCCTGTGTTACGTGTCTGGCGGTAATGCCGGCCCAACAATATCTTGATATCAAGCAAGTCGCGGACGCATTTATGTCGGCGGCTATACTCGAGACGCCCTCTTCCTCTTCCCCGTACGATGATTTCAATTGGAAGGAATTCTTGTCAAACCAAATGCTTTCCACATATGCTTTCCTGGAAAATGGTTCCAAAGAGACAACTGTCCATCTGTGCGCAAATGGAACGTTCTCAGCCAAAGTGACAAAAAAGGGGATTCTCAAAAATCAAAACCCGGCATACAAGGGCAATCTCAAAGGCAGGTGGACGGCAGAGGGAATTGGCCCCAAGGGAATGTTACACCTCGTCTTTGGCAATAACCTCCCCGGCCTGGATATCGAATTGACCATCAACGAAGAGAAGATTTTTGGGGGTGGTGAACGCTACTTTGTCGGTATCTCCGATAAGTGCAAATAAAAAAAGACCGGCGATTGCCGGTCTTTTTTTATTCGATTATTCTAAGACTTAGTTCTTACGTGTATCATCCAGCTCATTGATGAACGGAACCTCATCCGCAATGCTGAGGCGGATTACAGTCTCCAGATAGCTTTCCAGTTGGGTAAACTGAGCTGCCCGTTTCGCAGACATAACTTTTGACAATTTGCCGAACGTGGACTGCTGCAGTTTTGTAAAAGTCATTTGGTTGGCCATCGCTGCCTTGACAAGCTCCGATGCCTTGGCATCTGTGAGATTGGCATAATTGCTCGCATAGTCCACAAGAATGCTCACACGCTTCTTCCCATAGTCCTTGCGGGCAACTTCGTACTCCTCATAAATTTTCCAAAACCCGGTAGCTTCGGCATCGGTGAGTTTCATGGCCTGCTCAACAATGGCACGTTTTTCCATTCCATACGCACTCTGGATCAAATTGACCTCATCAGTAGTTGGTTGTGCTTTCAGAATCATGGCACTCAATAGGAATGCCGATAGGATAATTGCTTTTTTCATTTTGCTTTAAGTTAAAAGTTTACGATTCAATTTATTTCCAAACAAATCCAATATTAAATGTCATGAACGTTTGCTCCATGGTGTCATTCGTTGCCACCGCATAGTTATATCGGAATCCAAAAAGGATATCCATGTCCGGATTGGCACTCACCAAAACTCCTAGCTCGGGCTTGAGGCCAAAGTGCCAGTCGTCTTCGGTGAGTCGCCAGATGCCCATGTCTGTAAACCTGGAGGCGTACATGGTTCCTATGCCAAGACCGAAGTATGGGTTTATTTTTTCTCCTGGGCTCAGGTAGAAGCTGGTCGTTACATATATGGGCACCGCATCGGCCGTGCGATACTGAACGCCGGACAGTGACAGTGTTCCTTTGGAATAGGTATCATATGGTCTGCGCTCATAGAAATGATTCCAACTTGCGTCAATCCCAATGCTGATGTTGGGTTGAAGATACATTTTGTACTCCATGGTCACGCCTTGCAAGCTGGTTGAGCTGACATAGCTGTTCATGTTACCTCCAAATCCCATTGAATACTGAACGGAAAATGAGCTCTGAGCAAATGTTGGTGTGATCAACGTTCCGGTAATCAACACGATGAATATTAGTTTTTTCATATCTGGAATATCTTTGACCGGAATGTTAGTTAGTCTTCAAGTAAGGTGATTGTGCAAAGCACTGATTGATGCCCTTCGTGATGCGATCAATGTCATAGCTCCCGCTCAGCAACCCATTCATTGCGCCATTCCAAACTACCCGCAGATTACCGTCTGTGCTCTCGCTATTGGGATCAACGATTGTCATCAAGAGCGTACCAGTTGTGTAGCTGCTTGAATAACCATAGTAAGGATAATACCATCCGCCTCCACAGTAGTAAGGATAGTACCAGCAATAATATCCACCATAGTATCCACCGTAAACTACGGTAGTGCTTGTCCAGGCTGCAGGAAGAAACTGAACATCAGGGCTTAAGCTTACATCCACTTTTGTCCAACCCAGGGTCGTCATGTTGGCCTCGATCTGGGCAAGCATGGGTATTCCGTAAATATCCTTTATGTATTCTGGAGGTGCAGCGACGTCACCAGTAATTTTAACAATCTTGTCCGGTAGAGAATAGGTTCCCTTACTGGCAAAGTCAAATCCTGCATCATAATTTGTTGCGACAAGGTCCAACTCTTCTGTATACTCGGCACCTTCATAAGAGCATCCCCAAAACGCGGCCACGGCGCTCATCAGGATTATTGCAATCAACTTCTGTTTCATGGTATGATTAATTAGTAGTGAATGATCTTAGTTTCCAACCTTAAATTCCAACCCGCCTGTAAAGCCAAGCTGAGTTGCTGAAGACGTCGTGCCCACACCAGCTCCACCAGTGCCAAAATACAGCCCTACGCCCTGCACAGGAACCATGAGTTGAGTTTGAATCACAATGCCGATTTTTTCATTTACATGGTAAATGACCCCCAACTTTCCTCCTACGGCAAATTTCCAGGTCTCTGAAATAATTTCTTTGGCCGAAAAGATGGCCGCGCCCAGCATGATCCCCCCATAGGGCGAAAATTTCGCACTGAAATCCGGACTATGGGTTGAACCAATCATGAGATAACTCACCGAACCACTATAGCTACCGGATAGAGAATTGATGATGGATGAATAATCCTTGACACCGAACGTGGTTGACTGGTAACTATAGGTGAGGTCAACGGCCATTGTATTGGATAATTCCTTACTTAACATTCCACCAAAATGCGCGCCATCGCCAATCACAAGGTCACCATAGTAACCATATACTTTATCCTGTATGGTGTATCCCCCAAAAGCAGTTAACTTCATGCCCTGGCCCATCGAAGGGATAGACAAGACGACCAGGAGCGCAACCAGAAGTCCAATTTTGTTTCTGTCCATGTGTTAGTTTTTTGTAAAGGCTGCAAAGATATATTACAATCTAGGAAGTCCAAAGGGCCCAACCTTTGAATCCTGACCAAGCAAAGATAGGTCCTGGGGCTAATTGTCAATCCTGACTTTAATCAGCAAGTGTTGATTGGCTAGACCCAATCACACATTTTTGCGATATTGAGACCTCATCCACACCTATGTCAGAAATTCAACCAAATACTCCGGGCAAGCCCTACCTTAATCAGGCCGTAGAAATAGCTATCCGTCTAAGCCTCCTGGTTGCATTGGTAGGATGGTGTTTCATGATCCTTAGCCCCTTTATTTCACTCCTCCTTTGGGGTACGATCATCGCGGTGACAGTTTCACCCATTCATCAGAAATTGAAAAAACGATTGGGTGGAAGAGAGAAACTCTCGGCTATCCTCATTGCCCTGGTCCTACTTGCCGTCATTTTGGTTCCATGCGTTCTACTCGCTGAGTCATTGTTTGAAGGCATTCGACATTTCCGGGAAACGTATCAGCAGGGAGGGCACCTTATTCCTCCACCCGATCAACGTGTAGATTCATGGCCCGCGGCAGCACAACCAATTGTTGATATCTGGCGACTTGCCTCCAGCAGCCTGCACACCTTTCTTATTCAATACAAAGACCAACTCACCGATGTGGGCCGATGGCTGTTCTCTGCGCTAGCCGGGATTAGTATTGGCATCCTTCAATTCATGATTGCTATTGTGCTCTCCGGCGTCATGCTCGTCTATGCGAAATCCGGTGGCGACGCGGTGGAG
Organism: Cyclobacteriaceae bacterium; assembly: GCA_031423035.1. GTDB lineage: Bacteria > Bacteroidota > Bacteroidia > Cytophagales > Cyclobacteriaceae > ELB16-189. The sequence continues at coordinate 5,913 of JANPES010000221.1, read as the reverse complement.
CGTGTATTTATCCGATTGGCAGGAAAGCGTGGCGAATATTTTGTCAAACTTTCTGAAGTCACCATTCGTCAGGTCGTGAAGGGAATACTTGGAGTTGCCTTTATTCAGGCAACCCTTGCCAGTATCGGATTTTTTGTTGCCGGGGTGCCCGCCGCTGGGCTATGGGCGGTAATCTCCCTCATATTAGCCATCGTGCAGATCGGTGTCGGTCCGGTGGTGATACCAATCATCATCTACATGTTCTCAACATCGGATACTTTGACCGCCAGTCTTTTTATGGGTTGGTCAATCATGGTTCTGTTGATTGATAACGTTCTCAAGCCCTTGCTGCTTGGTAGAGGAGCCCCGGTTCCCATGTTGGTTATTTTTCTTGGCTCAATCGGTGGCTTTGTTGCCAGCGGTTTCATAGGACTTTTCCTCGGTGCAGTAATTCTTTCTCTCACCTACAAACTCGCAGAAGAGTGGATCTCGCCCGAAGAGGACAAACCGAAAGAGGGTGTTGTTGAGGTTCCAACCTCTGAATAACATCGTCGTCAGAATACTTCGGCCGCCCCAAAGTAGATGCCGGTGGAGTGTTCACCAAAACCAACATCGATAGCAATATTGGTTCGGGATAATTTATCCGCGGCGATCCGCAGACCAAATCCGTATCCGGCTTTGGTGTAGTCAAATAATTTCACAGCGTCTGTGCGATTGGATGCCGTGGTTCCGTTGACAAACAATACGCCACCCAATACTCCCGAGCATTTGGAAATCGGAAAACGGTATTCCATTTCGGCATAAACAAGATCTTCACCCCTGAAGCGGCCCTGTACATAGGCCCGCGCAGAACGGTTCTTCATATCGTAGTTGGTTCCAGGCAAGCCCAGATAAGGAAGAGTTCCGCCGGCAGAAAAATTAGTATACGCCCAGCCGGCAAGTATATGCCTAGGTCTCAGTATTGAAAGGCTCTTGTATCCCCTTACTTCAAGCCACGCTAAGCCGCTGTTTGTTGTGCTCCCAAGTACCGTTGTATTATACCGATACTGTGCATTGACATAAAAACCTTTGTACGGGTTGATTTGGTTGTCACGGCTGTCGAAAACAAAATTGGCACTCAAACCGGACATGCTGTAGTAGGTGGGGTCGATTCCCTGAGCCAGTGAATAGGTATAATGCTCGGTTAATTTTCCATTTGGCACATCAAGATTCTTATCGAGAATACTTGCATAAACATCCAAGTGATAGCCAAGTCCGAGATAAATATTCTTCTTAATTTCCCTCAGGGCTGTTTCATGCAATCGCAGCCATTGGAACTCCATGGGTTCCTCCCCGGGTGTTGATTCGGTGTCAACACCACCTATATTAATACCGTCATCAACCGTGGCGCTTACCGGCGCATTTGTGCCCAGCCCATAAGTGGATTGAGAATAAACATAGTACCTCCAATCGCCGGAAAATATCCACTTGTCATGTTGTCCCATGATTGTGGATTTCGCTGTAATTAATATTTGACTCTTAGCTGTATAGGTAAAATTAATCGAAGCAACCGAAATGCGCGTGTCCTCGGGGTTGGCATTGTACCAGGCAAACTGACTGGCAACACCCAGTTGAAATCCGGTAGCCGGAGACGAGGCAAGGACAGGAATCAGTATAATGGATGGGTGCTTGATTACAATCACCTCAGGCACGATTTCTTTGCCCTTTTTACTAAAAACGTCTGTAATGTCCTTCTCTACACAGTCTGCTGTTTGAGCATGGCCAGCCTGCAGCAGCCCCCCCGATAATAATGCAACAAAAATCCACTTCATAATCACTTTCACATGGTCAAAATACGCTGCAATGTACCGCAATCGCCTAATCATCTTAGCCTTGACCTATCAAATTCCACCAGGCGTTGATTTTCAAGGAGACGGATATGTCTTCAGAAAAGCCTCTGATACACACTAGCCCCTATAATAATGGAATGAAATCCTATTTCCCTAAAGGAATTTTCAGATATTTGAGATTAAAGACGTTACACATGAAAACAAATTACACACTGCTCGCATTCTTATTCCTGATTACCCCCCTTCTAAGTCTCGGGCAGCAAAAAGGAGGACAGCAGAAGGCGACGCCACAAACTTCCACCTCAGATTGTTTTAAGGAGTGGTATACCATTTTCCGTGAGCGTGGCGGAAAACCCGTACCCGATGGGACACATAACGTAGTTCTTACGTTAAGGAATACCAGTGATGGCACCAGCAAGTGCTTCATGGGTAAGGTTGAGGTTGCGGAAGGAAGGATGAAGCCTCCAGTTATGGTTGAGAAAGAGGATGGCTCGTTCGATACTTTTCGTGCCATGACCGGATTACAAATGGATCCTGCATTTGAAAAATCTACCTTGGATTTGATGTCCATAAACGATGGAATGAGCATTAACTTTAAAATGTCTGACATGGAATATGGACGCATTTTTTTTTATGATTTCTTGAACGATAAGCCAAAAGGCCGGAAGAATGCTCCCTCACCCAAAGCATTGATCAAGAACTGATCAAATCATCAGCATAAAGAAAAACCAGGCCATTACGTCTGGTTTTTTTATTTGGAACCCGCGCTGAGCTCATTTGGTGACCTACAGCAACCACGCATGTCATTTGGAAGGCCCTTATCTTTGTACATGAAGTTGCCTTGCTGGATGTCAGTTATTTTATGCTCAGCCCTGCTTATGCTTCCTCAAAGCAACGTGCAGGCTCAGAAACATGACTCGCTCAGCCTCAAGCTGCTGGAGAAAACAGATATCATTGACTTTGGTGCCGTTATCTGGAAGTCTGCTCAAAGTAGAAAGGCTCCTCGAAAAGAGGAGGAAGGAAAGGTCCATTTTTCAGTAATTCCAATCGCTCCTGCATCTTCCGGAGGAGGCGTATCCGTTTCTGCGATAAACGCATCTTTTTACATGGCCAAGGAAACTAATCTTAGTTCAATCTATTTCTACCCCTACACCAATTTTTCAACCAGCTATGGCATCCTTTTTTCACCCTATGTATGGTTCCCTAAAAATGAATGGAACGGAACTGGTGACTTTCGAATCCTGTACAATGGGCTTCGGGATTACGGCTTAGGGGGAAGGGTCCCATCATTTGATTACACAGTCATCGAGCATTCCCAGTTGCGCACGTATTTCACAGGACACACCAGAGTGATGAAAAATTTCTACCTCGGTGTCGGCTATAACCTGGACTACTTTTACGGCGTGACCGAAAAAGATCCAACTCCGGAAACGCCCAGCGATTTTCAACTATATGGAATAGGAACGGGGTCCTCCACAGTTTCTTCCGGCATCACATTCAACATCCTCCGGGACAGCCGCAAGAACTCGGTGAATCCAAGAAACGGTTTCTACAGCGCCCTGGTGTTTCGGGTAAACACAAAAAAAATGGGAAGCACCTATGAATGGAGCTCTGTTTTTGCCGATGTCAGGCGATACTATTCATTCTCCAAAACCCGACACAAGATTTTGGCAGGACGCGCCTTCTATTGGGGAAGCTTTGGCGACGTTCCTTACTTCAATTTGCCATCTACATTCCAAGATCCCAGCAGTCGCGCGGGCAGGGGTTATCTCACAGACCGCTTCCGCGGAGCGCATTGGCTTTATACAGAAGGGGAATATCGCTTTGATATATCTTCACATGGATTTTTTGGGGGCGTGCTTTTTGCCAACCTCCAGACCTATGCCGACCGGAAGGGGAATTTTGACCACATCCTGCCCGCCGCAGGATTTGGGTTTCGCTTCAAGTTCAACCGACATTCTGATACCAACCTGACGCTTGATTTCGCCTACGGCAAAGAGGGCTGGAACTGGTACGTCAATTTGGGAGAGTTTTTCTAGTGAAAGACAATCATCATCTGCCCAAAATGTATCTTTGAAGTAAACACCTAAGACAATAATGACGCACTTTTTTTATTGTACTGCGATCCTGTTGGTCATGCTCTCCTGCACGTCAAAAAACAATTCGGATCAACAAACAAAGGATATTTCTGCTACTCCTCCTCCTGGGATGGTCTGGGTTCCTGGCGGTGAATTCACCATGGGCACAGATGAAGAGGAGTCGTACGAAGCCGAGCGGCCCGCGCATCGTGTCAAGGTTGATGGCTTTTGGATGGATGAGACTGAGGTGACCAACGAGCAGTTCAAGAAATTCGTCGATGCCACCGGGTACATCACGGTAGCCGAGAAAAAGCCGGAATGGGAACAACTGAAAAAACAAATGCCTCCCGATTCAAAACGCCCACCGGAGGAAAATCTGATTCCAGGCTCACTGGTATTCACCCCTCCCTCCTATGCAATAACCCTGGATGACTATTCTCAATGGTGGTCCTTCCGCCCCGGCGCTAACTGGAAACAACCGGAGGGTCCCGGAAGCAGCCTCGAAGGAAGATGGAATCATCCAGTCGTACAGGTAGCCTATGATGACGCGGTCGCGTACTGCGCGTGGATTGGAAAGCGTCTTCCCACGGAAGCAGAATGGGAATTCGCCTCACGAGGCGGTCTAGAAAACCAGCGCTACAGTTGGGGTACTGAATTCCGACCGCAACAAAAATATATGGCCAACACATTCCAGGGTGTATTTCCAGGCACCAATGCCGGCGAGGATGGATTTTCCGGAAGCTCCCCGGTACGCACGTTCCCGGCGAATCGCTATGGACTGTATGATATGATCGGCAACGCGTGGGAATGGACCAGCGATTACTTCAATGTAAATTACTATTCCGAGTTATCGAAGAAACGCCTGTCTGTTAATCCAATCGGTCCGGAAAAATCATTTGACTCCCGCGAACCCTACGCCGAGAAGCGCGTCACACGCGGAGGGTCATTTCTGTGTGCCAATGATTATTGTGTGAATTACCGGCCAAGCGCCAGACAAGGGACAGCGTTTGATAGCGGGATGACTCACGTAAGTTTCCGTTGCGTACTTTCTCCCAAAGACATTAAGAATTAGGTCCGGCTTCTAGAATTCATTCACCCCACTCACCGTAGTGTATTTAAAACTCGGCTTTTGATTGGGATATACATACTTGAACGCGCTATGGGCCATCAAAGCAGCTTCATGAAAGCCGCAAAGAATCAACTTTAGTTTGCCTGGATATGTATTTATGTCTCCTATCGCGTAGATGCCCGGAATGCTCGTCGAATAGTCTAAGGTATTTACCTGAATTGTATTCTTGTCCAATGCCAAACCCCACTCTCCGATGGGACCCAACTTTGGGCTTAGTCCGTACAAGGGAATCAGGTAGTCTGTTGCAATGGTCTTAGCATTCTGATCCTTATCCAACATGGTGATTGACTCAAGTCGATCTGTGCCACTGACGGCATGCAGGTCAGCATTGAGGTAGAGATCAATCTTGCCTGCCTTCGCCAATGCAACTACTTTCTCCCCTGAATCTGGCGCCCCGCGAAAAGTCTCGTTACGGTGAATCAGGGTGAGGTGACTCGCTACAGAAGAAAGAAAAATAGTCCAGTCCAGCGCAGAGTCTCCACCTCCCGCTAGCACAAGTCGCTTGTTGCGGAAAGTTTCCGGATCCTTGATCATGTAAAGAATCCCCTTGTTCTCAAACTTCTCCAGATTTTCGATGGCGGGCTTGCGCGGCTCAAAGCAGCCGAGTCCAGCAGCAATGACAATTGCCTTGCATTGGATCACTGTCTGATCCGAAGTAATAACCTCAAAACTTCCATCGTCCTTTTTCTTAACGGTCTTCACGCGTTCCCCGAGAGTAAATGTAGGGTGAAAGGGCGCGATTTGTTTGGAGAGATTATCCACTAATTGTTGCGCGTTTACCTCCGGATATCCCGGAATATCGTAGATCGGCTTTTTCGGATAGATTTCCGTAAGCTGGCCACCTACCTGAGGCAAGACGTCCACCACGTGGCATCTCATCTTCAACAGGCCCGCTTCA
>JANPES010000220.1:0-10609 GCA_031423035.1 Cyclobacteriaceae bacterium | reverse complement strand
TGTTGATATCCAGGAAGATGATATCCGGCAACGGGTGTTCCGGAGTTGCCCCACCGCGCAAGAACGCAAGGGCCTCCTTTCCATTCTGAAACTGGAGGATTTCATGCGCCAGGTGAGTGGCTTTGAGCGTCCTCGACGCGGTGAATTGATAGACGCTATCATCATCCACAACGGCAATAATAGGGGGCGGATGCTGACTCATGTTATAGGCAATTTAATGAATTTGGTATTAACCGTGTGTTAAATCGGGGCTTCGAAGACGGATAAGTGCACTTCACGAATTCATCTCGTAAAAGTTGACCCGGGCGTGGGTTCTTTAGCAACTTTGGTTGTCCATTCAAGAACTTGCCTTATTTTGCGCCTATAAACCTAACCTTATCCTATGTTAAAAGAATTCAAGGCCTTCGCGATGCGGGGCAATGTGGTCGACCTCGCGGTCGGTGTGATTATCGGTGCTGCCTTCAACAAGATTGTTAGCTCGCTGATTGAAGATGTGATAACACCCCTTTTGTTAAAACCGGCGCTGGAAGCCGCTAACCTGACCAACCTGGATCAGTTGATGCTATTTGGGACGGTGAAATATGGCGTATTCCTTTCTGCTGTTATTAACTTCATTATTGTCGCTTTTGTACTCTTCATGATTATCAAAGCAATGAACGCCGCCAAGAAACGTGAGGATGCGAAAGCTGCACCCGCACCAACACCAGCAGATATCCTTTTGCTTACTGAGATACGTGACCTGTTGAAGAAGTAGGGGATTCCACGAGCAGGCTCTCAGCAAGTATCTAGTATCTAGCATCTAGTATCTAGTAAACCTGTCAGCAACGACGAGATCTTTGCTGCCAGGGGTGTATTTGTAAAATCCCTGTCCCGATTTGACGCCGTGATGTCCGGCCTGTACCATGTTGACCAACAAGGGACACGGGGCATACTTTGGATTTCCAAAACCCTGGTGCAGTACGTGTAGAATGGACAAGCAGGTGTCTAGTCCGATGAAGTCGGCCAATTGCAATGGGCCCATCGGGTGGGCCATGCCCAGCTTCATAACCGTATCAATCTCGGTGACGCCCGCGACAGCTTCGTGCAGCGTGTAGATGGCCTCATTGATCATTGGCATCAGAATGCGATTGGCGACAAACCCCGGATAGTCGTTTACTTCGACCGGGACCTTTCCCAGTGATCGGGACAGTTCCATAATGGTCTTGGTCACCGCGTCGCTGGTGGAGTACCCGCGAATGACTTCGACCAGTTTCATGATCGGTACCGGGTTCATGAAGTGCATACCAATGACATTCTCCGGGCTCTTTGTGGCAGCAGCAATCTTTGTAATGGAAATGGAGGAGGTATTGGATGCCAGGATGGTTCCGGGCTTAGTATTCTCATCCATCTCCCGGAAGATCTTTAGTTTAAGGTCAACATTTTCTGTGGCCGCCTCGATCACCAGGTCGGCCTCGCGGATTCCTACTTTCAGGAAAGTAGTGGTGTTGATGTTGGCCAGGGCTTTCTTCTTTGCTTCGTCGGTGAGAAGACCTTTCTCTACCTGGCGGCCCATATTTTTCTCAATGGTGGCCAGGGCTTTCTTAAGTGCCTCTTCGGATATATCAATGAGCGATACGGAAAAACCTGTTTGTGCAAAGGCGTGGGCAATGCCATTTCCCATGGTGCCTGAACCGATAACGGAGATCTGTTTCATGGACGATTCAAAAATTTGAACATTAAGCTAGTAAATAATTTATTGACCCGCCGACCCTACCGATACCAGCTGGGCATACCCCATGGCATTGAACCGGATAATTAGCTTGCTGGGAATAGTGCCATGCTCCGGGCAGTCCGGGCCCGCCGTGATATAGTAATAGAAGAACTTTTGATTTCGTTTATACAACTCGTTTTCATCCGGGCGCCCCAGGAGATCAACGACATCCATTTCGGAAAGGCCTTTGAGCTTCTGCGATTCTGTTTTCACGGCTATGGCCATCGACTGCCGGTCTCCGGAGCAGGCATTTTTGTCGTCTTTCCATTTGGTAAGGTCAACACCTTCCAGGGTAGGGATAGGCTTGGAACAAGCGGCCAGAATCACCATGACGAGCATCAGGCTAAATCGCATGAGCATAAATTTTCGGAATCTTGTAGAACCATGCAATTGAAATAGCCAGGTAGACTGCCGCCCCCCAGATGTAATAGACCGAAAGGCCCAAGGTCAGAGCAAGAAGAATTAGACCAGCCGGAAAAAGTATGATGCGCAGCCATTCGGAGATCACCACCCACTTTCTATGCTCAAAGAGAACTCCGCAGTTAACCACAGAGATGGAAATAAGTACGGATACAATCGCCTTTTGCAATAGCGAGAATGCGGGCTGATTGAACAAAAAATAGGCGGTGCCAGCCAGGCAAATCACAAATTGAAACAGAACATAATAGCTCAGATCGGCAGGAGCAGGCGTGTCATATTTGTGATAGTGCGCTTTGTCAACCGGTGGAGCTGGCCGATAGCCACCCATTGACTTGGGAAGCCAGCCTGGCTTGTTGAACAGGTACCTGACTTTGTCACTCACCGATGGGATAGTCTTGAGTTCCTGAGCCATGATCGCGTAGTGACTGAAGTTTGCCCAAATGCCGTTCCAGCTGTTGATGGGTTTGGTGATTCCGTAGGTGGGTCGTTCTTCTTCTTCTTTGAATTTACCGAACATCCAGTCCCAAATGATAAGGGTGCCCGCAAGATTCTTGTCAATGTATTTGGGATCTCTGCCGTGATGTACCCGGTGATGGGAGGGTGTATTGAACACATACTCAAACCATCCCATCCGGTTGATCACTTCGGTGTGGATCCAGAACTGATAGAGAAGATTGAAAGCAGAAATGAGGACAAAATCCGTGGTATCAAAACCCGCTATGGCCAGCGGCAGATAGAAGGAGAAAGTCCAAACTGTTTGAAAGGAGCTCTGGCGCAAAGCCACCGAAAGATTGTACTCCTCGCTTTGGTGATGTACCACATGCCCGCCCCAGAAAAGGTTGATTTGATGGCTAAGGCGATGGCCCCAATAGTAGGCGAAGTCAACCAGGAGAAACAAGCTCACCCAATAGATCCAGTTCTTATCCCAGTGGGTTAGAGCGAAGTTGGCAAACAGTATTTCATAGATTCCGACGGCCAGGACTTTTAGGAATATCCCAGACAGTTGGGATGTCGTCCCGCAACTTAGGTTGGCAATTGCATCGGGAAGCCGGTACAGTTTCCGGTTCATCAATCGTTCGACAACGATCTCCACCCCAATCAGGATGAAGAATATCGGGATAGACAGGACGACGGGATTCAGGTTCATGCAGCTTTGGAAGGTAGCTTGACTACCGGCAAAATTAGCCTAAAAATATCGGTCGGCCGTAGGATGCGGTGCGCATTTCAAATTGTTGCAGATAGTCGATCAGCGGTCCTAATTGCCTCGCCTTTTAAGGCGAGGGCATCGAATAGGTATTCAAGGATGGACTTCAGTCCAGGATTTGAGATCCAAATCATGCATCCAACTCTTGCACATGGCATGGCTCAGGGTTTGGGCTAAAGCCCATTCTATTTTCATTTTCTCTCCCCGCCCTGAAGGGCGGGGCAAGGGCTGTTGCACCCCAGCCTTCCAGTAACGTCATTGTATGGTAGAACAAACTGCTACCTTGCACGCGAAAAAGTGAATCTCTTATGATAGTCAAAATCTTTAAGGCGGTGTGGTTCTTTTCCCTGATGGCTACCGTTCTGGTATTGTTTTACGCCTACGCCTCATTCCCGGAAAGCATCCAGGTGAGGGGTGGAGGCGAGGCTATTTCCCGGAACGGCCTCTTTTATGCCGTCCTTGGATTGCTGGTCATTTTCAATGCCATGGTCTTTGCTGTGAACCGGCTTATGGCAGAGGGGGATTCGTTCTTTAAAGCCTGGTTCTATGGTCTGGTTGTTTTCTTTAACCTCTTTATCCTCGTATCGCTCCAGTTTTTCAGCCTGTACAACAGCCAGGAAAAGTTTGATTACAACAGCATCGGGTATATTATTTACGGGTGCGTATCCCTGATCATTCTTTGGGCGTCTTTATGGCCGTTGAATCGACTTGCTCAATACTTTCGCCCTAAACAGACTATTGTCGAAAGTGAAGATAAATGATTAATAGCCAATGAATTAGGCTATGTCTATTCCTTTAGATTTGTAGATAAAACTTTTGCTCTGAATATTGAAATCAGGTCAAAATATTCTTTCTTATAAGAGAATTACCGGACACTGATTTTTTAAGCTGCCAGGAAGTAAGATTCCTGTCGATTTTTTAGACTGGTTAACGTGGCAAGATTAAACACCAAAAGGTAGCATGGCTAAGGATAGCATGGAATACAATGAGTCGAGCATAAAATCGCTTGACTGGCGGGAGCACATCCGCCTTCGCCCAGGGATGTATATCGGCAAGCTTGGTGATGGTTCAGCCAAGGATGACGGGATCTATGTGCTCGTCAAGGAGGTCATGGACAACTGTATTGACGAACACATGATGGGCTATGGAAAGACCATCGACGTCAAGATCACGGACCAGAAGGTTGTAATCAGGGACTACGGACGTGGTATCCCGCTGGGAAAAGTGGTCGATGTAGTTTCCAAGATTAATACAGGTGCCAAATACGATAGCGGTGCCTTTCAGAAATCAGTTGGATTGAATGGGGTAGGTACCAAAGCTGTCAATGCTCTTTCAAACTACTTCAAGGTGCAAGCCTTCCGGGAAGGACAAACTAAACAAGCAGAATTCAAGAGAGGGGTCTTAACCCACGACCCGAAGATGGGGAAGAGCGCGGAGCGCAATGGAACCCTGGTCGAGTTCGAGCCCGATGGCTCCATGTTCAAGAACTACCATTTCATCCTCGAATACCTGGATGACTTGATGTGGAACTATGCCTATCTGAATGCAGGCCTGATTATTAATTACAATGGGAGGAAGTTCTTCTCCAAAGAAGGGCTTCTGGACCTGCTCAAAGAGAAAGCCGATGCCGAGGAGATGCGGTACCCCATCATTCACTTCAAAGGGGATGATATCGAAGTTGCTCTGACGCACGGCACACAGTATGGTGAGGAATACTACTCCTTTGTGAACGGCCAGAACACCACGCAAGGGGGAACCCACCTGTCGGCATTCCGGGAAGGCCTCGTAAAAGCCGTGCGGGATTTCTATAAGAAGGAATTCGACGCTTCGGATATCCGGGCCAGCATCGTAGCTGCAGTCGCTGTGCGCGTTCAGGAGCCGGTGTTTGAGTCCCAGACAAAGACCAAACTAGGGTCTATCAACATGGCCCCAGAAGGGCCCTCTGTCCGCAATTTCGTAGTAGATTTTGTCTCCAAAGAACTTGAGATCTACCTCCACAAGAACCCAAGCGTTGCCGATTCCATGCTCAAACGGATTCTTCAATCCGAGCGGGAACGCAAGGAAATCGCCGGAATCAAGAAGCTGGCCAATGAACGGGCGAAGAAGGCAAACCTCCACAACCGCAAGCTTCGCGACTGTCGGGTGCATTTCGACGAGACGAGTGATGCGCGCAGTAAAGAGTCCATGATCTTTATCACCGAGGGGGACTCAGCCAGCGGATCCATTACCAAATCGAGGGACGTGCAAACGCAGGCTGTGTTTAGCCTCCGGGGAAAGCCCTTGAATTGCTTTGGCCTAACCAAAAAAGTGGTGTATGAAAATGAGGAATTTAACCTCCTTCAGCACGCCTTGAATATCGAAGACGGCCTGGACGGCCTGCGCTACAACAAAGTCATAATCGCCACAGATGCCGACGTGGACGGCATGCACATCCGTTTACTGTTGATGACGTTTTTCTTGCAGTTCTTCCCCGAACTGGTTAAGGCGGGGCATGTGTACATCCTGGAGACGCCCTTGTTTAGGGTCAGGAACAAAAAGGAAACCCATTATTGCTATAGTCCGGAAGAGAAGGAAGCGGCCATGAAGAAGGTGGGCGCTAAACCAGAGATCACCCGGTTTAAGGGTTTAGGCGAAATTTCCCCAGAAGAGTTCGGAACCTTTATCGGAGACAACATCAGACTCCAGCCAGTCGTGATTGACAAAGAAAAACATGTTGTTAAAATCCTGGAGTTCTATATGGGCAAGAATACGCCCGACCGCCAGGAATTCATCATCGACAACCTGCGCATTGAACTGGATGTCGTAGAGGCAAAAGAGGAAGAAGAGGCTATCGTAGAAGAGTAATTATTTTTTGAACGAGAATGAGTAAGAAGAAAGCAAGTAAACCGGTGAAGGCCAAGGAGGGGGAAGTTGCCCACGAATTGATATCGATCGACGGGTTGTACGAGAACTGGTTCCTGGACTATGCCTCTTACGTGATTTTGGAGCGCGCTGTGCCCCGCATTGAAGACGGCCTCAAGCCTGTCCAGCGCCGCATCATGCACTCCCTAAAAGATATGGACGACGGCCGGTTTAATAAGGTCGCCAACGTCATCGGGAATACTATGCAGTATCACCCGCATGGTGATGCCGCCATCGGGGAGGCAATCGTCAACATAGGACAAAAGGACCTTCTGCTTGACACTCAGGGTAACTGGGGTGATGTCCGCACGGGCGACGGTTCTGCGGCACCACGATACATTGAAGCACGGCTGTCCAAGTTTGCACTGGAAGTAGGGTATAACCCAGACCTTACCGAATGGCAGCTTTCATACGACGGACGTAAGAAAGAACCAGTGACCTTGCCGATGAAGTTCCCCTTGGTGCTGGCTCAGGGCGTCGATGGGATTGCCGTGGGCTTGTCTACCAAGATCGTGCCCCACAACTTCTGTGAGCTCATCAAAGCATCTGTTGATATCCTCAAGGGAAAGACCGCAAAGATCTACCCCGACTTCTTTACCGGAGGTATTGCCGACTTCTCGGAATATGATCAGGGCTACCGGGGAGGTAAAATCAAGGTCCGAGCTAAAATTGAGGCACTTGATAAGAAAACTCTAATAATCAAGGAGATACCCTTCTCTACTACGACAGCTTCTTTGATGGAATCGATCGTTAAGGCGAGTGAGAAAGGGAAGATCAAGGTGAAGCAAGTCATCGACAATACGGCCAAAGACCTGGAGATACTCATCCACTTGCAGCCTGGGCAGTCGCCGGAGATTGCCATGGATGCCTTGTATGCTTTCACGGATTGTGAGATCAGTATTTCACCCAATGCATGCGTGATCGTGGCCGACAAGCCCAAGTTCATGAAGGTGAATGAGATTCTGAAGTACAATACAGAGTTGACTGTAACCTTGCTGAAGCGTGAGCTTGAAATCAAGAAGGCAGACCTGATGGAGCGCATCCTGTTTTCTTCGCTCGAGAAGATATTCATCGAAAAACGGATCTATCGTAACATCGAGGAGTGCGAGACCTTTGAGGCAGTAATCAAAGTCATTCATAAAGGGCTGGCGCCATATAAGAAACAGTTCTACCGGGAGATTACTGATGACGATGTTGTTCGACTGACAGAGATCCGGATCAAGCGGATTTCAAAGTATGATGGATTCAAAGCCGACGAGCTGATGAAGGGGCTGGAGGAGGACCTGAAGCAGACCCTTTACCACCTGAAGCATCTGGTTGACTATGCTGTTTCCTACTTCCAGAATCTATTAGCCAAGTACGGCAAGGGTAGGGAGCGCAAGACCGAAATCCGGTCCTTCCAGTCGGTGGCGGCCACCGAGGTAATCGCCAACAACCAGAAGCTCTACGTCAACCGGGTTGACGGCTTTATTGGGTGGGGATTGAAGCGTGATGAGTTCATTTGCGACTGTTCTGAACTCGACGACGTGATCGCTATCCGCCGTGACGGAAAGGCCTTGGTGAGCCGAATTTCAGAGAAAGTTTTCATGGGTAAAGATATTTTGCACATCGGAATCTGGAAAAAGGGCGATGAGCGCATGGTCTATAACATGATCTACAGCGACGGGAAGTCGGGTAAGGCTTTTGCCAAGCGTTTCACCATGCCGGGGATCATCCGCGACAAGGAATACAACATGGATCAGGGCAACCCCAACAGCAAGGTTCATTACCTCACCGCCAACCCCAACGGGGAAGCAGAGGTCGTTGAGGTCAAGCTCAATCCTTCGAGCACTGCACGTAAGAAGATCTTCGAGTTTGACTTCTCCGAAATGGAGATTAAGGGCCGTGGAGCCCGAGGAAATACCATCACAAAGTATCCTGTTCGCCGCGTTGATTTGCTTCAGGCTGGCACATCCACGTTAAGTGGGCTCGACCTCTGGTTCGATCAGGCTTCGGGACGCCTCAACAAGGACAAGCGAGGCAAGGCCGTTGGCAAGTTTGATGGGGACGACCAGATTCTCGCCATCACAACCAGCGGCAATTACAAGATCACCGGTTACGATCTCACGACGAGGTTTGAACCCGAGAAGACCATCTTGCTTGAGAAGTTCAACTCCAAGAAAGTTATCTCTGCTGTCTACTGGGACGGGGAAAGCAAGCAGCACTTCGTCAAGCGTTTCAAGATTGAGACCAATTCCAATGACAAGGAGTTTGGCTTTATTTCCGAGGGCATCGGTTCACGCCTTGAGTTTGTCACGACGTCCGATAACCCGGAAGTTGAAGTTGAACTGGTGAAAGGTAAGGGCAAGGAGAAGGAGACCGAAGTAATTAATTTGGAAGACATTATCGATCTGAAAGGATGGAAGGCGATGGGCAACCGGCTTTCGCAGCATAAGGTGACCAAGGTGAAGCCTGTGGATGACGGCGATACGGGCTTAGAGGAGGAGACGGAGGACCCCGGCACAAGGCCGGGGGGAAAGGTGACGGAAGCCGGGGGCTCTCCATCATCAAAAAAAAAATTGGAGGAAAAAGGGGAAAAGCAGCCCCGGCCGTCGGTCAAAAGCGAGGCAAAGTCAGCCCAGCAAAGCCTATTCGGCGAAAGCCCGCAAAAAAAGGCGGTAAAAGGTAAGGTTGCTCCCAAGAAGAAGAAGGCGGAAGCGAAGGGGAGTAAGCCGGTCGTTTTTGTGCCAGGGCAGACGATTGAGCTGGAACTGTAGGATGGGTGCAGGGTATTGGGTGTTGGGTGTTGGGTGTTGGGTGTTGGGTGTTTGGTGTTTGGGTGTTGGCGGGTAAAGCATCCATTAGTCGGCAAATCGTTGACTTGGGTGGCCATGGCCTGCAATTTGCTTTTACTTCCATAATACGTTGAGTACTTGTATCGTGTAACCAGAAACAGCAGTGCAAACTCGTACATACATCACCGTTCTGTTCCTAGCAGTCATATTCTCCGCGGCAGCTCAGGAGCCTGAAATCCTTGCCGAGGGTAAGGTCTTAGATGCTTTTAGCAAAAAGGGAGTCAAGGCAAGAATAATGTACAAAAGCATCCCTACAGGAAGCATCAGCGGAAGATTCAACGATAGCACGTTTTCGTTCCCGATTTTTGGTTCATCGAAATACCAGATCGTCGCAATTGCCGAAGGCTACATTGATGGAACAGCCATCGTGGATCCAAAGACCATGGATTCGAACAGAAAAGTTATTCGGGATATCCTGCTTCGGTTCAAGGGCGAGAATATCGTACTCGATCATCTCATCTTTGCCCAAGGCAAGGCAATCATCAGTGCTGAATCCTACCCAAGCCTGGATGAGGTCGTTGTGATGCTGCAGGAACATCCGGCCATGGTTATCCAGTTGGAAGGACATACGGATAGCCAGGGGAATGCCAAGATGAACATGGAACTCTCGCTGGATCGGGTGGAGAATGTGAAGAAGTACTTTGTCTCAAAGAAAATCGATAAGGACCGGGTCAAGACCAAAGCTTTCGGCGGGACGAAACCGATTCGGGAATCCAATGATCAGGAAGCCCGTGCCCTAAACCGGAGGGTGGAGATGCGGATTCTGAAGGAGTGACCCTAGATTCGCAGGATAGACCTGATTAAATACAGTGGCGACCCTATGGGTGTTCGCAACACATAATCTGATCAAATAGAATGGAATTAAACATGGCAGTTTGTTCCATATGAGGCAAATGACCTGCCTTGGGAAGGACAAATAGCTCAACATTGGGAATTCGATCGTAGAGATTGCCCTTAACTTTTTCTAACTCCACTACAGTATCATGCTCACCCCAAATGGCAAAAACAGGTAATCCAAGTGCGGCAATACGCCGATGTTCTTGCTCCATCGATGGCGAATTTTTTCTTGTGGATATCAAAGCCCGGACAAAGCCCTTGAAATTCATTACTGCTTCATATCGATTATCCCAGCTGGCAAAAGGGATGGAGTCGTAGAAATCCTGGAGTTGACCTTTAGCCATCATCCTGTAGTTCTCACTACTTTTGAAATCTTCAATTTCTTTCTCTGTGACCGCCGTTGGATACAAACTGTCGGCGGGAATCGTTTCAAATCCAGCAGGGTCTACATAGATCAGGTTCTTTATCCGTTCCGGATGCTGGTAGGCAAAAGAGCTGATGATCCGTCCACCATAGGAGAGGCCTATCAGGCTTACCTTTCGGTTTATATTTAGACCATCAAGCAGTTCATTTAATTGCCCCGAATAAAGAGCAGCATCATATATGGCATCCGGGTTATCTGAATAGCCACGACCATAAACATCGTAACGAAGCGCAGCATAT
>JANPES010000219.1:0-15936 GCA_031423035.1 Cyclobacteriaceae bacterium | reverse complement strand
AGGGGAAACCGATGCCTATCAACGGTTTGGTATGGATGGGGGGATTGGATGTGATGCTTCAGCAGGTGAGCATAAAAATTGATGAAGGTTTCACGTGTATCAAACTGAAGATCGGGGGGTTAAACTTCGAAAAGGAGCTGGATATCCTCCAATTTATCCGTAGAAAGTACTTCAGGGACGAGATTACCATCCGTTTAGATGCCAATGGGGCCTTCAAGTCTGACCAGGTGATGTACAAACTCATGGACTTATCCCAATACGGCATCCATTCGATTGAGCAGCCGATTAAGCCAGGATCTGGTTTTCTGCCTGAATTGTGCAAGAAAACACCTATTCCAATAGCGTTAGATGAAGAGCTGATTGGCGTCTCCACCCGGGACGCGAAAATCGAACTTCTGGATCGAATACAGCCTCAGTTCCTGGTATTGAAGCCTACGCTGCACGGTGGTTTCTTGGGCTGCGCCGAATGGATCACGTTGGCTGAAGAGCGAAAGGTTGGGTGGTGGATCACTTCAGCGATGGAAAGCAACATTGGGTTGAATGCCCTGGCGCAGTTTGCCTCAAATTATCCCATTGAGCTACCCCAAGGCTTAGGGACAGGATCGATTTTCAAGGATAATTTTTCTTCGCCGCTTGAGGTAAAAAGGGGCACCTTATTATATAATACCCAAGAAATTTGGGAAATACAGGAAGAAAACTAAATAAATTAGTTATTTGCCTTGCGAATATGAAAGGCAACTAGTTAATTTGACTAAAATATTTAGTTATGAACTTAAGGCTTACAAGTAAACGGCTTTCCTCAGGCCGGTTTCAAGTAGATTTTTTGGCTGAGGGATTCGACCAGCCTTGCTACGGGTATATGTTGGCCGACAAAGAGTCACTGGTTTCTGATGTCATTGAGAAGATCCGACGCCATGTTTGTGCCATGCAAAACCGGGACTCCTATTTTCAGCGGAATCTTTTGTCGCTGCATTCCCGAAATGTGCACTCCGGACGAATTTTAATTTTTGCCAAATGAGTACCATTAGGATCAACGAGAACATACGCTTCCTTCGCAAGCAACTTGGGTTGACGCAGGATCAATTCGCGCAGCAGTTGGACATCAAGCGGTCTTTAGTTGGCGCCTATGAAGAAGGCCGGGCTGAGCCTCGACTGGAGTTGCTGCAGAAAATGGCGGCGCTGGGAGGATACACGGTGGATGTGATCATTGCCAAGGACATCAGCCAGATGAAAGAGTACGAGAAGAAATCTTTGCGATCAAAAGATGTGGTGGTGGTCACAGTCGATGAGCAAAGTCGGAACAACATTGAGTTGGTTCCGATGAAGGCTGCGGCAGGTTACCTGAATGGGTACGCCGATCCAGAATTCATTAAGGAACTTCCACGCTTTAAACTGCCCATATTGAAACAAGGAACTTACCGCGCATTTGAAATCTCCGGCGACTCGATGCTCCCAATTCTACCCGGGACGATTGTAGTCGGAGAGTGGGTGGAAGATATCAACACCGTTAAAAATGGCAAACCCTACATTTTGGTCACTGAACGCGAAGGAATTGTTTTCAAGCGAGTCTTTAACTACCTGCAGGAGAGTGGCAAGTTGTTCCTGGTTTCTGATAACCGGCAATACACACCCTACCAGATTGATGGAGCCGAGGTCATCGAGATCTGGAGTGCAAAAGCTTATATCAGTGTTGATTTTCCGGATACCCAGTCGAAAGGTGATTTGTCTGTAGAGGAATTGGCCGGCATGGTCATGAATCTTAAGCAGGAAATCCAATCGTTGAAATCGGATAGTAACAAGAAGAATTTTTCTTAGCTGAAGACTACTCTGTCCCTCCTTGACCGGAGGGGCAGGGAGTTTTTTTATTTTTTTTCTTTCAGCTTCCCCAGCGTTGCCCGTCGATCAATTTTTTGTGTACTTGTTTCTGTGAAAGTGGCCGCATATTGGATCTCCTTCGGCACTTCAAATTTTGAAAGACGCTTTCTCACTCCTTCCATCATCACCGCTGCAACCGTGGTTTCCAGCGGACTGCCTTCAAGAATAAGGCAAACACGTTCACCGAGTTGGTCATCGGGCTTGGGCGCAATAAAAAAGCGAATTCCTATTCCTAATTCGTCAAGGACATCCTCCACTGCCTTCTCAACTTGCGAGATTTGTATTTTTATTCCTCCCGAATTGATAACCTGGTCGATTCGACCAAGAATACGAAAAGTTTGTGCGCCCGTAAATTCAGATTGATCGTTGGTGATGACAGGCTCAACTCCAAGATGGGGTGCGTGGATCACCAGGCAGCCCCGCTCATCGGTGCGTGCATGAATTCCACTCAGTAGATGAAAGTCTTCTTGCCGATTGGGTCCGCTAAGTCGTTGCAGTGCAATGTGCGTGAGCGTTTCTGTCATCCCGTAGCTGGCATAGCAAGCGCCTGGATGACTCCGTAGTTGATCCATCGCCGATCTGGAGAGCGGGGCTCCGCCAATGATAACCGTAGAAATAGCGTCTAACTTAGCACGTGAATCGCGCAGCACAGCCGAGACTTGAAGGGGCACAAGCGCAATAAAATCGATGGCTTCACTCAGCGCTTTCAGCGGGTTGGCAATGGGCGGTTTTAGCATAAGGTCCATTCGGGTGACAAGGCTTCGGATGATCATCATGGTTCCTGCTACAAAGTTTACATCCAGGCACGCCAATGCTTTCATGCCGTGAGTAAGACCCAGGGCCTCAGCGGTTATTTTTGCACTAGCCTCGAGTTGCTTGCGGCGAAAGGCAATAGCTTTTTTTGGACCTGTTGATCCGGATGTATGAAAAGTAAATTCTGCTTTGCCGTCCAGCCATTGACGTACAACATTCATCGCATCTTTTTCATGGCCCTCCAACGATGAGGGATCTAGATTCAAGGCAGATTCCAATGTGTGCCAACAGCCGCCAACATGTACGCGCATCAGTACTATCGGTTTAGTGTGTGCCCAGGTAGGTTACGGAAACTTTGGGAACTTGGAAAAATCGGGCTCACGTTTTTCATTGAAAGCATTTTTTCCTTCTTTGGCTTCTTCGCTCAGATAGTAAAGCAGTGTAGCATTACCCGCCAGCTCCTGAATCCCTGCCTGGCCGTCAAGTTCCGCGTTGAACGATGATTTCAGCAGGCGTATGGCCAGCGGGCTTTTCTTAAGGATTTTCTGCGCCCAGGCCACGTAGGTTTCCTCCAGCTTGTCCAACGGAACTACTTTGTTTACCAATCCCATCTCACGGGCTTCGGCTGCATCGTATTGATCGCACAGGTACCAGATCTCCCTGGCTTTTTTCTGTCCGACAATACGCGCCAAATAGGAGGCGCCGAACCCACCGTCAAAGCTTCCAACTTTAGGCCCCGTTTGGCCAAAACGGGCGTTTTCGGCTGCAATCGTGAGGTCACAAACGACATGCAGCACGTGGCCCCCGCCGATTGCCCATCCGGCCACCGCGGCGATGACCGGTTTGGGTATCGATCGGATAAGTTTCTGCAAATCAAGTACGTTCAGCCGGGGCACGGTATCCTGGCCTACATAGCCCCCATGTCCCCGAACGGATTGGTCACCTCCACTACAGAACGCCTTTCCGCCTTCACCTGTCAGAATGATCACTCCAATTTGAGCATCTTCACGACAGACATTCATGGCGTCGATCATTTCCTTTACCGTCAGGGGTGTAAAGGCGTTATGAACTTCCGGGCGATTGATGCTGATACGCGCAATTCCCTGGTACATGTGGAACAGTATTTCCTTGTAGTCCCCGACAGGCTTCCAATCATAGTTAAGTTTCATAGCTCTGCTTTATCTGTTTTCTAAACGATTCAAAGACTGACTTGTTCAACGACTGTAATGATTCCAGTTCAAGAATTTTGGCGTTCCCATCGGGGTGAAAGAAGTCTCGCGGCGATACAGTTGAAGCTTCCGAGTAGCTTAGACCAAATTCGTTGGCCAGCGGTCGCGCCCGCAATGCCTGGCGCGTGATGAAGAATTCTTCTGCCTCAGGTAATCCTGCCGGCCCGTCGATCATGTTAAAAATTATTCCACCGTGATTGTTCAGCACGATTACAAATAGGTTGGGCATGGGATAATTGTGCCAAAAGGCATTCCGGTCGTAGAAAAAGGCCTGGTCGCCTGTGATGAGAATGTTTGGTATTGAGGAAGTAAGTGAATGCCCAACAGCGGTGCTGGTACAACCGTCTATGCCGCTCGTTCCCCGGTTGCCGTAAACAATCACGTCTTTTTGGTTGCCCGTCAGGCCAATGTGGTTAGCGTAACGAACGCTCATACTGTTAGCGAGATGAAGATTACATTGCTCAGGTAGAGCATCCATCACGTGCTTAAGGAAAGCGAATTCCCCTTGATCATGCTTTTTGAAGAATGAGTTGATTTCACCCTGTGTTGTTGTTTCATGTTGCAACCATTCTTCTGAATAGGCATTTCGTAAAACTGAGTGATGGGTAAGCCGGTGGGTGAGTTCAGAAAAGAAGTACGTCGGACTCACCGGAATGATGCGGGTGAGCGATTGAAAAGTATCCGCTGTATCACCACTCGTCTGAAGATGCCAGTGTTCTTGAGGCTTGTGCTTTCGAAGAAAGACTTTTAGGTTTTTTGCCACCAATGATTGGCCAAAGGTGATCAGAAGATCCGGTTTGAGAGCGGTCTTAAGTTTTTCAGGCATTTGCCCCAGAAACGTATCTGCATGGCGACAGTGGAAGGGGAGTGTATGCAGATTACTCAAGATATCACCTGCAATCGGCCAGCGGTGGATTTGATGAAACTTAGTCAGTACAGGAGTAAGCCCATGGGTTCCGGAGAGTTGCCCTGGCACCACCAGTATCTTCTCGAAAGCTTTTAGGGACTTTATGATTTCAGTCCACTGGTCCTCGGAGAACGAATGGTTTTTCGGAGTTACGTGAATATTCCTCGGCGCAGCATGTGTCGGATGAATATCTTGAATGGAAGGATATAGCGGCTCGCGGAAGGGTGCATTAATGTGTACAGGCCCAAGGGGCTCTGCTGCAGCCAGGTTAATGGCTTCGTTTCCAATTCGATTGGTAAACCAAAACGCATCATCATGTGGGTATTCCTGTGGCAATTCAAAATAGCGTTTGACGTGATTCCCGTACAAGCCCGATTGGCGGATCGTCTGGCCATCAAGTTGATCGATCCACTCTTTGGGTCGGTCGGCTGTTATGACGATGAGTGGAACTTGCTGAAAGAAGGCTTCCGCGATGGCTGGGGCGAAGTTGTAGCCGGCAGATCCTGATGTGCAGATAAGTACAACAGGTTTTCGGGTTTGCAGGGCCATGGCCATTCCAATGAAGGCTGCGCTTCGTTCATCGCTAAAGGTCCAGCAGGTAAAGTGATTGCTCCGGATGAAGGCCAGAGCAAGTGGAGCACTTCTGGACCCGGGGCACAGGATCACATGCTCGATGCCCTTCGCAGCGCAAAGCGCTGCCAGTTGGTGGATGACGGTCGAATTCACGAGTGCGAAGGTACTATGGCAGGGATTTACAGCCTAATCACTTCTAGCAGCGTATTCATTTTGAGTTCTGTTTCCAGCCACTCTTTTTCCGGGTCAGAGTCTGCAAGTATGCCTGCGCCAGCATAAAGTATAGCGGTATCCTTAAAGAGTTGCATGCAGCGGAGGTTGACAAATAGCTGGCTTTCCATGGCGATGTTGATAGGTCCGAGGTACCCGCTGTAGAATTCGCGATTATACCCTTCGTGCTTCTTCAGGAAGGCAAGTGCTTCTTCGAGTGGCATGCCACAAACGGCCGAAGTCGGGTGGAGTAATTGGAGCATGACGGAGCCAAGCTGGGGGTATCGTGTGGCAAGCATATCGACCTCAAACTCGCTCTTTAGATGGACAACATTGCCTGCCAGAACAGTTTTTGGGCCTCGTTCTTCAAATTCGCGAAGGCGGATCTTCTTAAAGCAATTGATAATGTAGCGCTCTACCAGGGCTTGCTCCTCAATTTCCTTTTGGGTCCAAGTGATTGTGCGAAGATCGGTGCCGGTCATGTACTGCTGCGTGCCGGCAACGGCTGCTGTATGGAAGTGCTGCAGACGGTCAACTTTTACCAACATCTCGGGCGTAGCGCCTATCCAAGTGCCTGTTGCCGGGCTAGAGCATAGAGAAATCATTGCTGAAGGGTACCGTATTCCGAGCGCAAGGAAAGTTTCGCAGATATCAAAAGTTTCGGAGAGTTTAACATGCTTTGATCTGGAGGGCACAATTTTTTCAAAAATTGATTCCGCTACGGCATTGCGACATCTGGACACCAATTTCTTGTAGAATGTCTCTTCTGTCGGCGGCTCCAAAGTCCCTTGGCGGATGTAGTAAGGACTTGAAGCAGGTTTGTCGTCCGTAGCATGATCGGTGTTCAGGGGTTCAAGCAAGCTTCCCTTCAGGGCTACGAAGTGTCCATCCTCATATTGAAAGAATTCATCTGCCGGGATAAAAACCTTTCTCTCACCGGGATCAAATGGAGAAAAAATAAAGCCGGGTTGAGAATCTTCCAAATTGACGTCGTGCATACCTACTGGCCGGTCGCTGGCAGCAAATAGAAGCGTAGGCGAGTTGGGTATTTTCCAGAGGGCATAGGAGAAGCCAGCGTTATGGCACCGGCGAACGGCCAATCCGATCAGTTCGCTTATTGAAATATTAAGTTCGCGTTTGGTTTCTTCGGCCATTGGCTAGCGCTTGTCGATAATGGCCATTGTGATTCGACTGACACAAACAAGATCTTTGTCTTCATTTGTGATGCGGATTTCCCATACCTGCGTACGCTGGCCCAGGTGGACAGGACGTGCGATTCCATACACAAAGCCTGAGGTAACACGTTTGATGTGGTTGGCGTTTATTTCCAGACCTACACAATACTTATTTGAATCGGTCAGTGTGCAATGTGCAGCATAGCTCCCCAGCGTCTCAGCAAGTACCACGGATGCACCTCCGTGCAGCAGGCCATAAGGCTGATGCGTCCGGTGATCCACGGGCATTCTAGCTTCAATGAAGGCATCGCCTATTGCGGTTACAACGATGCCCACGTGCTCCATCATGGTGTTTTTTCCCAAGTGGTTAAGTCCTTCCACGGTGATTGCAGGGTTCATTACGGTTTTCGATTGAATAGTCATACTACTTGTCTTCTTTGCACTTTTTTTATCTTTGCGGCCTTAATGTCTATGACACGGCCAAAATTAGAGGAAATTGATCTCACAAAAAATATACCTCATTAGGCACGGACAAACTGACTACAATCTTCAGGGGATTGTTCAGGGGAGTGGCGTCGACGCATCGCTGAATGCTACCGGAGATTCTCAGGCGCTGGCCTTTTATCAAGCCTATCGTGGCGTTCCTTTTGATCGTGTTTACACTTCCAGGCTGAAGCGGAGCAAGGAGTCGGTGAAAGGTTTTGTTGCACTTGGCTTGGTGCCTGAGTCATTGGAGGCGCTCAATGAAATCAGTTGGGGAATCAAAGAAGGTCAGCGAATAACCCCTGAAGAGGATGAGTATTACCATTGGATGCTAAATGAGTGGCGCCTGGGTAAGACGCATATTCCGATCGAGGGAGGAGAAAGTCCGGATGAAGTAGGGAAACGCCAGCGAGGATTTATTGATCTCTTGCACGCGAGGCCCAGCGACAAGAATGTTTTGGTGTGTATGCATGGACGGGCCATGCGGATATTGCTCTGCCAGCTCATGAATTACCCGCTTCGATCTATGGATATGTTTGAGCATGAAAACCTGTGTCTTTATTTGCTTCATAACAGTGGGCGTCAGATGACTGTTGAATTATACAACAATACCAATCATCTCAAGGGTCTGTAGCGGGATCAGCCGGTTATTAGTCCGTTTTCTTTGGGGCAGCTATTTGCTGAGTTGCTCGAGTGCAAATTTGGCTTTGCTGTCGATCCCGTTTTTATACTCGTACCGTTTGTAACTGAGTGCTTTTTCGAAATATTTTTTTGCAGATACCACATCCCCCTGGGCCTGGCTAATGTACCCAAGTTGAAGGGCGGCATTGGGAGCGAAGTACCACGGCTCTTCTCCAGTTCTTTCTATTGTCTGCAGATAAAGGATTTTTGCCGCGGAGAGGTCCTGGGTCTTGTGTGCCAATCGACCTTTCCGGTAAGCAAATTCCGTTACGTCTTTGGAATTTTTTAAGTCAGCCTGGGTAACGGTCTTGATTATCTCACGTGCTTCCTTGTAATACCCGCCATCGGTGAAGAATCGTATTTTAAGAATTTTTGGATTGGGGAATGTTTCATCGGCGAGCATCGCTGCCGCGTATTTGTCGGGGTCAGCTGCGGTCTTTCCCGTGGTTTTGGCAGTTTCAAAGTTCTTGGCTGCACTCGTCTGGTCGCCAAGCAAATAGTAGCATAGAGAAATCTTGTAGTATGAATCCTTCTTGAAACTAAGGCTTCTGTATCCACGGATGAACCTCAGATAGGACTGTATGGCCAGGGCATAGTCTCCTTTGTGGATCAGCGCTTCTCCGCGCAGGTATTCGACATAGGCCATTTGAAGCCCCTGTGGGTGCTTGTCAAGTGTTTGCATCATGGCGAATGCTTCTTCGCTCTGGGAGTTCTTCATCAGCATGTTGATACCGAGGAACATCAGCAGCCGGCTATCTGGATCTTTTTGCAGGCTTTCCTTAAAGCCGAGGGCGGCTTCTCCGAACTGCTGATTAAGAAATCCTTTGATGGTGTAGAACAAGATGGAAGCCTCCATACTGAGGGAAGAGCTTGAGAGTCTAAGATCTTCGAGCTGCTTCTGTCCGAGTTTTACAGAACCTTTCATCCCCAGTAGGCTCATAAACCATTGGTACTTGTCCGGTACGGACCCGACCATAACCTGGATCACGCCATGCGTCTTTTTAATTGGAATGAAGTTCGGATATTTCTTGAGACAAAGCTGAGTTGTCTGATAGGCCTGGCGTATTGCCAGAACGGCATTCAATTCTTGCCCAAGGTTGAGGAGGTTGAAACCGCGTTGAAGACTAATTTCAGCGCGGAGAAAAAGCGTCTCAGCGGTTTCAGGCATCTCTGCGAGCTTGTCAATCCTGGCCCGGAGTGCGTCGTTGAATTTGGTAAATCGTTTCTCATCTTCAGTAATGAGAATATCAGCCGTTTCGGACAGGCTCTCCAGGTACATTCTGTGTAACAGATTGGCATTCTTTATTTGGGCCAATTCGTGCTTTGCCTGGTCGATCTGCAGGCTGAGAATTAGCTTGTAGACGTTTTCTAATGCCGGATCGAAACGCCACAGGTTATCCGTTGCATGTGAGGGGGAGGCAAGCAACAAAAAAAAGCAGACCGTAGTGGCTGCCTTTCTAAGACTATATAACGAGGATTCACGCAACTTTCTTGGTGCGCCTGGTTGGTGCTGCCTTTTTAGGCTTAACTTCTTCCTCCATTGACTCCATGTCGACATCTGCCAGGATCCGGCCAGAGTGCTCGTCAATTACGATCTTCTTTTTTTCCCGTATTTCAGCAATTTTCTGAGGAGGGATAATGATGTTGCACCCTTCTGCTGCACCACGAACAACACGTACAACAGCTAACCCGTTGGACAGGTTTATCCGAAGGCGCTCATAATATTTCAGAAATTTATCCTCGATTTTCTTAGCCGCTTTTTCTCTTTCAAGCAGGAGCTTCTTTTCTTCATCCTGACTTTCTCCTGAAATCTCTTGAAGTTCCTTCTTCTTGTTCTCCAGGTCAGCGGTGCGTTCTGTAATTACTACTTGAATTTTAGAGATTTCTACTTTCTTCTCCTCGATCTTCTCCTTGGCCTCCTTGATCTTCTTTTCGCAGATCTGTACCTCTAACTCCTGAAGTTCGATCTCTTTGGTAATCGCATCAAATTCACGGTTGTTCTTTACGTTTTTCTGCTGCTCATTGTACTTCTTTACGAGCTTTTCAGACTCCTTGATCCCTTCCTTGTTCTTCTTGATTCCGTCTTCAACTTCCTTCAGGTCTGCCTCGAAGCGTGTCATCCGCACCTTGTACCCCTCTATTTCGTCTTCCAGGTCCTGAACTTCGTCTGGCAAGTCGCCCCGAAGCTTCCGGAGTTGATCTAGTTTTGTGTCTATTGACTGAAGCCGTACAAGGGCTTCAAGTTTTTGCGTAACTGTCTGATTTTCCATTGTTTAGAGGTAACTTATTGGGTTAGTGACCGTTTTTGAAAAATGGCACGCAAAAGTAGTAAAATTTTCGGTTAGAACCTCCAGAATGAGGTCTTTCGTAAACTGCTCACTTTCAAAGTGCCCGATATCCGCAATCAGGATTCTTCCTTCGGCGTCGAAGAACTCATGGTATTTGAAATCAGCAGAGACAAAAGCATCAGCTCCTTGATGAATCGCATCGCTGACCAGAAAACTACCAGCGCCACCACAGAGTGCTACTTTTCTTATAGGCTTCTTTGGGAGTGTTGTGTAACGAATGGAAGATGTTTGCATTACTTCTTTCAACCGCTTTAGAAAGAGCATTGGTTCCTCCTCGACGGCCAGCTCACCGATCATACCGGCACCAACCTCCTGATTCTGGTTCTCGAGCCGGGTCAGATAGTAAGCGACTTCCTCATAGGGATGTGATTCATGCAGGGCTTGAAGTACTTTGGCATTCCTTTCTTCCGGATAGATCAATTCAACCCGCATTTCTGATACCTGCTCTTGCCGTCCTGCTTCTCCTGCATGGGGCTTCGCCTTTTCATTGGGTTGAAATGTTCCCGTGCCAATTACCTGGAAGCTGCAGTTCTTATAGTTTCCGATTTGTCCCGCGCCGGCTTCATGCAATGCCTCCATAACACCCGGAATGTTCTTCTCGGGTACAAAGGTCACTAACTTGGAGAGTGTACCTTTTTTTGGCCTTAGAATTTTAGTGTTTTTCAGCCCAAGTTTTTCGGCAATCCTTTTGTTAACCCCTGTTTGCACATTGTCCAGGTTTGTGTGGATTGCATATATCGCGATATCATTCTTTATCGCCGCGATAACCGTTCGCTCTACATAGGTCCTTCCGGTCAGTGACTTCAGTCCTTTGAAGACAATGGGGTGGTGTGCGACTATCACATTGCAGCCTCTGGAGGCGGCTTCTGTGACTACTTCCTCTATACAATCCAGGGTGACAAGAACACCCGTTACCGTGGAATCGGGATTTCCAATCAGCAGGCCACAATTATCATAGGACTCCTGGTGTTCCTTCGGAGCCCAAGATTCCAAAAAAGCCATTACATCCTTTATCTTTGGCGCTCGCATGCATTTAGTTTTGTCCAAATTTATTCAATAAGAAGGAAGAGATTCCATGAACTTCATAAAACTCTTGCTTTACCCTTTTGCTGCTTTGTACAATGCCATTATGCGGCTGCGGAATCATTTGTATGACATTGGTCAGAAACCCTCCTTTCATTTTGAGACAGCTGTGATTGCCATTGGAAATTTGAATGTTGGAGGTTCCGGAAAAACACCTATGGTTGAGTACCTAATTAATTTGTTAAGCAAGGATTACCCAACAGTTACACTTAGCCGGGGATATCGGAGAGAGACTTCTGGTTATCGCCTTGCTTGTGCCGAAGATACGGCAAGAAGTATTGGCGATGAACCTTTGCAACTATTTAGAAAATTTGGAGGTTCGATTCATGTCGCCGTTGGTGAAGATCGGGTATTCGCCATTCCTCACATCCTCCAGCAATTTCCGGAGACGCGAGTGCTCTTGTTGGATGATGCCATGCAGCAACGCTCCATAGCACCGAACTTCACAATCCTGTTGACAACACAGGAACGGCCATTTTATAGCGATTTTCTGCTCCCATTTGGTCGGCTACGCGAGTCACGGCGTGGAGCTAGTCGTGCTGATGTGGTTGTTATTACGAAGTGTGAGGCAGAACTTAAAACCATCGAAGAGGTTGAGATGACAGCCCGGGTGAAGCTTTATGCAGGGGAGAAGCCTGTATTTTTTTCCTGCGTTAAGTATGGCTCGCCCCAACCTTTCAGGCCAGGTATGGCCTTCTCTGACAATGTGATTTTGGTTAGTGGAATAGCGGATTCAGCCCCGCTACGTTCTTTTTGCGCGAGACAATTTCAACTCCTTC
The DNA here is from genome assembly GCA_031423035.1 of Cyclobacteriaceae bacterium. Lineage (GTDB taxonomy): Bacteria > Bacteroidota > Bacteroidia > Cytophagales > Cyclobacteriaceae > ELB16-189. The sequence goes on along the minus strand of JANPES010000219.1, from coordinate 3,840 downwards.
GACACTTTGACTATCCCGACCACTACAGCTATTCTGTAGCGGACCTCCAGGAGATTGAGCGCTATTGCAGAGCCCAAATAGGGGATTTTGCGATTGTGACCACTGAAAAGGACATGGTTAAACTGAATGAAAAAGAGTTTTCCCCTTATCTGGACCGCTGGAAGTGGTTTTCGCTGCCAATCCAGCACATGTTTATTAAGGATGGTGCGAAATTTGATGAGTTGGTGCGCAATGCTGTGACTAGAACGCCACCCCACTAAATGTAAATGCGCATAAAGGTTGTATCGTCTTTCTTAAGAATTCTCTGGATTGGGACCGCTATGCTGACCTGCATCCCTGTCTTGGCTCAACGTCAGCGTGGAAAGACTGAAGCGTCGCGCGTAGGTTCTACCATTGTAGATGACTCCACTAAAAATGTTTATGGGCCTAAGAGCACCCAGTGGACTACTGAAGCAGATTTGTTTAAGAATCGACCGAACTATCGCCCCCTGGATACTGCCGTGAATGAATATGCTCGCTGGACTTACGTGCAGCGCTCCAATAACTTATACCAGGACCTGGGCGTGGTCGGAACCGCCATAAACCAGATTTTCCCAACAACGCCTACGCAGATCGGCGCAACTTCCGGATTTCACTCATACAGCCCTTACTACAATACGCAGGAACCGATCTATTTTGATACTAAATCCCCCTTTTCACGATTTCATTTGATTTGGGGTGGCAAAGGCAGGGCATTAACGACGGTAGAGTTTAGCCGAAATATTAATCCGCGATGGAATTTTGGGTTCAACTATCGACCCATTCTCGTGGAGAAGCAAATCCTGTCATCTTCCAACAACGACATGATGGTGACGAGCCACTATTACGACTTCTATACAACGTTTAAGTCAAAGAATGAACGCTACTTCCTTCTTTTCAATTTCCGACGAATCAGGCATCAGGTGTATGAGACCGGAGGTGTTGATATTGGAAATGCTCCACCCAATGAAATTTACGATCCAAATGCAAAGCCGGTACTTCAAAATACCAAGACGGAAGAATTTAGGAGCAGCTTTCATATATATCAGCACTTCCAATTGGTCAAGCCATTTCAGCTGTACCATATGGCCGACTTTGTCAATGAGGAGAATCGCTTCAATAGTTCTGACCCCAAAACAAGTTTTGATGCTGTAGTCGTTGACTCCGCGAAATCCAGTGACCTCACAAAATTTGCAACGATGAGGCAGGAGTTTGGTATGAAAGGAAATTTGGGTATCGTATACTACAGTACCTATTACAAATTAAGAACCTTCAAGTATACTAACGCCTACCTGAATGGTATCTCACTCCCGATCGAGACAAACGGAAATGAACAGTACCTTGGGCTTCGGGTGGGAATACAACTTGATTCTGTAACGGAATTCTCCGGTAATGCCGAATATCTGTTTGGAGGATTCCACAGAATTGAGGGAGAGATTAAAAGTCCATGGCTTGATGCCTATTTCCGCAATTCAGTATCAAAACCCGGGTTTCTTCAACAGGCCTATCGGGGCAGCCATGACTACTGGAATCAATCATTCACCGGTGTCAACATGACACAGGCGAAGGCCATTTTTAAAGTAGGACAGAGGGCCGTAAGATTTAAGGCGGGCGGTACACTCACCATCCTCGATCACAACATATTCTTCAAAGAAGTATCGCCCGGACCTGATGGCCAACGTGTATTGCCCATTCAATCATCCGGGAATCAGATTATCCTGTCACCGGAAGTCAGTGCCAGTTTGCGTTTCTTTCGGCACATGTACTTTAGGCCGCAGGTCATTTATACCAATGTGATACGTAATGACGACAACGTCATCAAGCTTCCTTTCTTTTTTGTTAATGGACAAATGGCTTATGAAAATCTGCTTTTCAAAACCCGATTACAAGTGCAAGTTGGTGCTGACTTTCATTGGCAATCAACCTATCAGGCGCTTGCCTATGATGTTGCGATTCAGTCGTTTTATGTTCAGGAGTCAGGCTACTACACTTCCTTTCCCCTGGTGGATTTGTTTTTTACAGGAAAAATGGGGAGAGCCCGTTTCTTTTTCAAATACAACAACCTGATCCAGGCTTTCACCAATGTAGGATATCAACCAACCCCGGGATATCCTGGTCAAAGGAGCGTATTTGATTTGGGTTTTGACTTTCTTCTTTTTGACTAATGGAAAAGAATGTTCTCGGTTTGACTTTGCCTACGGATCCCCGGTGGGTCAACATTGCGGAAATGAACCTGAAGGAAATCCTCGTGGATCATGCCTATTGTGAACAAAAAGCAGCCTCTGCGTGCATTTCGCTGATCATACAGTTTCCCGAAAAAACAGAAATGGTAGAGCAGGTCGTCCCGCTGGTGGCTGAAGAGTGGGCGCACTTTGAACGCGTGCTGGAGAAGCTTAAGGAGCGGGGATGGTCGCTCGGTCATGCCCGGAAGGATGAGTATGTGGAGAAGATCAGCTGCCTTGTTCTTAAGGGTGGAAGCAGAGATCAGTTGCTTTCGGAGAGGCTATTGATTAATGCCCTGATTGAGGCCAGGAGTTGTGAGCGTTTTCGATTGTTATGGAAGGAAATTGGAGATAAGGACCTCTCGTTGTTTTATTATGACCTCATGGTGTCGGAGGCCGGGCATTACAAGACGTTTTTGAAACTTGCGTGCAACTATCAGCCGAAAGTTGTAATTGATCGACGATGGAAAGAAATCCTTTCTGATGAGGCGGAGATACTAAAGGGCCTTACGCTACGTGCCGACCGGATGCACTAATCAGGTTTTTTGCTTTTTCTTCTTTGCTGCCGGGAAGAGAACGTTGTTCAGGATCAACCGAAAACCGGGTGAGTTAGGGTGAAGCGCCAGATCGGTGGGGTCTTCATACACCGTATGCTGATAGTCTTCGGGATCGTGGCCTCCATAAAATGTCCAGAATCCTTTTCCAAAAACACCGTGTAAATATTTTGCTTCGTTGATTTCTTTGTTTTCACCCATGATGACAACATCGGATTTGATCAGGTTCTTTTTGAAACCAGTGGTTTGCCCATAAAAGCCTTCGATGACCTTCGAGTGACTTTGTGTGAGCATGGTAGGAATGGGATCCCACTTGGCTGAAAATTCAAAAACCGTAAAATAGTCGTTGTCCTGTCTTAAGCCCCGCTCCGGGGCATTGTTATCAATGTCGGAAAATTCGTACGTGAAGGGGTCTCGTACCAGATGAAAATTGGTAAATGCCAACGTGTTTTCATAAACAAGTTTTTCCTGTGCTTTGGGATCAGGAGCATCACCATCGTACATGCGGTCACAAATATCCGTTCCTTCTGCGGCGAGGGCGATATCATATGAATCCGTTGCGGAGCACATGGCAAACAGAAAACCGCCACTTCCTACAAATTCTTTGATTCTCTTGGCGACGGCCAGTTTTAGTTGGGATACCTTTGGGAATCCGTGCTGCCGGGCCATGTCCTCGGCCTCCTTTTGTTGCTCCAGATACCAAGGCATGTTGGCATAGTTGCCGTAGAATTTTCCATATTGGCCGGTGAAATCTTCATGGTGTAGGTGAAGCCAGTCGTATTTGGTAAGCTCACCTTTCATAACCTCATCGTCGAAAACGATTTCATATGGAATTTCTGCATAAGTAAGCACCAGCGTGACTGCATCGTCCCAGGGTTGTTTAGACTTGGGAGAGTATACCGCAATCTTCGGATACTTTTCCAATTTCATAATGTCATAGTTGAGCGCTGGGCTTGCGATCTCCAGCAGAATTTGATTTGCTACAGCGTCGGATATGATTTCATAGGTGACACCGCGGACGATCAGCTCATTCTGAATCGAAGGAT
>JANPES010000218.1:0-5621 GCA_031423035.1 Cyclobacteriaceae bacterium | reverse complement strand
GACCTACCCTGCCGGACTAGAGGAAGACGAATTGTGTGAGAAAATAAAAAGCGTATCCGTGTTGGGCATCCGCTCAAAGACCCAGGTCACCCCGAAAGTACTTGAGCATGCGCAGCGGCTGATGGCCATAGGCGCCTTCTGCATAGGCACGAACCAAGTCAATCTTAAGGAAGCCACACGTCGCGGCATTGCTGTATTCAACGCACCCTTCAGCAATACGCGTTCCGTGGTAGAGCTCGCCATCGGAGAAATCATCCTGTTGATCCGGAACATTGCGGACAAGTCGGCGAAGATGCACATGGGGAAATGGGATAAGTCGGCCCGGGGCAGCTTTGAAATACGTGGGAAGAAATTGGGCATTATCGGATACGGCAACATCGGAGCACAACTTTCGGTTATTGCCGAGAATCTCGGAATGAAAGTGTTCTACTACGACCGTGAAGAGAAATTAGCACTCGGCAATGCGACGAAATGCAAGAGTTTGAATGAACTGCTTGCCCTCGCTGACGTAGTCACCCTGCATGTTGATGGGAGAGACGCTAATACCAACCTGATTGGGCCGGACCAGTTCAACAAGATGAAGCCAGGCGTTATCTTTCTCAACCTGAGCCGTGGCCATGTCGTCGACGTGAAGGCCCTCCGTGACAACATAAAATCAGGCAAGGTGGCAGGTTGTGCGGTAGATGTATTCCCGCACGAGCCCATCGACAACAACGAAGAGTTTGTTTCTGAATTACGCGGGCTTCCTAACACCATCCTGACCCCGCATATTGGCGGAAGCACGGCAGAGGCCCAGGAAAATATCGGCATGTTTGTTCCCGGTAAGTTGATGGACTACATCAACACGGGCAGCACGAGCAACAGCGTCAATTTTCCAAACCTGACATTACCCACGCTGGAGAATGCACATCGTTTGATACACATCCACAACAATGTTCCGGGTATCCTGGCGCGTATCAACCAGGTATTGGCAGATCACGGCATCAACATTGCGGGTCAGTATCTTAAAACCAATGAATTGATTGGGTATGTGATCACGGACATCAACAAGGACTACGACAAGGATGTGATCAAGAAACTCCGCGCGATCGAGAATACGATCAAATTCAGGGTGCTGTACTAGCGCGGCAAGACGCTGCTGGATCCCGGCAGTCTCTGCCGGCGTTTCTGCCGGGACGGGAAAGAAACCCACCCAGCCGGAGAGGAGTTTCTGAACCTCCATGTTGGCTAATTGGCAGAACCCAAATCCTATCAAAATGAAACGTAGTTTGGAATTCTGGGAAGAGGCAATCCCTTCATCCGACTTACTACCAGTCTACCAATCAAGTCGGCGAATGGCGCAATGTTCTGGTGTACACTTGCTTGTTCCAAGGCTTCCATATATGCCGTTCTTTCTTCGAATGGAATTACTGTCCACGGATAACCTCCTGCAACCAACATGGTGTTCATTAAAAAACGGCCAATTCTTCCATTACCGTCGGTATATGGATGAATATAGACAGATACAAAATGACCAAGAACAACCCTTACCGCTGCGTTCTGCTCTTCTCTTAATAAATCAAATAGCGCCGGCATTGCATCCCTGACTGCCTCTCGACTGAGTGGACCATGCTTTGATCCACGGATATAAACGGGGCCATTGCGATAACCAGCCAGGTCAGAAGGCTTTATCAAACCTGCTTTTACGCTTGGCTCAAATAATTCTTGGTACCATGTGCCATGGTCAGCATCCGCTACTTCCGCAGGGTTTGCCCCCTTCAATATCTTCTCAAGACTCTTTAGCACAGCCTCATAGGCCTGATAATATCCTCTTGCCGCAAGTGCATCTTTTTCCTGTTTTTCCTTAGCATCAGCATCTGGATTCCATGTTCCACTTCGAACTCGCTCAATAAGTTCTGGTGTAACTTTATATCCCTCTATTGATAGAGAGTGATAGGCATCTGTTACATAAACTTCTTTGACATCCTTCATGATCGTCTCCCTATCCTTTGCCAAGCCAGCTGCGTGCGGAAACCGACCTATGACTACCTGTCTCATGGTATGCCACATCATCCTTATTCTTTTCACATACGGAGATATCTGTCGACCCGCTGTCGAGAAGTCCAATTTTGAAGCAAAGGGATCTGCTTCGCGAACATTGTAGTCCGCACGTTGCATTGTCTGAAGTATGTCATCTGCAATACGATCCATCCCAACGTTCCTGAAGGCACCTGTAAGTCTTCCTGCTACCACACTATTACCGCCCTCCAAAAGCTTAGGCAAAATATCGGATGAATCACGAACCAAAGACAGGGCAATACGGGTGTCAATAGGATTATTTGTAAAAAAAGTTGGAGCAGCTAGTACTAAGGCAGATGGAAGCGAAAAGAGCGTTAGTCCATCTCGTTCTTCACGTTCGGCTGGCCCAGGCAAACTGGCGCGAACATCAAACAGAGATGTATTATAAGGAAGTGGGGTGGCGTTATTCCTTGCTTTAGGTGAGCGCACCAGTAGTTGCTGAGGCACAGTCCAATTTCCAGTATGGATTAGTAGCGATTGTTCTGGAGATAAAGACCAGTTCTTGCCAAAACGCTGTGATAAATAGGCTCCACAGAAGCGCCAATAAGAAGCATACCATGGTGTGCTATCACCTTTTTTGTCATCAGGTCTTGTAGGAATGTACCACCCCTTCATTACTTCCTGCAAAAACCCATTTGCTAGCAACCGATCCTTGTGAGTCCTCGATAGCTGCTCCGCTCTTATTGCTGCCGAGCCATTCTCACCTTGTAGCTTGCTCAGTACAGCTAAGGATTTAGCTAGTTTTTCTTGAGGAGTTGCCATGCATGCACGTTAGCTTATTGTGATGTGCTATTATTAGCTTATTATGCTGCATTAAAATTAGCTTATTCTGACTAATATTTATAGTCCTTTCATACATTCTATTAATTATCAGTAGTTTACCCTATATAGGATTGGTACTAATATCCCGTTATTTTTATGGCTTTTTAAGCTCAGTTAGGTGCTAAAAAGTCTTGGATGCCCTAGGGGAAAGGGAAAAAAACCCACCCAGACTGGAGAGGAGTTTCTGAACCTCTTTACTGACAAGTTTTGAGCTGCTCTCAGCCGCAACCTTCTTCTGTTAACCTGCTTTTTGGGCGAGGACCGGGCCCGCAAGCGGATCCGGGTTGAAGCCTGATTTTGTCTGATCGCTTTGCTCGGTTCTGTTTTACGATGTTAGGTTCAGCAAACGTGTCCCAAATCCGAGTGGATTTCTTGATTCAAACGTACACAAAACTTTGAGCGTGTCAAGTATTGATTTCCTGAGAGTTTTTTGGTAAGAAATGGGAAACCGCAGACGCGGGGAGAAATACAGAAAATGCAGGAACCGCTAAGGCGCTAAGGCGCGAAGGAAAGTAAAAGGTAGGAACCGCAGAGATTCTGTGTTAAGAACCAAATCTGATTTTTAGTAATTTTGCATTTAAGGCGGCTTTATGTCAGCCTGTAAAGAAAGGCGGTCGTTTATTAAGTTAAATGATCGCTTTTCCGTTTAGGCTGCCACATTTTGCTTCTCAGTCTGAGACTCATTGATAGATAAGTAATTTTTGTTGTAAGCTGTATTCTTGGAATAGACAGTGTAGATCATTTCCAATAGCTTTCGTTGCACTGCTACTGCCGCCTTCATTTTAATCCCATGTTTGGATACCAGTCTGGCAAATACGGTTTTAAATCTTTCTTCATGCCGGATGGCTACCAATGCAGGTAGATGCATCGCTTTCCCCTTATGGCGCGCGCTTGTAGCGCGTGCCCGTTGAAAGCGTTGTTCGTAGGTACGAATTGAACTATATAGAATCGATAGCAAGAAAATCTAGCCCAGTCGGTCCGGACTCGCAGTCCGTGACCCGTTCCTAACGTCCATCTAAAGTGCAAAGAGCACAATACATGACCGATAGCCAATAACGCTGCAATGCAATACACTAACTCGCATACCAACCGCCGCACCCCCTAAATCTGAAGGGCCCACCGCACCTGCCCTCATTTCCAAATGGGCACCTATCTTCCTGCTCTAGCCTTTAACTTATACTGGACCCCTACCCTTGCTTTGAGCCTCTCCGGAAACCCATCCTTTAAGTTTGTATCAAAATTGTATAGCATCTGGATGTTGCCTGTCCACTGCTTTCCTATCTTGAAGTTCGTCTGGATACCTGAGTGGAACGTCCAGCGCCAGTCGCGGGTGGCAGGCTTGTCGGGCCCGCCCGCTGAAGTTCCTGTAGAAATCGGAACGGAGGAGGGTGGTCCCGACTTAGGGAAGCTGTTGCCATCAACTTCGAACCGTAGAAAGACGAAGTTGAAGGTCTTCACAACAGCAAAAGTTGAAATGCCCCAAACAGGATCATGCTGATCAAAGCTGAAAGCCTGCGTGTTTAGCCGCACCCGGTAGATTGCACCCAAGCCTGCCTCCAGGCGACCAGTGATTCGGTAAGAAGCGTTGGGATAGAAATCCAAAAGCAGCGTATCACCAGCGACTTTGGGACCTGTATGCAGTCCAATCCGAAACCTTTCGCGGAATGGTTTTCCCTTCAAACCATTGCGGGGGAGCCAGTCGTTCTTTTTGATTTCGGAGAGGCTACCCAGTGAAGCATACTTCTTCTTGTATTTACTCATCTGACTCATTGCCCCTTGTATGGCGGCTTCCTGCCCCGCGAAATGATTCACGGCTTGCTCTTTCAAAGCTTCAGGGTTTTTCATCTGCTCTGCTAACTTCAGCGCTTCATTCTGCTCCTTCAATTTATCTGATTCACTCAGAGCCGTAGTTATATCATTCAGTTCCCCCAATTGCCCTACAGCTTTCTCAACAACAGCCCCGGGATCCGTGGTGAGTGCTTTCACTTCCGCCAGTTGGCCGTTGAATGTCTTTTTTGGGTCAGGCATCGAAGGCATGTTTGCATTCCATCCGGCGAGTTGATCGTTGCTGGGTAAGGCAAGGCTACCGCCCACAGCGCTCAGGTCATCCGTAAGGCCCAGGGAAGAAAAGTCCCCGGTGTTAAGAGCGGGGATGCCCGGCACTTCCGGCAATAAACCAGACGGGAGATTAGTGACAGGAATACTACTTGTGTTTGGAAGGGTACTATTTGGAATAGCTGTATTTGGAATAATGAGTCCCTTTATGGGATCTGTGAGGGTGGGGTCAAGAACTGGAGGTTTTATTCCAGCAGAGTCAAGGTTGAATTTATCTCTGACTCCCTTCAACCATGTATCGTATCGGCCAGCAATTTTCTTTTGCAATGCTTGTTGCTTTCCTCCCACTTCCCCCAGCAGGCCTTCCTTCTTGCGCAGGAGGCTGTCGGAAAAATTTGTAATCCGATCAGCAGACAAGTTGAATGACCTTAGGCTATCCAATTTGCGTGTGATGCGTTGTGGGGAAAACCGGCCTTCTATCTTACGGCGCAGACTACCGGACCAGCCGTTGATCTTGAGTGAATCGGTAAACCGGCTGACATTCGCCAGTGCCTGAAGGCTGTCCAGTTTGCCGGCTTGGTGCCTCTGGGCCAAAGCAGTTTTTTGAATGAGGATGCTCTGCACGGAGTCCTTTGCGCTGCCTAACCTGCCAATCGAGGCTGTATCCAACTCCTGGGCATGGGAGG
>JANPES010000217.1:0-2143 GCA_031423035.1 Cyclobacteriaceae bacterium | reverse complement strand
CCTTTATCCCGGATAGCTCTTCCAGCTCTTTAATAGAGTATTGTGACATGGGTGTCTTGCAGGGTTTCAAGGTGTATTAACTAGGGGCTTGTCGTTTTGTTCAACTTTGCGTGGAAAAGATAGATCAAAAATTCCTTCAGGGCATTCAATGGTTCAACACTCAGGGCTGGGAACCATTTCAGTTCCAGCTTGAGGCATGGAATTCTTACCTCCATGGCCAAAGCGGGCTGGTGAATGCGCCTACAGGCAGCGGAAAAACCTATTCTCTGGCCGTCCCTATTTTGTTGGAAGGATTGGATCAAAGGCTTACGAAAGTTCAGGCTTTGTGGATCACGCCCATCCGGGCTCTATCGAAAGAGATCCATGGATCGGTTGTGTCGGCGGCTGAAGGGCTGGGCTCCACGTGGAAAATTGGTGTCCGTACCGGCGATACACGTGCCGCTGAAAAGCTCAAGCAAAAGGAAAAGCCTCCTCAATTTCTCATTACTACTCCGGAGAGTCTCCATCAATTGCTTTCGCAAAAAGGCTATGTTGACTATTTCTCCGAACTAAAAACTGTCGTTGCTGACGAATGGCACGAGCTTATGGGATCAAAGCGTGGCGTGCAGATGGAGCTCGCGCTCTCGCGGCTCAAAGCCATCTGTCCGGGCCTGAAAATCTGGGGAATTTCGGCAACCATTGGTAACATGGAACAGTCGCTCGAGGTATTGCTTGGTGCCGATGAAAAAAAGAAGAACCATAAGGTCATTCGTGCTGACATCGAAAAGAAAATTGAAATTATTTCAATCTATCCCGATGAATTGGACGCCTTGCCGTGGGCCGGCCACCTGGGCATTCATTTGCTGGAGAAAGCCATTGAAATTGTCAGAAGCAGCAGGAGCACGTTAATATTCACTAATACGCGCTCCTTTGCTGAGATCTGGTATCAGCGCATGCTGGACAAAGCACCTGAGCTATCGGGTCAGATCGCAATGCATCATGGATCCATCAGTCAGGAGATTCGACACTGGGTCGAGGAGCAGTTGCACGAAGGCGGACTCAAAGCTGTCATCTGCACCTCTAGTCTTGACTTGGGTGTGGATTTCCGCCCGGTGGAAACGATCATCCAGGTGGGCAGCCCCAAAGGGGTTGCTCGTTTTCTTCAACGAGCAGGGCGGAGCGGTCACCAGCCCGGGGCAACCAGTCGGATCTATTTTCTTCCGACGCATTCCCTGGAGCTGATAGAGGCGGCCGCCATCCGCGAAGCCGTTCATGAAAAAATGATTGAAGAACGCCTTCCCTATCTGCGCTCATTTGATGTGCTGGTTCAGTACCTCGTCACCCTCGCGACCGGTGAGGGGTTTGTTGCCGCTGAAATCTTTGCGGAAGTACAAAACACATTTTGTTACCAGTCGATATCGGATGACGAATGGCAATGGGCCTTGAAATTCATCACTACGGGGGGCGAGTCACTTACCGCATATGATGAGTATAGGAAAGTAGAGTTTGATCAAGGTATTTACCGTGTTACCGACCGCCGGGTGGCGCTCAGACACCGGCTTTCGATTGGGACCATTGTGAGCGATACCTCCATGCAGGTGAAATATGTATCGGGCAAATTTCTGGGGACAATCGAAGAGTATTTCATTGCCCAGCTTAATCCCGGCGATGCCTTTTGGTTTGCAGGCCGCAAGTTGGAGTTGGTACGTGTCAAAGACATGGAGGCGCAAGTGCGCAACACAAAGAAGAAATCTGGACGAGTACCGTCGTGGCAGGGTGGGCGGATGGCCCTGTCCTCTCAGCTAAGCGAAATGATTCGAAAAAAAATCAACGAATCGGCGGAGTGCAGTGAGGTAGATGATGAGTTGATATTTTTACGGCCATTGATGAAGGTACAGGCGGAGCTTTCGCATTTGCCCCGAAACGGGGAATTCCTCATTGAATATTTTAAAACAGAAGAGGGGTATCACGTGGTGATGTTCCCCTTTGAAGGGAGACTGGTGCACGAGGGCCTGGCCTCTATCGTGGCCTATCGTATCTCGCAAATCATGCCCATCACAATTTCAATCGCCATGAACGACTACGGGTTTGAGCTGATTACCCATCAACCCATTCCCATAAATCAGGCGATCGAAACCGACATGTTGTGCGACGAGAACAAGTT
>JANPES010000216.1:0-14538 GCA_031423035.1 Cyclobacteriaceae bacterium | reverse complement strand
CAGATGGCTGTTGCTGCACTCAACCATCCTGCCCTTGCCGCCATGGTGGCTCAAGGATTCGGTGCCGGTGTGGGTCGCGTGGGTGAATTTAATGAGCAGGGTAACTGGTATCGCGGTGGCGCACAACAAATGCTGTTCACTGCCTGGCTGCATGGAACCCAGAATGATGAGTTTCGTCCCACCTTTCCAAAAGACATCACGCAGGAAGGCTTAGTACGCGTGCAACGCTTCTATGACATGGCTACTGAAATGCCAAAAGTGGATTGGGGCCAGGCATTGCGTCATTTGCCCGTGCAGGACATCATCAAGAATGTAAACGGACAAAAAGGAGTTTACGAAAACATGATCAGACGCAAGCCAAATGATCCGGCTTGGTATAAAGGCGGACTCTATCATGATAACATGACCCTGAATGTACCGGCTTTCTGGTTTGTGTCGTGGTATGACGTATCATCCGGTCCCAACCTGACACTGTTCAATCAGATGCGCAAGAATCCCAATAAAGAAATAGCTGACAACCAATATCTCGTAATTGCCCCTACCCTGCATTGTGCGTACAAACGCGCTACTGAAAATACGATCGTTGGTGAACGCAGCATGGGCGATGCCCGACTGAACTATGATGAACTCACCTGGGGTTGGTTTGATATGTTGCTGAAGGGAGATCAGAACGACTTCAAGAAAACAACAGCCCGTGTAAAATACTTTACCATGGGCAGCAATACCTGGCAGACATCAGAAACCTGGCCGCCTGCCAATGCCGTGATGACTGATTACTTTTTAAGCAGCGAAGGCAAAGCCAACACCCGCAATGGCAATGGTAAATTGGTGGCCAAATTTCCCTCCACAGACAAACCGGATGCATTCACCTATGATCCCGCCAACCCGGTTTCTTCCTATGGCGGCAACGTGTGTTGCACAGGAAATGCAGTAACCGGTGGTGCGTTTGACCAATCTGAAATGGAATTGCGCGATGATATCCTCGTGTATACTTCCGAGCCATTAAAAGAAGGCCTGGAAATAAGTGTTTATTGAGTCTACCTTATACTTATCCTCAGATGTAAAAGATACGGACGTTACTATTAAACTGATTGATGTGGCCCCCGATGGAAAAGCCTACAACCTGGATGAAACCATTCAACGGGTTCGCTATCGCGAAGGGTATGAAAAAGAAGTATTCATGGAGAAAGGAAATGTGTACAAAGTTAAGTTGTCGCCCATGTCAACCAGCAACTACTTTGCAGCCGGGCATCGTGTTCGCATTGAGGTGTCGGGCAGTAACTTTCCACGCTTCGAGCGCAATCTGAACACCGGTGGAAATAACTTTGATGAATCCGTTGGGGTAGTCGCTCACAGTCAGATTCATCATTCAAAAAAATACCCTTCGGTCTTGCGACTGCCTATTTTGAAAAAATAAACTGAGGCGCCTGACGCCTCTAAGGCGTCAAGCCGTTGGTGTTTCGGTGTCTCATCAGGCCAAACAACAAACACACCTCACACTTTTGGCATCATCGCGATGCTTTGCCCCGTCAACGTATAGTATTCGCCCATGCAATCGGCTGTCATACAGGAATGAACCGGTAAGATTCCCAGCACATCCCCCGGCTGAACCGAAGCACAATCTGCTACGCTGGCTTTCAGTATGCCGTGCTCTTGCGAAAGTGATTTAACAACAATGCCCGTTGCAGGTAATGACCATCCGCCTTCATTGAGCCGGACAACCTGGCCAAACACCAGGGATCCATCTTCTTGTTTCAAGAAGTCCTTGGCGAAGTGCACGCCTCCCCCATGAACAATAATTTCATTCCGCGCAGGATAAACTGCCACCACCGGGCAGGCCATGGCTACCGCAATGTTTTCATCCGTACAAGAGCCGATGCCGCGCTGCATGATATCATAAAAGACAAAGTTACCGGGACGGATCTCCTGCACCTCACTAAAATCCGACGCCATGCTACACGTAGGCGTGTCGCCAACAGAAAGGATCAACTCCGGATAATTGCTCCGATAACGCTCCCCCAATTTCTTCATCAGTTGCGTCGTGCTCTGATGGATCTTGATTATTTCTGGCCCACTCCGGCATACATAACTGTGCCCCGCATGCGTGAGGAAACCGGTAAAGTGAAGCAATGGAGAAGATTCAACAACACGTAGAATTTCGTCCAGGGTCGCAGCATCTCCAGGATCAACGCCCGTGCGACGATATCCACAGTCAATCTCAACAAAACAATTGACCTTGTGTCTCAATCCCACGAGCAAATGATTCAGTGTCTCCGCTGAAACAATACAGAGGTTAAGTTGAATAGTAGCCGCCAGCCGGCTGATTTCGTCGACCTCCAGGTAATTCAACGGAAACGCTACGGTGATGTCTTTCCATCCATCTTCGGCAAAGTAGGTCGCCATCCGTACGGAGGAAACCGCGCAAGCAGAGACTCCCTCCTCCCGAAACCAGCGGCCCACCGTATGGGACTGATGTGTCTTGAAGTGCGGCCGGAAGATGACATTGCCTCGGCGTGCCTTTTCCACCATACGCCTTATGTTGGCCCGACACCGGTTCTCATCCAACAAGAGTGTAGGGCGTACAATTTTCATGCGACCAGGGAATTGCGAATCTTGTCGGCCATCGAGGCTAATGCTGTGGAGGAGAGTTTCATTTTCGGATTAGAAAAGTTGGCGTCCGACATCTGGTTCATCGGGATCAGATGGATGTGAGCGTGAGCCACCTCAAGACCCAGAATAGCAACAGCCACGCGCTTACACCCGGTGGCTGTCCGAATTGCTATGGCAACTTTCTTTGAAAACACATGCAGACCAGTCAGCGTTTCTTCGTCAAGATCAAAAATGTAGTCGACTTCAACTTTAGGAATCACCAAAGTGTGACCCTCGGTCAATGGGTTGATGTCCAGAAAAGCTAAATAACGGTCGTCCTCGGCAACGATGTGTGCGGGTATCTCCCGGCGGATGATCTTCGTGAAGATCGTAGCCATATCAGGAACCGATGTTGGTGATTTCAAATTCAAGTGTTCCAGCTGGCGTTTTGATGGTCGCCATATCGCCCTTCTTCTTGCCCAGAAGGCCCTTCCCAATCGGTGACTGGGTGGAGATTTTTCCAGCTTTCAAATCAGCCTCCTCCTCGGAAACCAGGACATAGGTCACACTTGCACCTGTCTTTTTGTTTTTGATGGTGACTTTGGAAAGGATGGAAACAGAAGAATTGTCCAATTTACTCTCATCAATAAGCCTGGCGTTGGACAAGATATTGCCGAGCTGCGCAATTTTGGCTTCCAGATGACCTTGCGCATCTTTCGCTGCATCGTATTCTGCATTTTCGCTCAGGTCACCCTTATCACGTGCTTCCGCAATTTGCTTGGCAATGTCTTTCCTTCCCTTGGTCTTGAGGGTGCTCAACTCCGTCTGTAACTTCTCAAGTCCCTCCTTTGTGTAATAAGAAACACTCTTGCTCATAGCCAGCACCGTTTATCGCGAACAACTTATCAGCCTGTTGTGCGGCAGGCCAAAAAAATAACAACGGCTTCGTTGTCGAAACCGTTGTTGCACAAACAAAGGTACATTTTTTGCACATAGCAGCAAAACCCTACCCGTGGACCTCTTCCGGGACGAGGGCTTGTACCTGAAGCTGCAATTCATCGTCCAGCCTTACCAAATAAAGCGTTTTGGCCTTGAGCAACTGCGCTACGGTCAGCCCCTTGGCGCCGCGAAGGTCAGCCTTATACAGGCTGGCATTCTCAAAATCAACGCCCATCAGGTAGCTGTTTTGCAGATTAGCTTCCATCAGGTAAGCATTCGAGAAATTCGCCTTGATCAGAAGCGCATTCTGCAGCTGAGCCTTGATCAGGAAAGCGTCTTTGAAGTTAGCCCCACTTGCGTACGCCCCTTTCATATTCACCTGGTTCAGGTTGCTGTTTTCAAAATTAGCCTGGTTCAACCGGGTCGCCTCCAGATTTGATTCGATCAACGAAGCGTTTGATAAGTTGATCGAGTTCATGTTTGACCCTTGCAGGTTGACGTAATTCAGGTTCGTTCGCGGCAGACTCGAGTTGACCAGGTTGATTTGGGAAATTTGGTGACGATTGAGGCGCTTGATGTTTCCCACCGTACGACAGGAAGCCTCCTGTGATTCCATGAGCCGAAAGTCATCGATTTCGTCCTGATACATCCGGATACGCTGGCGGATTTCTCCCCGTTGATTTAGCCAGAAGAGCAGAATGCCGATGACAGCGATATCAAAAATCATTCCGTGCGCCTCCGCCAATATCTGGGCGCCAAACATGGCGGGATCTTCGAGGTAGTAAGGAAAACTCAGACCGACGACGAGCAAGGTGACCAGCGTCAGGACCACAGAAGCCGTAAGCAGTGGTTTTTCAACGATATAGTTAAATCTTTCGGTGATTCGGTCTATGAGCCTTTGCGCGGCAGTTGGATACATCATAATCAAATGTATAGGGCCCATGCAGGCGGCGGCCTGCAAAATGCTTATGAACCTTACATGGGTCCAATAAATGGTGAAGTAAGGCTGGTAGAGAGGAAAGTAACCATCAAAACAAAATCCATTGCGTGCATTGGCCCCTTGCAGTTGTCCCAGGTATTGACCTATCAGCGATTTCTAGGGTTGAGACATGGAGTGATCCTCAATTTTGATCCGCTGATGTTAAGATAAGGCATCAAGCGGGTGATCTATGGGTTTGCGCCACCCGCTACAGCAGGATCATAACCGTAAGAAAGTACATAGTCAGCCCCAACAAGTCATTGATGGTTGTGATGAAAGGCCCGGAAGCCATGGCCGGATTGAAGCCAAAGCGGTCAAGGATAAGGGGCGTCACAGTCCCAACCAGGGAAGCAAAGACAACCACGCTGAACAAGGCGATGGATACGACTACCGACAATGCCTGGTTGCCGAACAGGAACCAATTGCCACCGAACACAATCACTGAAAGGAAGAAACCGTTCAGAAGCGCCACAAACAGTACCTTGGTTAGCCTACGCCAAAGGCCCTCTTTCACGTAGCCAGTACTGGCCAGACTTTGAACGACAAGCGATGAGGACTGAATACCCACGTTACCCCCGGTTGCTTGTATCAGCGGAACGAAAAAGGCGATGGCGGTAATCCGGGTAAGCTCCTGCTCAAAGAGCCCCATGAATCGCGCCGATAGCATACCGCCGAAAATTCCAATCAACAACCAGGGCAATCTCGCTCGCGTATTTTTCCACACGGTATCATCTTCTTCCACATCTTCCGTGATCCCGGACATGAGTTGCCGATCTTCATCCGCCTGTTCGGTGATCACATCAACAATGTCATCGATCGTAATCCGGCCGACTAACTGCCCCTGCACATTCACCACAGGAACTGATTCCAGGTCATACTTTTTCATAATGTCGGCCACCTCAGCATCCGGCATGTAGGTCTCAACGGAGACAACATCCTGCTCTATCAGATCAGCAACTAATTTGCTGGCATCCGAGATGACCAGGTCTTGCAAGGCTACCTTCCCCAACAGTTTGTCGTGTTCATCCACGACGAAAACCGTGTAGAATTTCTCGACGTGCTCAGCCTGTTTGCGTATCTCTTCCACACATTGCACAACGGACCACTGATTGCGAACCTTGATGAGTTCCTTGGCCATCAGACCCCCGGCCACATTTGAATCGTATCGCAACAGGTCAATGACCTGGGTACGCACGCCTGCATCAAGTCCGGCCAGGACCTCCTCGCTCGTCTTTATCGGCAACTCATTTAGGATATCGGCTGCATCATCGGAATCCAGCAGGTTGATGATGTCGCTGATCTCGTTTGGGGTATACTCCTTGAGAAATACTTTCCGGGTATCGCTGTCCAGGTCCTTGACGATGGCAGCGCGAATATCCAGTGAAAGGATATCCAGTGTGAACTTGGATTCCTCCGCATTGAATTCATACAGCAGCGCGGTGATATCAACGGGATTGACTTCATCAAGGCTTTCCAGGATGAAGTTGCGATCACGCTGATCCAGCGCCTCCTGGAACCGATCCCGAAATTCTTTGGTTAATTCAAACTCTACGAATTGCTTCACCTTGCTCGATACACTGCGTTAGAAAAATAAAATCTTCGACGGAGAGCTGTTCGGGGCGCTTGTCCATTAACTCCATGCCCGCAACAGAACTTGGCAAATTTAGGTGTTTAAGGCCGTTGCGCAAGGTCTTGCGGCGCTTTTGAAATGATTGCTTGACGACGGTTCGAAAAAGTACTTCGCTGCAGGGCAATTCCTTCCTCGTGTTGCGCCGCACCCGGATGACAGCCGACATGACTTTTGGCGGAGGATGAAACACCCCTGGCGAAACTTTGAAGAGGTTTTCCAGATCGTAAAAAGCCTGAAGCAGTACACTCAGGATGCCATACACCTTGCTGCCGTGTTTGGCGCATAAACGATCGGCCACTTCTTTCTGGAGCATGCACACAACCTGTTCTACCCGATCACGATGGTCAAGTACCGCAAAGAATATCTGAGAGGAAATGTTGTAGGGGAAATTTCCAATGATGACGAACGGCTCCGGAAAAAGCCGCTGAAGGTCCAACTTGAGAAAATCACCCTGAATAATGCGGTGCCCCAGGGAGGGGAAGGTTTTATGCAGGTGTTCGACAGATTCGCGGTCAATCTCAATCAGATAAAGGCGGCTCGGATACTTCTCAACCAGCATTTTCGTCAATACACCCGTACCGGGACCAATTTCGAGCACAGGATTTGCCCCAGCCGTATCAATCACAAGTGCATCAACAATTTTTTGAGCAATGTTGATGTCCTTAAGAAAGTGCTGACCCAGAAACTTCTTTGGACGAACCATGTGGGGAAACTACACCAAATCTGTCTAACCGGGAGCGTGCCTGAAAAAAATGTCATTGGCTTTACGCCGTTACTTTTCCCTGATCATTCCTATCTTGCGTGGGATACACCATGAGCGCACCTAATCCATACAGTAAACCCCGAATTGGCATTACCCTTGGAGACCTCAACGGAATTGGTCCCGAAGTAGTCATCAAGGCGTTGGCTGATAACCGCATTCTGAATTCCATAACGCCTGTCATCTACGGCAACGCACGGGTCCTTTCGTATTTTCGAAAGCTGATGAACCTGGAAGAATTTAACTATAGCCAGGTGCGAACCAAGGGTCAGTTTTTCCCAAAAGCGATCAATGTGGTGAATTGTTGGGAAGAGGAAATCAAGATTACGCCGGGTCAACCTTCCCGTGAAACGGGCCGCGCTGCGTTGATGGCGCTCCGCCAGGTAGTGGAAGAAGTAAAAGAAGGGCTGCTGGATGGATTCGTTACCGCGCCCATCGACAAGAATACGGTCTATGGTGAAGACTTCCCCTACCATGGCCATACCGAATACCTTACTGAAACCTTCGAAGCTACAGAGAGCCTCATGCTCATGGTGGGTGAATCACTCAAAGTCGGACTGGTCACTGAACATTTGCCGATCAACGAAATATCAAAGCACATCACTGCCGAGCGCGTTGAACTCAAGATCCGCCTCATGGAACTTTCCCTGAAGAACGATTTTCAAATCAGCAAGCCAAAGATCGCCGTACTTGGCCTCAATCCCCACGCTGGAGACGAAGGACTCATTGGCCAAGAGGAAAACACTGTCATAAAACCAGTAATCAACGATCTGAAAAGTAAGGGTAAGTTGATTTTCGGACCATTCCCCGCTGACGGCTTCTTCGCTTCTGGCCAACATGAGAAGTACGATGGCATCCTGGCAATGTATCACGACCAGGGCCTTATCCCATTCAAATACATCGATTTCCAAAATGGGGTGAATTTCACCGCCGGCTTGCCAACCGTTCGGACCTCTCCTGATCATGGAACGGCATACAACATTGCCGGGCGCAACCTGGCAGACGAAAGCTCACTGCGACAGGCTATATTCCTGGCAGCCGACATTATTAAGAGGCGTACGTCGCCGTTGAACAGCTAGATAGGCTATTCGTAATCATGGAATGTCAGTTGGGCGGTTCGTCATGGCGAGCAAACCGTTTCACGGTTAGATTTGATTCCCAGCCCAAAATCCGTGGATATCGTCACCAAGAAGAAGCTAAACATCCTCATCCAATTGGCTATGGCCGATCGGGAATTTGCTACAGTCGAGCGTGAGTTGATCTACAAGATTGCCCAGGAACGAAATTATCCCATTGCAGATGTTGACGCGCTAATGCTCAATCCGGAGCCTATTGGGTCTTTGGGAGCCCTTTCGGAGAAGCAGAAGGCCGACTACCTATTGTCTTCCATTGAGCTTGTGTTGGCCGATCACCGGGTAATGGATAGCGAGATCGTCTTCACCCAGCACATCGCCATCAAACTGGGATACCTAAAAAACGTGGTGAACTACCTGATCGAAAATTTTGACCACAGGGTCGACTCCGACCTCAGGCTTGGCGATTTCAAACAGGTATAATCAATCAAAAGAGGCCATTTGCGTTATTCTGGGCCAAAACAGCCCGGATTAGGCTAATCTGGCCTTTACTGGGTACTAAACCGAAGAATCCTCACTTAAATCCGGAAATTCCTGATAAATTTGCGCCCTTATTTTGGATGGAATGAGGGCTGCTGACTTCAAAGTGAACATCATAGGGCTGAGCTTGAAATCCCACCGCTTCGACTATTCGTTCGGTGACGATTTCTTCAAGATCTATGGCACTTCTCTGCTGGAAGGCGGTCAATTTGACGCCGAAATAACCCTGGACAAAGGAGAAACGCTTATTGAAGCCAATTTCCACATCCGCGGCCTGGCCCACCTGGTTTGTGACAGGAGTCTGGAGCCTTTTGACCTGCCAATGAACATCGATCGCAGGATCCTGTTCAAATATGGTGAGGAGGAGAAGGAATTGAGTGAGGAGATTGTATTGATTACCCGAGAGCAGTCGAAACTTGATCTTGGGCAATTTCTGTACGAACTGATTACGGTCGATCTGCCGATGAAAAGGCTTCATCCAAGATTCCAGGAAAACGAGAACATAGAAAACGACATACAACTGGTATATTCCTCGCCGGTTGATGAATCAAAAAAAGAGGAGGACACTATTGATCCCCGCTGGGAAAAGTTGAAAAAGTTAAAATAAACTGCTATGCCAAATCCGAAACGAAAAATCTCCAAGACGCGACGCGACAAAAGAAGGACCCACTACAAGGCCACGCCCAAACAGTTTGCCATCGATTCAACGACTGGCGAACACCACCTGCCGCACCGTGCCTTTTGGCACGAAGGGAAACTCTATTACAGGGGCAACGTGGTGATGGAAAAGGAAGTACTGGCATAGCCCCTTATGCAATATTTCTCCCTGATCTGTAATGCGCATGGAATGAAGCCCGGCTCAACCATAGGCCGGGCATTTGTTTTTTACGATCCGTCAATCTCATGAGTAAAAAAATCAGAGCAGCAATCACGGGCGTCGGTGGATATGTCCCCGACTACATCCTGACGAATAAGGAACTTGAGACCATGGTTGAAACCAACGATGAGTGGATTGTTTCCCGCACTGGTGTTAAGGAGCGTCGCATCCTCAAAGGCGACAACCAGGGCGTCTCGGTCATGGGAATCGCCGCCGTCAAGGATATGCTTACTAAAACAGGGACTGATCCGAAAGAAATCGACCTGATCATTTTCGCCACCATCACGGCTGATATGACGTTTCCCGCGACAGCCAACATCGTGGCAACCGAAGTCGGTGCGGTGAATGCATTCAGTTATGACCTGAGCGCCGCTTGCTCCGGCTTTATTTATGGGATGGCTACCGGCGCCAGTTTCATCGAATCCGGGCGTTATAAGAAAGTAGTGATTATCGGTGGCGATAAAATGTCTGCCATCCTCGACTATACGGATCGCACAACCTGCATCATTTTCGGCGATGGTGCCGGATGTGTACTGCTGGAGCCCACGACAGAAGAAGTAGGCATCATGGATTCCATTCTCAAAAGCGATGGTTCCGGTGAATGCTACCTGCACATGAAAGCTGGCGGAAGCCGGATGCCCGCCTCTCACGAAACCGTGGACAAGCGCCTGCATTATGTCTATCAGGAGGGTTCAGCAGTATACAAGTTTGCAGTGACCAACATGGCCGAAGTAGCAGCCCAGGTTGCGGAACGCAATAACCTTACTTCTGATGACATCCAATGGCTTGTTCCTCACCAGGCGAACAAAAGAATCATCGCCGCAACCGCTTCCCGCGTTGGGCTTGCAGAAGAAAAGGTGATGATGAACATTGAGCACTACGGCAACACAACCGGTGGTACCATCCCGCTCCTGCTCTGGGATTATGAAAAGAAATTAAAGAAGGGTGACAACCTCATTATCGCTGCCTTTGGAGGCGGATTTACGTGGGGTGCGCTGTATGTCAAGTGGGCATACAATTCAAAATAGGGCTGCTGGCCATCAAAACCTTTCAATTGTAAATGACTAATTGATTTGTAAATTCAAACTCTGGTATGGCAACGATTTCGGACTTAAGCAAAGGAAACTACATCCGCTACAACGGTGATATCATGCAAGTAGAAGAACTGCAGCATCGCACACCCGGGAACCTACGTGCATTCTATCAGATCAAGATGCGCAACCTGCGCAATGGCAAGCTGGCGGAAAACCGTTTTCGGCCCGGTGATTCCGTTGATCTCCTTAGGGTAGAGACAAAAGAATATCAGTTTCTTTACAATGACGGCGACAGTCTTGTATGCATGGACAAGGACACCTTTGACCAGATCTACCTGGACAAAGCCCTGTTGGGTGATTCTGTGAATTACATCAAAGAAGGTGTGGTTCTGCTCATCGCATTCGAAAACGGAACCAACGCCATCACTGCAGAAGCACCGCAGCAAGTTGTTGTGAACGTTACCTATACCGAACCCGGCGTTCAGGGAGATACAGCCACCCGCACACTCAAAACAGCCACCATTGAAACTGGCGCTGAGATCCGTGTTCCCCTGTTTATTAACACAGGTGACAACGTCAAGATAGATACGCATACTGGTGCTTATATTGAACGCGTCAAGTAATAACCAAGATGAGCAAGACACCCTCAAAAGGTAAGACCAAGACCGTCGCAAGAAAGACGGGAGACAAATCATCAAACAATGCTGAAATGAAAACAAGCGAAATCAGGGACCTTATCGACTTCATCTCGGAATCAGGATTGAACGAAGTCAATATTGAGACCAAGGAACTTAAACTTCACGTCAAGCGCGAGCCAGACCAGAAGGTGATGAAGTCTTCAGGCATGACGATGCAGACGCAGGCTCCCGTGGCCCAGGTAGCTCTTGCCCCCGCGCCCAGGGCAGAAAAACCTGTAGTCGCTGCGGCGAAGACGGTGGATATCAAGTCGCCGATGATCGGAACCTTCTACCGTTCAGCTAACCCGGACTCCCCGCCATTCGTATCCGTTGGTGATAAAGTGACTAAGGGTCAGACCGTGTGCGTCATCGAGGCGATGAAGCTATTCAATGAAATCGAATCGGAAGTGTCTGGCACGATTGTGAAAGTGATGATTGAAAACTCATCGCCGGTGGAATACGATCAGGTACTGTTTGTCGTAGACCCAGATTAGGTTCCGATTGCACAGAATATCAATTTGACACCATCCTGAGAATCCTGTAAATCACGGTCATGTTTAAGAAGATACTAATTGCCAATCGGGGAGAAATTGCGCTGCGGATTATTCGTACCTGCAAGGAGATGGATATCAAAACAGTAGCCGTCTACAGCACAGCAGACAGAGAGAGTCTGCACGTACGGTTTGCCGATGAGGCTGTTTGTATTGGTGCCCCGCCCAGCAAAGAATCCTACTTGAACATTCCCCGGATCATTTCGGCAGCAGAAATTACCAACGCCGATGCCATTCACCCAGGATACGGCTTCTTGTCAGAGCGTGCCGAGTTCTCCGCAGTCTGCCAGGAGTATGGCATCAAGTTCATTGGCCCTACACCAGCCATGATCAATCTCATGGGCGACAAGGCAACAGCTAAGGATACCATGAAGAAAGCCGGCGTTCCGGTTATTCCCGGTTCCGACGGCCTCTTGTCCTCGATCGAGGAAGGCATCAAGATTGCCAAAGAAATCAAGTACCCTGTTATCGTTAAAGCCACTGCAGGTGGTGGTGGCAAAGGCATGCGGATCATCAACGATGAGTCTGAATTCAAAAAAGCATGGGATGACGCGCGTCGCGAAGCGGGTGCTTCTTTTGGAAATGACAGCCTCTACCTGGAGAAATTCGTAGAAGAACCCCGGCACATTGAAATCCAACTCGTCGGGGATCAATACGGAAAAGCCTGTCATCTTTCTGAACGTGATTGTTCTATTCAACGACGTCATCAGAAACTCGTGGAAGAAACTCCATCACCCATCGTCAACCAGGAACTGCGCGAGCGAATGGGTGAAGCGGCTATTAAAGGTGCTAAAGCGATTAGCTACGAAGGCGTAGGAACCATTGAGTTTCTCGTCGACAAGCACGGCGACTTTTATTTCATGGAGATGAACACGCGCATCCAGGTGGAGCATCCCATTACCGAAGAGGTCACGGATTACGACCTCATTAAAGAACAAATCAAAGTAGCTGCGGGTGTTCCCATTTCAGGCCGGAATTATTTTCCGAACCTGTTCGCGATGGAATGCAGGATTAACGCTGAGGATCCCAAGAACGGGTTCCGCCCGTCTCCCGGGAAAATTCTCAACCTCCACCTGCCAGGCGGTCACGGCGTTCGTGTAGATAGCCATGTTTATGCCGGCTACACCATTCCGTCCAATTACGATTCAATGATTGCGAAACTGATCACCACAGGTCAGTCTCGTGATGAAGTAATAACCCGTATGAAACGTGCGCTAAGTGAGTTTGTGATTGAGGGAGTGAAGACCACGATTCCTTTTCACCTGGCACTGATGGACAATGCTGTCTTCCGTTCAGGAAAGTTCACGACTAAGTTCTTGGAGACTTCGTTTGATTTTTCGACGATGAAGTAGGGAGGAGTTAGAAGTACTCCGTTGGTAGCAATTGGCCATATGAAGTATACCATTACCCTAATTCTGGTCTTTAGCTTCCAGGGTGTACCCGCGGTCAAATCTCTGTAAACCAAGTATATGTTCTTGCGCTTGAGTTTTGGGATTGCGAGGCCACCCCTCAAGGAGACTGTGATTCAGGTGATCTGATTTTTCTGCCTAATAGGCACTTTGCACTTGTCGATAGATGCATCTCAGGAGATATTTATTTAACCGGAACCTATCTAAACTAATCAACAAATCGCAACTGACACTAAGATTTGACAAAAAAAGAGTAGTTGAAATTCAAGATGTTGATTACAATGTTACTGGCTATTCAGACAAAGAGATTGAAGTCATACCAGTTGTCTTCGAAATAAAGGATTGCAAAAATAGCGTCCACCTGGTCAATACCAACACAGATTCTGGTTGGATGAATGGCTCACGATACGAAGCCAAGAAGGAGAATGAAATGCTGACTGAGGTACTTCAGTCAAAGCCCTGGAAACAGCTTACGAAGTAGGCCAACAGCTACCAACATTGTGTGTATGCGCCTTAGCTGGGGTGCACTTCGCATTACTCGTATGCCTTCGATGGGTCAGGAGGAAACTCCCGACCCACTGGGGGGCGAAAATTAAACTAGTGATTCCCCGGTATTCTATACCCAACTTGCCCGCTCTACGATCTCCTGGTGTGATGCTGATTCGAAAAAGAGCTCCACAACTTCCTTGAGGTTTTCCGTCGCAATCTCCACAGTTTCTCCCTGACTGGCGATATCAAGTTCGGGGCAAGAAGAGACATACCCATCACCTTCCCGCTCAATGACCGCCGTAAACTGAAATGTCTTACGCATACTCAAATTTACGGATACACTCAGGATTCGCTGCATGACGGTTGGAGGTCTATTCGTAAACATCATTCCGATGTCCGACCTTGCGAACATCGATTATCCGAATCATGTCGTCAATGGTGTAGATAACCCGATAATCTCCTATCCGGATGCGCCAGGAGTCATGTGCTCCTTTTAACTTTTTCGACCCTGGCGGCCGTGGGTTCTCCCCCAGTTTTTTGATAGCAGGTATGATTCGGTTCAAAACTTGTGTCGGTAGGTCGGCCAGCTCTTTCGAAGCCGTCCTGCTCACCATGACTCTATACATCTTCTGTCAACTTTCCATTAGCCATAAGATTACGGATAACCTCTTCCAATGGGATTTTTTCTTCGTCCTTACGCAGTTCAGCAATCAAACTGTCATAAAAGTCCTCCCATAGCTCTCCGTATTTACGTAAGTCGATTTGGACGGCTATCTTCTCATTTTTGTCATCCGTCAGGTAGTTAATCCCTTCCATTGGTGTTCTCATTTTCAGTATGCTAAGTTAACGTTTTTAGAACTCCTTTTTCGATTCATCCAAGTGGATCGAACCTGGGCCCTTTTAGCCAAAACCTCAATGCAATGACATTTGCTCAACTGTGTTGTCGGCTCCATGATCACAAAGGTCCAAAGTAAGGGAAGAGAGCCCAACT
>JANPES010000215.1:0-4940 GCA_031423035.1 Cyclobacteriaceae bacterium | reverse complement strand
CCAGTACCTTCAAGACTTGAAAAAGAAAATCCAATAACATGCGCGTTACCCTTTCTTTCATTCTCCTTCTCTGTCTCACTTCTGCCTGTAGGCCGCCGAGGGAGTCTGTCAATCCCCTGGCAACGAAAGTCGATTCACTTTTCGCCCTTCACCCTGAATTCAATGGCGTAGTTCTTATTGCAGAAAAAGGGAACCCTGTCTTCCATAAAGCTTTTGGCTATCTGAGTTTTGAAAACAAGATTCTGCTGGATACCGGAACTGTATTCGAATTGGCATCCGTCTCCAAGCAATTTACGTCAATGATCATTATGATCCTGAAAGAAGAGGGCAAACTCAACTACGAAGATTTGCTGGAAAAATATATTCCCGGATTGCCTTATCCCGGCATAACCATCAGACACCTCCTCACCCACACGTCGGGTCTTCCGGACTACCAGCGTATCATGGATCAATATTGGGACAAGTCTAAGGTTGCCGGCAACGAGGATATCATTGAATATCTGAAGGAATATCACCCCGCTCAGCTTTTTAATCCCGGAGAGAAATACGAATACAGCAACACAGGTTATGTCTTGCTTGCCAGCATAGCGGAAGCAGCTTCTGGAGTGGATTTCATTGTGATGTGCCGCGAACGCATATTCAAACCTGCAAGGATGAAGTCTACGGACATCCGCACACTGGAAGAAAAAGCTACTATAGACAATTTCGCCCACGGGTATATCTATGTTCCTGAGAAAGCCCGCTATGTCAGCGCTGATTCATTCCCGGCATCCAATTACATCGTCTGGCTTGGCAACCGAAAAGGTCCCGGTCGTGTGAGCTCAACCACGGCTGATCTATTACGCTGGGATCGCGCCCTGTACGGTGAGACAATGATTCGGAAAGAGACTTTGGCAGAGGCATTCACTTCCTTCCGACTGAATAATGATTCGCTATCCAACTACGGGTTTGGCTGGACAGTTGACAATCACCCAACACTGGGCCGAAAAATCTGGCACACCGGCTCCAACCCCGGCTACTCCACCCGAATCGTCCGCTTCATTGATGTCGACAAAACGAGTATTGTGCTGAGCAACAACGCCTACAAAAACATCACCGAAATCGACCTGGCGCTCGACTCCATCCTTGGTCGATAACAGGCCCAATTCTCAAATTCCCAAATATTCCCAAATTCTCAAATTGACCATCGGCCTTCTCTCCGACACCCATGGGTACTTCGACCCAACCATCGTCAAACATTTTTCGCAATGCGATGAGATCTGGCACGCCGGGGATATCGGCGATGTTTCAGTGATTGATGACCTGGAAAAAATAAAACCTGTCCGAGCCGTGTACGGAAACATTGATGACGCTTTGTTGCGCGCGCGCTTTCCGGAAGATCTCTGGCTGAAGTGTGATGGCCTTACCGTATGGATGACACATATCGGCGGCAAGCCGCCGCAGTACAATCCGCGCATCAAAAAATTACTGAAGGAAAAACAGCCCGATGTATTTATCTGCGGCCACTCACATATTCTGCAAGTGAAAAGGGATGATGCACGGGGCATGCTCTATATTAATCCTGGGGCAGCCGGGCAACAAGGATTCCACCAAATCCGAACCATGCTTCGTATGGAAATCGAAGCAGGAAAAATCAAAAAAATGGAGGTGATTGAACTAGGGAAACGCGGAGAAATGCACTGAGGCAACAACGCCTAACAATCCGCAGACTATCGAACCAACGAAATGATTACTTCTTCGCGGCTTTCTTCGCCTTGAATTCCTCTTTTATCTTCTCAATATCGATGCCCTTGGCAACTGGCTTGAAGCCCTGAATCTTCAGGGTTTGCCTTCTGCGGGCAGATTTTGCCTTGTCCTTACGGTTCTTGCGCTTTAATCGGGTTACAGACATGATATTGTATTTTAAAGGGTGCAAAACTAATCAGATTTCCAGTTTTTAAGGCATGCTGACCGAGATTATTTCGGGCGAGCCACAAAATCAATGAATCTGTGGTGTAGTGATTAACTTGGCACCATTAATTATGGATCAACCTACTCTCCCCAAAGGAACCCGGGACTTTGGACCGGCTGTGATGGCTAAACGCCAGTTTATCTTCAATGCAATTCGCTCGGTATTTGAGCGCTATGGCTTCCTTCCGCTGGAGACCCCGGCCATGGAGAACTTATCTACCCTTACCGGAAAGTATGGCGAGGAAGGAGATCAACTGTTGTTCAAGATTCTTAATTCAGGAGACTTCATGAAGGACGCTGACCCTGGGCTGCTGGCATCCAAAGATTCCAGGCTTTTGATCCCTGAAATCGCTGAAAAAGGACTGAAGTATGACCTTACCGTTCCTTTCGCCCGATATGTGGTGATGAACCGCCATGAGATCACATTCCCGTTCAAGCGTTTCCAAATTCAACCGGTGTGGCGCGCCGACCGACCGCAAAAAGGCCGATACCGGGAATTCTACCAATGTGATGCCGATGTAGTCGGCACAGATTCACTTGTGTGCGAAGCGGAAATTATCCTGATGATCAACGACGTCTTCAGTCGCCTCGGAATCATTAACTATACAATCAAAGTCAACCACCGTGGAGTCCTCGCAGCAATCGCCGGACTCGCCGGCGCCGGTGACCAAGAGGGTCAATTGTTCGTCGCGATAGACAAACTCGACAAGATTGGAGAAGAGAAAGTTAAGGAGGAACTCACGGCAAAAGGCTTTTCTTCCGATGCGCTTTCTTCCCTGTTTGAGTTGCTCCACATCCAGGGAAACTCGGATAAGAAGATAGCCCTTCTTAAACAGCGCCTTGGTTCCCATGAAAGGGCGATCAAGAGTGTGAATGACCTGGAACAGGTGCTGGATTATGTCAGCACTTTTGGTGGCTCATGCAAAAACGTCGAGTTAGACATCTCATTGGCCCGTGGGTTGAGTTACTACACGGGATGCATTTTCGAAGTTAAGATTCATGGTGTGGCCGTAGGCAGCGTAAGCGGTGGTGGACGATATGATAACCTGACCGCCGTGTTCGACGCAAAGGAAAAAAGGTCCGGTGTGGGTTTCTCTTTTGGTGTTGACCGGCTGTACGATGCCATGGAGGAACTGAACCTGTTTCCGGAAGAGACACAACGTTCCTCCACCGTGCTGGTGTGCCACCTCGACGAATCCTGTCTTCGACATGGAATGACAATCGCCCATACCCTGCGCTCAAAAGGCATTGCTGCTGAAATTTATCCCGACAGTACCAAATTGAAGAAACAATTGGAATATGCGGATCGTAGGAAGATACCCTATTGTGTCGTGATCGGCAGCGAAGAAATGAAATCGGGTGTTCTGGCTGTCAAGAATATGAAGTCAGGTGAACAGCACATGGTCACGCTCGATCATTTTATCTCAACCCTGTAGCCGTGGTCCAGCATAGCATTTCTTCAAGCCCCCTCCTATTGCGTGATTTGCAAATGCTCTTAGATGAGGAATGCACATTGTCTTTAAGCGCCGAGTCGAAGGAAATGATTCTCCGATGCCGGGGCTACCTGGACAAGAAGCTGACTTCCGCGACGGGGCCGCTGTACGGAATCAACACCGGATTCGGTTCACTTTATAACAAAAACATCCCCGCTGAAGAACTTGAGCGCCTTCAGAATAACCTGGTGCAGTCGCATGCCTGCGGAATGGGGCCTGCCATTCCGGACGAGATCGTTCGGCTTATGCTTTTTTTGAAAGTGCAGTCACTCTCATACGGATATTCCGGCGTTCAGTTGGAGACGGTCCAGCGCCTCATCGACATGTTTAACAACCAGGTTTTCCCCATCGTATATGAAATGGGTTCTTTGGGCGCTTCCGGCGACCTGGCTCCGCTTGCCCATCTTTCCCTTCCACTAATCGGACTCGGCGAAGTTCGCGTAGATGGGCTGGCGTATTCTTCTATGGAGATTCTAAAACGCTTTGACTGGCAACCAATCCAATTCAAACCCAAGGAAGGTCTTGCACTACTAAACGGAACCCAGTTGATGGCAGCCTTTGGTACGTGGTGTGTATTACATGCCCACCGGTTGCTGAAACTCTCAAATCGGATTGGCGCCCTCTCTCTTGATGTTTTCGATGGCCGTCTCGAACCGTTCGATAAAAAAGTTCACGCCATCCGCCCACAAGTAGGACAAGGACTGATAGCAGAAGAAATCCGAAACCTGCTTGCAGGAAGTGAATTGATAGTACAACCAAAGAAACATGTACAGGATCCTTATTCATTCCGCTGCATCCCGCAAGTGCATGGAGCCAGTCTGGATGCCCTTGACTATTGCACACGGGTTATTCTCGCCGAGGTAAATGGCGTAACCGACAATCCCAATGTGTTCCCGGAAGATGACGCCATCATTTCCGCCGGCAATTTTCATGGCCAGCCATTGGCCCTCGCACTCGACTTCCTGTGCATTGCTGTGGCGGAACTTGGGAGTATTTCCGAAAGACGCACATATCAATTGATAAGCGGGTCCCGCGATTTGCCCAATTACCTGGTGGCCAATCCCGGTATTAACTCGGGCCTGATGATGCCTCAATATACTGCCGCCTCCCTGGTTAGCCAGAACAAGCAACTTTGCACGCCAGCTTCTGTGGACTCCATTGTATCCTCCAATGGGCAAGAGGATCATGTGAGCATGGGAGCAAACGCGGCTTTGAAAGCGTATCGCGTTGTACAGAATGTCTACGGCGTCGTGGCCATAGAACTGATTACGGCAGCGCAAGCATTACAATTCCGCCGCCCATTGAAGAGTTCACCCAAACTGGAAGAATTAGTTCATACTTTTCGGGCGACGGTGCCGTTTATGGAAACAGACCGCTTACTGCATAAGGACCTTGTGTTGGCGGAAGCGTTTTGTAAAACCATCGAACTTTGATGAATGGCTAAACATAGAACCACATCGCTATCATTAAAGGCCCTCCGCTTCTGGTGGATCGTTG
>JANPES010000214.1:0-7056 GCA_031423035.1 Cyclobacteriaceae bacterium | reverse complement strand
CCTTTGTGCATGTTGGCCCAATGGGTGTGGCGGTCACGGCCGTCGGGGTTGTAGACCGGATCAAGCAGAATCACCAGGTCGTTGAGCCAGCGGGTTGTCTCTTCGTCTTCGCTGGCTGCCAGGTAGTATGCGGTAATCATCGCGGCTTCGGAACTGGAGGGTTCGTTGCCATGGACATTGTACCCAAGCTGGATGATTAATGGAATGTCAGCACTATTGTCAAGGTTCTTCTTTCGGATTTCTTCCAGGCGTGCATGATTGACAGGTGACGTGATCTTGGCGACGATCTGCACCCGGTGGCCAACCGTTTGCCCGATTTCTTCCAGGGTAAACCGGTCCGACAGTTGGTCAAGTAGTTTGAAATACTCCACGATCTTGTCGTGCCGGGTATGATGGGTGCCGATGGCATACCCCAGGAATGCCTCAGGCGTGGGGATGTTCTTACTAAAGGCCTTAGATGTCGGATAGAAATAATCGGGTTGTGAAAGACACAGGAAGGGTGCGCAGATCAGCAGAAATAGAATGAATTTTTTCATGGCTCTTGTTAAGTAGAGCCCACAAAGTAAGCATTGATGAATTGGGGAGAAATGCCAGTGGTGTAAAAAGAGGTCTCAAGTTACAGGACTCAGCATTCAAGCTTCCGGTCGACTCTACGGGTCACCCTGCCACCTGTATCTTGTAACCTCCTTACTTTCCGCTCAGTCCCGGCCAATTTTTATCCGCTTGCTCGATGTAGTTTTTCTGATTCCCGGACCACTTTTCCTTTACGGCCATGTTGTAATTGAAATAGAGTTTATCATCCAGAATGGTCCACGTTTCCGGTTGGGTAGGCGACAGATGGCCGTCGGCAGTACCGTAAGCACAGTAGCCGCCATATTGAGGTGCATATTTTTCAGGCGCTGCTTTGAAGGCCTCCAGATTGTTCGCGTTTGAGAAATGCCACGCAGCATCCTGCCAGGTATAGGTGAGGTCTTTAGTTCCCTTGACAGGCTGCTGCTCAGTGAAAAAAGCAACTGGGTCATAGCCGCCAATGGCACCGGCTTCAGTCAAGTAGATGATGGGCAATTGTTCCTTTTGTTTGCTGGTACAGCTCGCGAAAAAAAGGAGTAGGAAAATAACGTTCCGTATCATGATGTTGAATTTTACACGAAGTAACGCCAGAAATCACCAGAAAAACGTCAAACACACGACAACCTTAAACTTTAAACTTTAGACTATTTCTCCCACCGGGCCAATTCTGCTTCAGCGGCAATAAATCCGAAAGCTCCAAAATATTTGCCGCCCACGACAAGTTCAAAAATTGACCGTGCCTTCGCCGAATCCCCATTGTAGAGAAACCAGTTGCCAACCCCATATCCCTGCGTAGCCGCTACAAGATCCGCCTGGTCGAGGTCGGACATGGGTACGCGAAGCAATGAATCTGGCAATAATTTCCCCTGATACATCTGGCAACGATTATAGTAGGAGTCGTTCTCAACAATGTTCATCGAATCGGTTACACGCGTAAGGATTGACTTTGCTGAATCCAATTTTCCCTCCCGTCGATACGTCATGTACATCCAGTCAACAACTGCGACGAGCAGGTCGTCGTTGTTGCACGTTTTAAGGCACTCGAGGTAAGCTTTCTCAGCTGCAACAAAATCTCCCTTCAGGTAATAGCCCAGCGCGAGATGATAGTACACGTTAAACTGAGTTGAGGACAACGGTGTGTTGATTGCATTGGGAACACCATCGGGTTCAATTTCCAAAGGTTCCGGCGACATCAGTGCGCTGGCTTTTGTCAGATCCTCAATGGCATTGTCAAAGCGGCGCAAGGAGATGAAACGATGGCCACGATGCCGATAGAGTTTAGCAGAGCGCGGGAACTTCTCAATTCCTGTGGTCAGCACATCGACGGCCTCTTGGAACCGAGACAGGTATCCAAGCCGCCGGCCGTACCAGATGAAATTATCTTCGGATGGGTCAGCTTCCCAATTGGATTTGGCCAAGCTAAGGTCATTGTCCAGTCGGGCCTGAACTTTCTCTGAACGGGAAGGTTCATAAAAGGATTTACCCAGTAGTGACACCACAACCGGAGCAGCTTCTTTCTTTTCAGAAGATCCGCAGGCTGTTAGGATAAGAGCAAGGCTGAGGCAGAGGAAAGTGTATTTCATATTGTTGTGTTGGGTTGTTTCAATACAGATTTAGTCTTTGTTTTCTCATCGTCTACGATCTTCAGTTCCCGCAGCAGCTGTTGGGCACACATGTATCCCGGCGTGCCGGCGATCGAGCCGCAGGGATAGGCGCCCGCGCCGCAGTAGGCGAGATTGGCCCACCTGCCAAACTGATAGAAGTGTCGTTCGGGGTCGACGGAATATTGCCGCTCGAAGAAGGTCTGCCCCCCGACCAACATGGTGTGATCGATGTTGCCACCAGGAAAGTGGAAGAGCTGCTGCAGATCGCGGGGCAGTAGCAGCCGGCTCCAGACGCAATCCTCCGGGTTGG
This sequence comes from Cyclobacteriaceae bacterium, assembly GCA_031423035.1. Lineage (GTDB taxonomy): Bacteria > Bacteroidota > Bacteroidia > Cytophagales > Cyclobacteriaceae > ELB16-189. The sequence continues at coordinate 4,572 of JANPES010000214.1, read as the reverse complement.
CGATGTGGGCGAAGACTTGCGCCTTGACTGCCGCTTCCACTTCCGGCGACAGCTCGCCCCGCTGATTGAGCGCCACATTTTTGAAAAATAATGTCAGCCGATCAAACGGCTCGGCCAGGCCGAGCTGACGCATCGCGGCACCTTCGCAGTAGATCTGGATGAATCCGGGCGCGTAGTCGGCCTCGCCCGTCGTCACTCGGAGTGTGGCCCGCTCGTAGTCGGCCAGCGACTCGACTGCGAAGATGAAGCGGAAGACCGTGTCGCCTCCGTCGGCTGTCGTCCCTTCCTTCCATCGCACCGGTTGCCGAAACATCAGCGTCAGCTTGCCGCTGCTTCCGAGGAACCGGTTGCGCTCGACGGCGCCGGTCATCACCGTATCGCCCACGCATCGAGCCGCCGTCATCGGATCGGTCGCCAGCAGGAGATGGTCGAACGGCAACGTGTGGGTTCGTCTCTCCGAGCGGTAGTGCACGATGCCGCGCTCGGGGTCCACTTGTTCGACCTCGGCACCAAGCCGGATGTCGACCCCGATCTCGCGATTGATCTGCGCCAGCTCTTCGGCTACCCGCCAGATGCCCGGCTTGACGAAGCCATAGTAGCCATCGAAGACGGAACCGGAATCCATCACCGGGAGGGTAAAGGCAGAATACGGCTCATGGAGAGATACCGGACCGCTCTCGGTTACCGTCATCCCCATATAGATCTTGGTGTGCTGCGCGGTGAAGTAGTGGCTGAACAGATCAATCGCGCTGCCGCTGATCCAAAGCCGGGTGAGCGTGTCCCCCAGGCGGTCCCGCGCGGCCGTGAGATTGGGCGGCGTTGCGGTGCGATAGCCCTCCTGCAGGTAAGCCACCACCTTCGCCTCATCGGCGCGAAAGCCGGAGACATCGCCGCGCTCGCCCCAACGGGACTTCAGCTCCCGGTCCAGCTCGTGCGGGTCGCGATAGATCCAGGCACTGGCATCCTTCGATGGGAAGTAGACGCGCTTTGCTAGGTTTGGAACGAAGGTCTCGAGCCGCTCCGCCAGCCCGGTTTCCCGAAAGATGAAATCCGGCATCAAGCCGAGGACGGAAGCCCCGAGGGCGTAATGCTGGGTGTGGCCGTTGACGGTCGCGACTTCGGAGATGCAAGCGCCCCCGGCGCGATCGGCCCGTTCGAGCAGGGTGACCTGACAGCCGGCTTTCCGGAGGTAATGCACGGCGACCAGGCCGTTGATGCCGGCGCCAATGACAACTACTGCGGGTTTCATGGTGGCGTTATTTGACGTATGTGCGAACGAATCAACCAGCTCCTTGCACGCTTAAGATAAATATTCTTTTTGTCATGTTAGTTCATTCCGGGTTGTTTCAATACAAAACCAGCCTTGGCCTTTTCATCGTCAACAATCTTTTTTACGTCGGCCAGGAGTTTCTTTGCATCGTAGATGATGCCATCCTTGATGGTGTATTTGATTCCTCCTACGCGTTTCACCGTGTTGTCATCCATTAATTTGATTGCGCCGACGCCGTACAATACCTGGAGGTTTTCCAGCGGGTTTTGGTCGATAATGGCGAAGTCCGCAAGTTTGCCTATCTCCACAGATCCAATTTCTTTTTCCATGCCCAGCGCCTGAGCGCCATACAAGGTCGCTGAACGTATAACTTCCAGCGGGTGGAATCCTGCTTCGCGCAGCAACTCCAGCTCACGGATATATCCAAAGCCATACAACTGGAAAATGAAAGCGTTGTCGGAACCAGCGGTCACCCGACCACCACGATTTTTGTATTCATTTACGAAGGTCATCCATAGCCGGAAGTTTTCTTTCCAGGAAACCTCTTGTTCTGTTCCCCACGAGAACCAAAACGATCCATGGGCGATGCGACTGGGTTGATAGAAGGCCCACAACTTCGGCAGGGTGTATGTCTCATGCCACTCCTGGCGGCGTGCACGGTGTAGATCGCGGGCGGCTTCGTAGGTATCAAAAGTAGGGTCCAGCGTGAAATCCATTTTCAGTAACGAGTCCATCACGGCATTCCACTTTGGGGTAAAAGGAGCGGCAGCCTGTTTCCATAAGCGGCCGGCTTCTTCGAACCGATTCTGTTCGTTGGAGTAGTTGTAGTTGAGGGGGTAGTTCTGAATGGTCGAACTGGTGAGCATCGCCTCAGGCAATCCATACCAGTGCTCCATCGTGGTTAGTCCTGCCGCTGCCGACTGAAGTACATTCCACCGGGCCACTCCGAGTTGGGCATGGTGGCAAGCGCTACGCAGGCCCAGTCGTTTGTTTTCACGAAGGGCAGCATCCATGAGTTCTGGCGCGGCTCCGAAAAACTTGATGCCATCGGCTCCTTTGATTTTGTTTTCATTGACCCAGGCCTTTGCCTGTTCCGTCGTACGGATGGGCTCCTTTGATCCCGAACCAAAAGTTGCGTAGGCTTTAATGCGGGGAGCGGTGATGAGATTTTGTGCGCTCTTGTTTTTCTCGTCCAGCACCCATGCCAGGCCGTTGCCTGATCCGGGCTCACGGATGGTGGTGATGCCGTGAGCCATCCAAAGTTTGAAAACATATTCGGCATCCGGCGCCTGGCCACCGCCGATGTGGCCATGCATGTCGACGAAGCCGGGAAGAAGGTACATCCCCTCACAGTTCAGTTCTTTTCCACCGGATTCAAGTGCTGGCCTGTTCGACGAGCTTGCCATTCCGGGCGTGGGAAGCCCCAGGCTTGCGATGCTGACGATCTTGTTCTGGCGTACAACGATATCCACTGGGCCCACTGGTGGTGAGCCGGTACCATCAATGAGCATGACTCCCCGGATAATGAGTTGCGGATAGGGGCCGTCACCCTCTTTTACTTCGGGCGCTTTCTTTACAACATCTTGTGCTGCGACACGAACGGACAGGACAAGCAAAACAAGGATTAACTTCTTCATAGGATTGGATTGGAAAAAGAAAACTACAAAAAAGGATCAGGATTTTCTGAATTTAAAGATTGAAGATTTTTTCGCCCTTGACATAGTCTGCAAGTCAATCCATTGGAGTCCTCAAATCAATCCTTTAATTCCTTGAATCCGCTAACACTGATTATTCCTGGATAATCACGGTACCCTGACTTTCAACAATCTTCCATTGATCGCCTTTTTTTAAATAGACCCGGATAAAACGGGATTGCCCGATTACTGTGCCAGATTTACTTCGGTTTACTGTTTTACCGGTTACTACCGCCACAGCTCCATACACGACTACCTTGAGGCCTTCAACGCCCACCAAGATGTGCGGGCTGCTTGTTTCCAGAAATTCAACCATTTTGGTCTTGTCAACCGTCTGACCTGAAGCAAGGATCCCATGATATTGATCATCATACAGACTCACCAGGACATCGTGATTTCTCGCGCCAATGGCTTCGACATGCTGACCCTCAAGAGTCAAGATAGCTTGTTCAGGAGAAACTGAAGTCTGGCTGAAACCGGGACAAAATGCGAAAATAAAAAGGACGAATCGGAATCGGATCATGGTCTGTAGTGGTTTATCAAATATACCATTTCTGGACATTTCAAGCCACTGCCTTCGTGCGAATGCATTGTATTTTGATTTTGAACAACGCATGAAAACTGGTAACTAGGTAGGTGTTTTTTCACGATTGCAGTTTCGGTTGTCTGAAACTGAATAAACCACAAAATGATGTCAAAGGAAAAATTTACTTCGGCCATAAACACTTCCTACGCAATTGCGGGTGCCTCCATCTATTTGGGGGCTGGTGTATATGAAAAAGAAATTGTGGGTGATTCAAAAGTCAACCTTCCGTTGCGCATGATGAACCGGCATGGACTGGTGACAGGCGCAACAGGCTCCGGGAAAACACGGACCCTGCAGCTGATCGCCGAACAGTTGTCCTCGGCGGGTGTTTCTGTTTTCATGCCCGACATGAAAGGAGATTTGTCTGGAATCGCCATGGAAGGCGTAGCCAATGAGAAAATTCTCGAACGTTCAACAGCGCTAGCGTTAACGTATAAGCCTACCGCTTTCCCGATCGAGCTCTATTCACTCAGTGGCAAGCTGGGGGCTCAAATGCGGGCTACCGTAACTGAGTTTGGTCCTGTTCTGCTGAGCAAAATCCTTGAACTGAATGATGTGCAAAGCAGTGTGCTGATGATTCTCTTCAAGTATGCTGATGACAAAGAGCTCCCCATCGTTGATTTGAATGACCTGAAGAAGGTTCTCAATTACCTGTCGGACGGGGCAGGGGCCGCTGAAATCAAAGAGAACTATGGAAAGATATCGCCGGCTACGGCCGGAACCATTCTGAGGAAGATCGTTGCCCTGGAGCAACAGGGAATCAATCAAATCTTTGGCGAGAAGTCATTTGATATTAACGACCTGCTGGAGAAAGTGGACGGCCGCGGCGTTATCAGCATCCTAAACGTATCCGATGTGCAGCAGCAACCTGCGTTGTTCTCTACATTTATGCTTTCATTGCTCGCGGAAATTTACCAGGCATTGCCAGAAGCCGGTGACCTCGACAAACCTAAACTTGTTTTCTTCCTCGATGAGGCGCACCTCCTGTTCAAGGATGCGCCGAAGGCCTTCATGGATCAAAT
>JANPES010000213.1:0-5080 GCA_031423035.1 Cyclobacteriaceae bacterium | reverse complement strand
AGCTGTGCTGTATAACGTTCGAGATCGTGATCTGGGAAGAACCGTGAAAGAGGCCATTGAAGAGCATAACAACCAAATGGGTGTACTGCCCAATGGGTATTACCTGCACTGGAGCGGGCAATATGAAAACCTGATTCGCGGAAAGCGAACACTCATGGTGATTCTCCCGGTAGTGATGCTCATTATTTTCGTATCGCTGTACCTTGCATTCAAATCAATCCGTGAGGCATTCTTTAGCCTGATTACGGTTCCCTTCGCGCTGATCGGTGGTGCCTACATGGTTTATTTCTATGGCGTTAATCTATCGGTGGCCGTAGCCGTTGGTTTTATTGCCTTATTCGGTATAGCTGTGGAAACCGGTGTGGTGATGGTGATTTACCTGAACGATGCCATGCAGCAATTGGTGAAGTTGAGAGGCAATAGCAGTGAAACGATTTCAAAAGAAGAATTAAGAGAATTTGTTATTGCCGGTGCAGCGAAACGTCTTCGGCCGAAGTTGATGACGGTGAGTGTTGCCTTATTTGGTTTGGTACCTGTGTTATGGGCCACGGGCGTAGGCAGCGATGTTATGCAGCCGATTGTATTGCCGATGATCGGTGGTGTGCTCACCTCCTCTACGCACATCCTGCTGGTAACGCCACTCATCTTTTTGATGACGAAAGAATATGAATTAAGAAAATTCGGTAAACTTGAAGTACATGATGTCAAACATTAGACTAAAAAAATTGTCAATTGTCAATTGTCGATTGTCAATTATTCTGAGTGTAACTCTTGTACTATTTATAGTTGACTCCCCTGCACAAGTTATTACCCTTGACAGCATTCTCTCTGTGGTGAAGGAAAGAAACCCAATGTTAAAGAGCTACAGCTTGCGGGCAAACGCCATGAATGAGTATGCCAAGGGTGCAAGAAGTTGGATGGCCCCAGAAGTAGGTGGCGGATTATGGATGTTGCCGTATAGCCAAGTTGAAGATCCACGGGATAAGGGTCAGATCATGCTTTCGGTGCAGCAAAAAATTAGTAATCCTGCGAAGCTAAAGGCAAATCAGGGTTATTTGGAATCGAAGGCGGCCATTGAACAAGCAAGTGGAACATACGTTTTCAACGAGCTCCGCGCGCAGGCGAAAACAGCCTACTATCAATGGATAGTGCTGGAGAAAAAGAAAATCGTCCTTAAGGAAAATGAAGAGATCATTGGCCTGGTTCTAAAAATTGCCCAGTTGCGCTATCCGTACAATCAAGGCAAACTGGGCAATATTTATAAAGCAGAAGGGAGGCTTCAAGAAGTACGCAACATGATTTTGATGAACGACAACCAGATCATTCAGAAAAATATCCTGCTGAATCAGCTGATGAATATGCCCAATGATTTTAAGTTTTCGATAGATACAGTAAATCGACAAAATCAATTTATTCCAACAGCAGCGGATACCGCCACATTCGCTGAAAACAGGAGCGATATACGCAGAATTGATAAGAGCATTCAGACCATGAGGCTCAGTCGGGTATTGGAGAACTATCAGTCGAAACCTGATTTCAATCTGAGCTTTAACCACATGATACCCCGGGGAGAAGGAATGCCAAGCCAATTCATGTTAATAGGAATGATCTCCATCCCAATTGCACCCTGGTCTTCCAAAATGTATAAATCAAACATACAGGGGATGAGCAAGGAAATTGAAGCTATGCAAAGTGAACGTGCGGCCATCTTGAATGAACTCCGGGGAATGACCGGTAGTATGGTAACAGAGATCAATACGTTGAGCAAACAAATTGAAAATTATGAAGAGCGCATCATCCCTGCCCTTCGCAAAAATTATGAGTCGCTCATGCTCGCGTATGAAGAAAACAAGGAAGAGCTGCCTATTGTTATTGATGCCTGGGAAACACTTAACATGACGCAGATCCAATATCTGGAAACGGTTCAGAAGTATTACGAAATGATAGTGAACTATGAGAAACAAATTGAAAAAGGGTAAACAGTTCATAGTCCATAGTCCACAGTCCATGGCCCTCTGTCCACAGCCCTCTATGGGCAGTCGAAAGTGGGGAGTAATTCTATTACTATTGATTGTAGCCGCTTGCACACAAAACAAAGATCATGCAAATCAGGATCAGTATACCTGCCCCATGCATCCAAGCGTCATTCAGGACAAGCCCGGGAATTGCCCGGTTTGTGGGATGGACCTGGTACGAAAAGCACGTTCGGGTGAGGAAGTAAGGATTACGGAGGAGATTGCAAGACTAATCAAACCTCCTAACGAAGTTGTAGTGGCTTCTGTTAAAACCACCAAAGGGGAATTTAAATCGATGCCGGTTTTGACAGAGGCACATGGCATAGTGACATACGATACACGGAACATCTATACGATACCGGCAAGGATTGGCGGACGATTGGAAAGAGTTTTTCTTAAATATGCGTTTCAAATCGTGCGAAAAGGACAGAAAGTTGCGGAAATCTATAGCCCTGAATTGCTTACTGCGCAGCGCGAACTGTTGTACCTGATCGAAAGCGATCCAGGTAACATCAACCTCATCGAGTCTGCAAATAACAAGTTGTACTTGCTGGGGGCAACGCAAAACCAGGTGGAGGATATGATCAAGCAAAAAGAGCCTGTGTATACATTCTCAATTTATAGCCCTTACGATGGATATGTGATCAGCGATGATCAGCAAACCCCGGCCATTGCAGCGTCTTCCCCACCCGCATCTTCCTCAGCAATGGGGGGAGGTATGGGAAGTTCTGGCGTTTCGTCAACTCCTGTAACCAAAATCATGACCACTTCACCTTCTGAATTGATGCGCGAAGGAAACTATGTATCCGCAGGCCAAATACTTTTCAAAGTAGTCAACGCTTCCGCTTTGCGTGTTGAACTAGACTTGCCCGTGGCACAGGCAGGCCGGGTGAATCTGAATGATGAGGTGGATCTTGATCTGGGAAATGAAAAGACGGTAAAAGGTAAAGTTGATTTCGTGCAGCCCTTCTTTACGCAAGGTGAGGAATTCTTGAAGGTAAGGTTGTATGTAAAAAACAGGGGAGAACTTCAAGTCGGGCAGCTTGTGCGCGCAACCATCCGGCTGAAACCGGTAGAAGCATTATGGGTTCAGCGCGAAGCGGTACTCGACCTGGGACTGGACAAAATCGTTTTTGTAAAAGAGCGTGATGTCTTCAAACCTAAGAATGTAAAAGTAGGTATACGTACAAACGGATGGGTGGAGATCACGCAAGGCTTGTCCTCATCGGATGAGATTGCCTCCAATGCCCAATACCTGGTCGACAGTGAAAGTTTTATTAAAGTGAGGTAGTATGAAGACAGCATTTATCTATATAAGTATGATCAGTGCGTTGCTCCTTGCTTGTTCCACCGAGCGGAAGAACGATGAGCACAGCGGACACAATCAAGAGGCTGAGACGGTCAAGTACACCTGCCCCATGCACCCGCAGGTGATACAAGATAAACCAGGCAATTGCCCTATATGCGGTATGGACCTGGTGAAGGTTGGCACGTCACAAGGTGATACCAATGATTTGATGTTAAACGATAGCCAGGTGAAGCTTGCAAACATCACCACGCAAATGGTTTCCGTCAAATCTGTCGGACAAACGGTGGTGGTCAATGCCAGGCTTACCGAAAATGAGGACCTGACCGAAGTTATCAGCAGCCGCTCGACGGGAAGGATTGAGAAATTATTTGTAAAGGAAACGGGTCGCGTGGTTCGAGCCGGCGAACCGTTGTATGAGATTTACAGTGAAGTACTTTTGACGTTACAACGAGAGTACCTGCTTGCCAGGGAACAATATGAAACACTGGGGAAAGATGAACCGCGTTATGATTCCTTCCTCAAGGCCGCCGAACGTAAATTACTATTATATGGACTCACGAGGAAGCAAGTGGAAACTCTTGCGCAATCCAGGTCCATTCAGCAGCGCATTACCTTTCTTGCTCCTGCTGGCGGCATTGTATCGGAGATAAAGGCAAGTGAGGGTCAGTACATGGAGGAAGGTGCGTTACTTTATCGTATTGAAAACATCAGCCGATTGTGGCTTGAAGCAGAATTGTATCCCAGCGAATCAGCATTGGTCAAATCGGGCGACAAGCTCACCGTACGTGTAAACGGATTTGAGTTCGCACCGCTTGAAACAAAAGTAATTTTTCTGAGTCCAGAGTACAGGACCAACACACAGATCACTATGGTACGAGGGGTGATCGAAAACCCGGAGATGAAATTCAAGCCAGGCATGCAGGCGCAGGTATTTTTTACCCATTCTTCACGGCGGGCGATAGCTGTGCCGATAGATGCGGTGATCCGCGATGGCAAAGGAACACATGTGTATGTTGAAACCGGAACGAACACGTTTCAGCCGCGCATGGTAACGACAGGCCTGGAGGGTGTTGACCTGGTAGAGATCACGTATGGGTTGCAAGAAGGAGACCGTATTGCTGTGACCGGCGCATACTTGCTATACAGTGAGATCATATTTAAGAAGGGAACAGACCCCATGGCAGGTCACAATCATTGATGTGCGCAAATTAGTTGGTATGGTAAATAGTATGTTCATGGTGTTGATCAAATTTCTGAGATGGTTCAAAGCAAAACCCTACTATGGCTGCTGTGAAAAAAGCGATCACAATCTCAACTTCGATGTGTCAGCTCGTGTCGCAATGGATCCCCACAGCCGCACAAAGATTGACAAGGCAAATGCCTTTGTAACCATGATTTCAAATCGGAGCAAAGCACAAATAAATATCCTATAAAATGAAACGAAGAGATTTTGTTAAACTTTCCGGGGCCGCCGCTGCCTCGGCCATTATGATACCCCCTGTCTTGCAAAGTTGCATGGACAACATGAACATGAATATGGGTGCAAATACATTGAGTATTAAGGAGGGAGTATTTGCGTCACCCCTTTCTTTCCCCAATGTAGTAACCTCCAATTTTTCCATGACATCAAATGGGAATAGCGCTAACCTTTTGAATAATCAAACGGCATCAGTATTAGGCTATTCAGGAAGCATTCTTGGCCCCACAACGAAGGTGGACAAAGGATCATCCGTTTCTATTCCATTTCAGAATAATT
>JANPES010000212.1:0-11066 GCA_031423035.1 Cyclobacteriaceae bacterium | reverse complement strand
GCGCCTGCTATTCCATGGATACAGTGAATTGACGAAGGTGTGGAAAAGTCTGGAACAACATCCCGACCTCCGGAAATACCTGGGCGCCTACTTTTTCTTCAATATGGGTGTGCAGACGGTGATGTACATGGCTGCAACCTTTGGTGCCAAGGAACTCCAGCTCGAGGATAGTAAACTCATCCTGACGGTGCTCCTCATCCAGTTGTTGGCATCGTTTGGGGCTCATCTGTTTGCCAGGGTGTCTTCGCGGTATGGCAACAAACAGTCGCTTACCATCATGATCGGGATATGGATAGGCATATGCTTCCTGGCCTACCTGACAACAAACGAATTTGAATTCTATGGCCTTGCCTGCCTGGTCGGGTTGGTGATGGGCGGGATTCAATCGCTATCGCGCGCAACCTATGCCAAGCTAATCCCTGCTAACTCCATCGACCACGCCTCTTATTTCAGTTTTTTTGATGTGACGTTCAACTTGTCCATCGTGTTTGGAACCTTTTCTTATGGACTGATTGAGCACCTTACCGGAAGCATGCGTAACAGCACCCTGGTATTGGCTGTGTTCTTCGTTATTGGATTGGTGCTGCTGCGAAATGTCAAGTCCCGGATCTTGGCAGCGCCTGAGCACACCTAACAGCCTCTCTTCAGATGGCCACAGGAGCTTCTTCTGAATAGTCCAGGATTTGCGTATTCAATTGACTTGCAATGATTTTCAATTTTTTCACAAGAGATTCCTTTTTTCTGGCGGTAATCAAGTGAATCTTATCCTTTTCTGAAAACCGAAGGAAACCTTCGAATACTTCTGAATGTACGGTGGAGGAGGCTACTCGGGAATGCATGGATTGGCTTACTTTGTTTCGCTTAATAAATACATAGTCAATCTTTTCAAAGGACTCCGGGTTGCCCCGCTTCATGCCAAGAAGCCACACATAGTGCCGGTAGACTCTCCTCTGCAGGTCTATTTCGAGTCTATAGTGGGTTGTAAAAATGATGAGGCTGACGAATAAGAATGGAACCGTGGCGATCAGACTGATTCTTGTGATGAACGATGGAATCAGCAGCAATACCCCAAGGAAGATGATTGAGCCGGAGAAGTACAGACTTGTCCGGAAATTTAAGACGTTGCCTTTGGCCATTGCTCCAGGATCAATAGAGCAAATGCTTTACCGTTGCACCTTTGTTGATGAGCTGACGCAGGGAATCAATGCCGATCTTGAGGTGTAAATCCACAAAACTTGCCGTGATCACTTTGTCGCTGGCTTCGGTTTTTACGCCATCGGGAACCATGGGCTGGTCCGATACCATCAGTAGTGCCCCGGCGGGGATTTCATTATAGAAAGCGGTGGAAAAGATAGTGGCTGTTTCCATGTCGATTGCCATGGCCCGTATCTTCACCAGGTAGTCCTTAAAATGTTCATCCCATTCCCAAACACGACGGTTGGTCGTATAAACAGTTCCCGTCCAATAGTCCTGATTGTAATCGCGGATGGTCGTTGAGATGGCTTTCTGCAAAGCGAAAGCGGGTAGTGCCGGTACCTCTGGTGGAAAGTAGTCATTGGAAGTTCCCTCTCCGCGGATCGCGGCGATGGGAAGGATGAAATCGCCGAGTTCATTTTTTTTCTTTAACCCGCCGCACTTCCCAAGGAACAGACAGCCCTTGGGTTTTACGGCCGAGAGGCAATCCATAACAGTGGCAGCATTCGGACTTCCCATCCCAAAGTTGATTATGGTAATTCCATTGGCGGTTGCACTCCGCATCGGTCTGTCTTTCCCATGAACCTCCGTGTTGTTCCATTCGGCAAACTTGATAACGTAGTTATCGAAATTGGTCAACAGAATATATTCTCCAAACGCATCCAGGGACAGGCCGGTGTACCGGGGCAACCAATTTTCTACAATTTGTTCTTTCGTTTTCATTTCGTGTACTTTCGTTGCATGACACCTCTCAATCTTCCGAGCTATGAAGCTAAAGTTAAGAAGAGTGATGGAAAGGTCCTGATTTTTGACGGGGTACGCAAAAAGTATGTGGTATTGACCCCGGAGGAGTGGGTTCGGCAGCATGTGATCAATTTCCTGATCCACCACCGTTTTTATCCGAAATCCCTGTTTCGGATTGAGGGTAGCCTTACTTACAACAAACTTCAAAAGCGCTCCGACATCCTCATTTATGATCGGGCTGGGAAACCCTGGATGCTCATCGAATGCAAGTCCTCAGACATTAAGCTAAGCCAGCGGGCCTTCAATCAAGTAGCCATCTATAATATGACCGTAGGGGCGAAGTATGTAGCTGTATCTAATGGAATGGTCCATTATTGTTGCCTGGCTCCAGGCCATGGCGTCACTCCGGAATTTCTTGAAGAATTCCCTGACTTTACGGGCGAGTAGCGAATTCCATCGCTCTTTGGTTTTAAGCAACCGTATCTCCCCATTTTCAGTTATCTTTGCACCTTATTTTATCAAAAAACTGAGATTTTAAGGATTTATGGAGGCTAGTAAGATCAGGAACATCGCCATTATTGCGCACGTAGACCACGGAAAAACCACCCTGGTGGACAAACTATTGCACGCAGGACACTTATTTAAAGACCACGAGAACCCTGGCGAGCTTATTATGGATAGCAATGACCTGGAGCGCGAGCGCGGGATCACTATCCTGGCCAAGAATGTTTCTGTTCGCTATAAAGACTACAAAATCAACGTTATTGATACCCCTGGTCACAGTGACTTTGGTGGCGAAGTGGAGCGCGTGCTTAACATGGCCGACGGGTGCCTTCTGCTGGTAGATGCCTTTGAGGGGCCAATGCCTCAGACCCGTTTTGTGCTTCAAAAAGCACTTCAGCTGGGGTTGAAGCCAATTGTTGTGATTAACAAGGTTGACAAGAAGAATTGTACGCCGGATGAAGTTCACGAACAGGTTTTTGACTTGATGTTTGCCCTCGATGCGACAGAGGATCAGCTGAATTTTCCAACTTTCTACGGTTCGGCCAAGCAAGGTTGGATGAGCACGGATTGGAAAAATCCAACAACAGATATTGTGGCGTTGCTTGAAGGCGTCATAGAATACATTCCTGCACCAAAAATCGATGAAGGCCCAACTCAGTTGCTTATAACCTCACTGGAATATTCATCCTACATCGGACGTGTGGCCATCGGCCGAATTCAACGCGGAAGTGTAAAAACAGGTCAACCCGTTGCCCTGGTTAAGCGTGACAGTGGTGGCGTTGTCAAATCCAGAATCAAAGAAGTTTATGTTTTTGAAGGATTTGAAAAGAAGAAAATGGATGAAGTGAAGGCTGGAGAGATTTGTGCCATTGTGGGCATCGAAGGCTTTGAGATTGGTGATACCGTTTCTGATATCGAAAAGCCGGAAGCGCTAAAATCAATCGCCATTGATGAGCCTACGATGAGTATGCTCTTTACCATCAATACTTCGCCGTTCTATGGCAAGGAAGGAAAGTTTGTCACATCACGGCACATCCGGGAAAGATTGGATAAGGAGTTAGAGAAGAACCTGGCCATGCGACTGGGAGAGACCGGCTCTGCAGATAGTTTTCTGGTATACGGACGCGGAGTATTACACTTGTCGGTATTGATTGAAACAATGCGTCGCGAAGGGTACGAACTTCAGATTGGGCAGCCACAGGTGATCTATAAAGAGATCAATGGCGTGCGCTGCGAGCCGATTGAAGAATTAACGATCGACCTGCCGGAGAATGTGGCTGGAAAGGCCATCGAGACAGTTTCTATGCGGAAAGGGGAAATGACCAATATGGAACCCAAGGGTGACCGCATGATTTTGAAATTCATGATGCCGGCACGTGGAATAATTGGCCTTCGTAATTATATGATGAACGTAACTGCAGGTGAGGCCGTCGTCACCCACCGCTACAAGGAGTACCAGCCCTTTAAGGGAGAGATCCCTGGCCGTATCAATGGTTCACTGATCAGCATGGAGGAAGGCGAGGCGATACCTTTCAGTTTGCACAATTTACAGGATCGGGGGAAATTTTTCATTGACCCGGGTGTCCCTGTGTATGCCGGCCAGGTAATTGGCGAAAACAACCGTGGCGGCGATCTGGTAATTAACGTTACAAAGACCAAGAAACTTACCAACATGCGTGCGTCTGGTTCCGAAGAGAAAATGCGCATTGCACCGGCCATGAAACTCACGCTGGAAGAGGCGCTGGAATATATCCAGGGCGATGAATATGTAGAGGTTACACCCAAGTCCATCCGTCTTCGGAAAATCTTCCTGAACGAGGTTGACAGGAAACGCGATCGAAACAAAGTTCTTGTTAGCTAAAGGTTCATGACAGGGAGATCAGTCCGTCTGGTTTTCGTTTTTCTTGCCTTACACCTTGTATTTCTAGGCTATGCACAAGCACCCAAGTGGAAGGCATGGCAAGTAGAGGCCGATACGCTCTACAGTCGTCAGGATTACGGCAATGCAGCCAAGCGCTACACCAAGATTCTTGATGCAAACCGGAGCAAGGGAGGGAAGTACGGGGACCGTAGCTTGTACAGTATCCTGTACAAGCGGGCTGTTTGTTACTACAGCCTCCAGGAATTTGACAAAGCACTAGGTGACCTTGCAGTCTTTACTGTTGAATTTCCGAAAGCACCACAGCCGAAATTACTGAGCGCATTTATTTACCGGGCGTTGAATGATGTTGACAAGCAACTCACTAACCTAAATGAAGCGATGGAACTTCAACCGGCCAGTCCCGATTTTCTAAAGTGGCGGGGTCTCCTTCATTTGCAAAAGAAGAATCATCGGGAAGCGCTAAGGGACCTTTTGCAGGCAAGATCATTTGAAGATGATTCTGAGATAGAGACCTACCTTGGGTTGTGTTATTATAATCTTGATCAGATCGACAGCGCATTTCTGAGTTTTGACACGGCCATTGAGCTAGATCCAACCTTTTTTTCTCCGTACCTGTATGCCAGTTCCATTGCGTTGGAGAACCAGAACTATCCACTTAGCCTGGAGTACTCAAACCTGGCTCTGCGGCTGGATGGCAAGAGCAAGGAAGCCCTCTTCTACAAAGGGGCGGCCCTGGTTGCGTCCGATCAAATGGATGAGGGATGCCGTTGTTTGAACCGGGCATTTTACGCGGGGTTTGACAACGCCGGCGACTACCTTTCTGAGTTTTGCTTTCAGATGGGAAATTGATTTTGGGCTCACCTAGCGGTCGGCATTAACGAAGTCCAATAATTTTTTAAACCGGCTTCCATGCCCTATTTTTGCGCATGGCAGAGCAAATTTTGATCCTTGATTTTGGTTCACAGTATACCCAATTGATTGCCAGGCGTGTACGAGAACTCAATGTCTACTGCGAAATCCACCCGTTTAACAAGATTCCAGCAATTTCAGCATCTACCAAAGGGATTATCCTCTCCGGTAGTCCTTGTTCTGTGCGTGATGCCGGCTCACCGGATGTGGATTTGTCTGCTTTTGGAAATCTTCCGGTTCTTGGCATTTGCTACGGTGCACAACTCATTGCTCAAAAAACAGGCGGTAGCGTTATGCCCTCGCATACTCGGGAGTATGGGCGCGCACGACTGGCAACGGTTGACCATCACAACGAACTATTGAAAGAAGTATCGCTGGATAGCCAGGTGTGGATGTCTCACGCCGATACGATCGCGGCAATTGGTGAAGATTTTGAAATCATTGCCAGCACACTTTCTGTCAAGATAGCCGCCTTCAGAAAAAAAAGCGCACCTGTATGGGGGATTCAATTTCATCCGGAAGTGACCCATACCGTGGAGGGCAAAAACCTCCTTCGGAACTTTGTTGTTCACATTTGTCATTGCGCACAGGACTGGACACCAGACCTTTTTGTTGAATCAACCATCGACGCCTTGCGTGCCAAGTTGGGCAATGATAAAGTGGTCATGGCTTTGTCTGGCGGTGTAGATTCGACTGTAGCCGCGATGCTGGTGCATCGGGCCATCGGAAAGAACCTCTATTGCATTTTTGTAGACAATGGCTTGCTCCGGAAGTATGAATTTGAACAAGTCATTACATCCTATAAGGGGATGGGCCTTAACATCAAAGGAGTAGATGCTAAGTCAAAGTTTTATTCTGCCCTTTCAGCCCTTTCCGATCCGGAAAGCAAACGCAAGGCCATTGGACGGACCTTTATTGAAGTGTTTGATGAGGAGTCGCATCGGATTACCGATGTAAAATGGCTTGGCCAGGGAACCATTTACCCAGATGTGATTGAATCGGTGTCGGTGAATGGGCCATCGCAGACCATCAAATCCCACCACAACGTGGGTGGCTTGCCTGAGAAAATGAAATTGAAGGTCATTGAGCCACTGAATACACTTTTTAAAGATGAGGTGCGATTGGTTGGGAAGGCACTTCAGATTGATGCTTCGATTCTCGGACGGCACCCATTTCCGGGGCCGGGCCTGGGTATTCGTATTATCGGTGATGTGACAGAGGAAAAGGTACGGATATTGCAGGAAGTAGATCATCTATTTATTCAGGGGCTGAAGACGCATAATCTATATAATACCGTATGGCAAGCCGGGGCCATTTTGCTGCCGGTTCAATCGGTAGGCGTGATGGGCGACGAGCGAACGTATGAAAAGGTAATCGCGCTCCGGGCCGTGATCAGCCTGGACGGGATGACCGCAGATTGGGCGCACTTGCCTTTCGAGTTCCTGAGTGAGATTTCGTCTGAGATAATAAACAAGGTCAAAGGGGTGAATCGCGTTGTGTACGACATCAGTTCGAAGCCACCCGCAACCATTGAATGGGAGTAATTTGAATAACGAAAAGCATCATATCGTGTTCTTTGCTAATCTCAGATGGCTACTGATTGCGGTTGCATTAAGCCTGGGCGCTTTCGTCGGGCAGGCACAGGAGTTCAAACGACAATACAAGAACGCGAAGGATTTCTACAAGGAAGGCAAGTACAATTTGGCGATGGAGTCTTTCAAGTTGCTCATGGTTTATGACAAGAACAATCCGTATTCAGAGTATGCCTCGTTTTACTATGCCCAGTCTGCCCTCCATCAGAATTACAGCGCCGTGGCCAAGGACATGTTCCTTCAGATCAGGCGCCTTTATCCTGATTGGGACCAGATCAATGAGGTGAATTACTGGCTGGCTAAAATCTATTTTGACAAGGGCGAGTATTTTCAGGGGATGCGTATTTTGGCAGAGGTTAAACAGGAAGACTACCTGGAGCAGATTGAAGTGGGGAAGTTTAAGCGCTATTATCTGTTCCGCCTTGCTGATCCGGAAGTTCTGCGCATGATGTGGGAGGAGTATCCCAATGACATTGATGTTGGAAAGTGCCTGGCGAAGGCGATTGGAAGACAACCTTACCTTAGCCAGGATCAACAATTGCTCGATTCCGTGATTAGCCGATTCAGCCTTCCCCGTGAGAAGTATGTGTCGTTGTCTGGCCCGGCTCCGGTATTCAAGGATACATACACCGTGTCTGTCCTGTTCCCTTTTCTTGCGTCCACGCTAGAGCCCACGCCAAATAAAAAGCAGAATCAACTCATCCTTGATTTGTACGAGGGGATGCGGATGGCTGTTGATACCCTATTTCGCCAGGGGACTAATATTCGATTGCTGGCCTATGATACAGAGCGGGCACCGGCGGAGCCTGAAAAAAGTAAGGAAGCCATCCGAAAGTTGCTGGCCTCCGAGGAACTGAAGAATACGGATTTGATCGTCGGACCAATTTTCCGCGAGGAACTTAGCCCCGTTCAACAATTTTCGGAGGAGCGATGGATAAATATGGTTAATCCGGTTTCAGGGAACTCCGAATACACAGGCCTAAACCCATTTGCTATGTTGTTTCAGCCTTCACTGGAGACACTGGGGGGGCGTTCAGCCGAAGTTCTTGCCGCTCGCACCAGGAACAAGAATTGTATGATCCTTTACGGCGATGCGCCAAGAGATTCGGTACTGGCAGTTAATTTTCATCGCCGGGCTCAGGAACTTGGCCTGCAGGTCGTTTGGTCGGAGAAGTTCAGGAGAGAGACGGTCGAGCGAATCATTTCCATTCTCGCCAGGCCAACAGAATTTGACGAATTCAAGAATCCTATCCAGTTCACCATGAAGCTGGATAGTATTGGAAGTGTATTTGTAGCGTCTGACAACCCATTGGTATACACTAAAGTGATCAGCAGTGTTGAGGCGCGTGGTGATTCCATCCTGATTGTCGGATCGGAGTCGTGGCTTGATAACTCATCTGTTGACCTGGGTAAGTATGAAAAACTACATGTCATGTTTGCGGCGCCAAACTACACACCCTTTGGAGATCCGGCCTTTATCGGTTTTCGCAAAGCGTTTATCCGATCGCATGGTTCTTTTCCACCCGAGTACATGAATTATACGAAAGTGGGATTTGAATTCATGATGATCATTGGTCGAGCGCTTAAGAAGCACGGTGTCTACTTTCAGGATGGGCTCGCACAATCCGGGCCGGTGCCTGGGTACCTGACCAAGAGTTTTCATTTCTCATCTTCCAGGGACAATAAGGGATTTCCATTTGTCTATTTCAGGTACGGGGATCTTATTTCTATAGACTAGCGATTCATGGCTGATTTGCTGATTACGCATATCAAAGGTCTTGTTCAGGTACGTCTCACCACACCTGGGCCGGTGGCGGGAAGCGATATGGCTAGCCTCCCGGTGCTGGCAGATGCCTATCTGGCAATTGAAGATGGAATGATTTCTGCCTATGGACCGATGAGCGAATTGCCGGCCATGAAAGCGAAGGAGACCATACTTGCGGCCGGACGATTTGTTTTTCCAAGTTTCGTTGACAGCCATACACACCTTGTTTTTGCTGCGCCACGGGAAGATGAATTTGTCATGAAACTGAAAGGCGCCACGTATGCAGAGATTGCTGAACATGGCGGTGGCATCCTCAACTCGGCGAGAAGGCTTCAGGCGATGTCGGAAGAAGAGCTCTTGCAGCGATCACTCGTGAGGGCCCATGAAATTATTGCATCTGGTACCGGTGCAGTGGAGATCAAGAGTGGTTATGGATTGACGGTTAAAGATGAGGTGAAGATGCTTCGTGTCGCTCGCCGCATTGGACGTGAAACACCGCTGACTGTGCGTACAACGTTCCTGGGAGCGCATGCCGTGCCGAAGGACCAAACGAAAGCAGACTACATCCGGCTTATCCTTGAAGAAATGCTTCCGGCAGTCGCAAACGAGAAACTGGCCGATTACATGGATGTGTTTTGTGAGCAGGGCTTTTTTAGCGAGGAAGAAACCGTTCAATTGGCAGAGGCTGGAAAGAAATACGGCCTGCGTCCGAGAATCCACGCAAACCAGCTGAATCGTTCAGGAGGAGTGCAGGCGGGTGTGCGCACTGGGGCCATCAGCGTTGATCACCTTGAAAATATTGGCAATGAAGAAATTCTGTTGCTTAAAGGAACCGCTGTCATGCCGACGGCACTGCCCGGTGCGGCCTTCTTTCTGAACCTCCCCATGCCTCCGGCGAGGACAATGATTGCCGAAGGACTGCCAATAGCGATAGCGTCTGACTATAATCCGGGAAGTTCGCCAAGCGGGAATATGCCCTTGATGATGTCGCTCGCTTGTATTCGCATGAAAATGTCGCCAGAGGAAGCGATTAATGCGGCTACATTGAATACTGCTTATGCCATAGATCTACTGGCATCCCACGGCAGCATCACCGTCGGGAAACGCGCCAATGTGTTTATCAGCAAGCCGATCCCTTCGATTGCCTACTTCCCGTATGCCTATGGTTCCTCCCTTGTTGATACGGTGATTCTAGGTGGTAGGGTGATTAGCTGACGGGATTCGTTCCGCCTGATGAAGGTGGCTCGAATCGTTCATAGCGGTAGAAGTACTTCCGATATCCATATGCCGGGAAAGTAATTCCCAACGCAATCAAGAGATATATCGGAAAGCGAAACAAAATAATGGCGATTAGTACAAGTGCGGCAGCAAAGACAAACTGTGAAAATCGATCAAAAGTCATAGGGGTTCTAAGCAGGAAACAGTAGCCCAGGGCATGCAAGCTTATGCCGAGCATCAGAAACTGCGCAAAGTCAATTGGCGTAAGCGCTGCCGGGAAGTTGCGAACGAGCAGCAAGCACTCCGGAATATAAACCAGCAAGACTGAAGCCAGAAACAGGAGCATGCGCCAACCAATTGAAAGGGGCAGGTTCCTGGTCAGGCTCAGTTCGTGATTCTCGAAATTCACAAATTGATAGACGATTGCCATCGATGTCGCCCAGGTTATGGTACCGCCCATGACAAGGAAACGCAGATCGTAGGCTTCGTATTCGTACAACTTGCATATTCCATAAAGGATAAGACAGTTGAAAACTTTGGCCGAGAGGACCAGCCCGGGCTGTTTTCGAAGCGCCCATTCAAGAAACATTTGAGGGAAGGACCTTAACAGGTTACGATCGATGAGGCGTTTGGCCCACGGTGTCTTCCTCTCCTTACCTTCCCGGTGGAGCGTCAGGTATAGGTCAAGGACCAGCAGGAAAAGGAGAACGAGAATTTCTGAGATTGCAATGGCAATAGACATCTCCCTGTGGAGTCTAAAAGCTATTAGAATCAGGAAAGCACCGTATAAAATGATCGGCAGACATTGGGTTAGTACCACTGTGAATAGGAGTCCGATCTTAAGTCTTGCCGGAGCCAAACGCAGCGTATGAATAAATGACATCATTGGTTCTCTTCTGATTCGTCGATTGAAGGCGATGACTTTGAGTCCATACAGGGCCCAGAGGAATGCGGGGATCAAGGTTAAAATTGGGTAACTGACAAAAAAAGTGGCAAGCGCGACATGTTCATTCCCCGACATGACGCCGCCCGCTCCGCCAATTACAAAGAAGAAGAAGAGGGCGTTTTCTTCAAAGAATCGGTTCGTGAACGATTTTCTTAGAACCCGGCTGTAAACGTTGGATGTCATGCGATGCCACCATTTTTGATTTCCAGCATACGGTCGATGGAGAGAATTATGGGGTCGAGCATCTGGTGAGAAGAAAGTAAGATGGTTATGGGGTCTTTGGCTTCTGTCTTTTCTTTAACCAATGCGAGG
>JANPES010000211.1:0-1617 GCA_031423035.1 Cyclobacteriaceae bacterium | reverse complement strand
TAGCGTTACTAAATCCCTGACATGGTGGACCGCCAATAATGACATCAGGACTTGTCTTTATTTTTGCTTCAACATCTTTCAATGCAATGTTTTTTATATCCTCATTAAACATTACAGTGGTTGAAGTATTTCTATTTGATTTATATGAATTAAATGCCCAATGGGTGTAATTCCCATTTGATGTACATTTAGGGTCAAAACTAATGGATATGACCACGGAATACAAAATTGAATCAGACGGGGCGATCACGATCACCACGAAGTTGCGGCCGGAGGGCAGTATGCTTGAACAAGAAGAACAGATAGCGGCTGCGGTTGCGGAAGCAGGTCGGATAGCGACGGTTTTTTCGATGAAGCAATTTGATACTGCAGGGCAAAGTGTTGTGTTGAACAATGAGAAATATACGAGCCGGGGGCAGGAAAAAAAAGTTATCAAACGCCGTACGGTGAAGTTGAAATAAGTCGACATGTGTATCAGCGATCTATTGGAGGAAGGATCATGGTACCCTTGGAACGGAGGGCCCAATTGCTAAGTGGTAGTTATACGCCGAAGTTTAGCCAGATGATCAGTTGGAAATATGCCCATCTTTCAGCCGGAGCGGTATGTGAAGACATGGAATTGAATCATGGCCGGAAGATGAGCACCAAGTTGGTACAATCGATTGGGGAGGCTGTAGGCGATTTTGCGGTGGACAAGGAGTTTGAGATGCGCTATGATTTGCCAGAATTTGAAGAAGTTGTGAGCCATATTGCCATTAGTCGGGATGGAACGACGACTCGAATACGCAAGGAAGGCTATCGGGAAACGATGTGCGGCACCATCGGTTTTTATAATTCCGACGGAGATCGTTTGCACACGATATATAGCGCCTGCGCACCTGAATATGGCAAAAAGACCTTCGAAGAAGTGCTGGATATGGAAATTGAACGCGTTAAAGCCGCTTTTCCGAGGGTAAGTTATTTGGGTTTGGCAGATGGCTCCAAAGACAATTGGATTTATCTTCAAAAGCACATTACGGTGGGCATCCTGGACTTTTTTCATGCTACAGAATACCTGACTGATGTATCTGTGATCCTGAAAAAAGAGGAAAACAAGCAGAAGGAATGGCTTGAAAACGCATGTCACGACCTAAAACATAAAACCAAAGGCGCACTGTTCATCTTGCGGGAATTGAAGGTTTTCCACAAAACACTCAACGGACAAGTGCCTGAAGCACTCTCAAAAGCCATTTCCTACTTTCAAAATAACCTGCATCGAATGAATTATGCTCAATATCAAAAAATGGGCTTTCCTATTGGATCCGGGGTAACCGAAGCGGCTTGTAAAGTAGTGGTAAAGCAAAGACTCAATCAATCCGGCATGAAATGGAATATGCCTGCCGTTCAGAATATGTTAGTGCTCCGGGGTATAATTTGCACAAAAGGACGGTGGAACCAATTCTGGAAACAGTATGATAAAATCGCCGTGTAATTTTACATCAAATCGGAACTACACCCGTATTAAGTCAGACGGAGGTTCTGCCGGGTGCTGTAGAAGATACGGAGATTAACCTAAAAATTGAAAGATCGGATATTGTAATTTTACTCATAAGTCCGGACTTTATAGATTCCGATTAT
>JANPES010000210.1:0-3205 GCA_031423035.1 Cyclobacteriaceae bacterium | reverse complement strand
AGCCGATACTTAAAGGAGCCTTGCGTGTCACGTTGGTGGGTGCACTTGCTGCGGCTGCAGCTTTTGCAATTGCGACGCTGATTACCTGACACATATCAAAAAAGCACGTGCCTGGATGCAGGAAATGTTTCGCGCAATAATAATCGCTTGGCCTACTTCTTACTGGCCTTAAACAATTTTTCTCTTTCTTCCTTGGTCAGGCTTTCATAGCCCCCATCAGAGATCTTGTCAAGAATGATGTCAATTTCTTGTTGCGAAACACCGCTTAAGGTAGAGCCTTTGGGCCGCACCGTGTCTTCCTTTCGATACGACACCTTAACTTTTGGTCGCGGTGAAAAAAGCCCGCTGATCCAATAGAGTGTTGCGGTGATCCATCCGCCCCAATTAATACCAACCTGAAGTTGCTTCACATAAACAAAACCGATCAGCGCGCCGCCCAGATGAGCAATTTCACCGCCGGCATTTTGTCCAACCGATCCGATGATAGAAAGGAAAATATAGATCGCAGCGATCCACTTTATTTTCACTGGACCGAAAAACAAAAGGAAGAATGTATAGTCCGGCAACAATGTAGCCGCGGCAACCATGATTGCAAATACGGCGGCTGAGGCGCCCACCAACTCCGCGCGACCGGCCAAGAACTCGGGAGGATTCGGAATCAGGTTGTAGACCATCAAGTACAGCGCGCCTCCGGCAATACCGCCCAGAATATAGATAGCAATCACCTTGTCGCTTCCCAGGTACTCGACCAGAAGTTTTCCAAACCAGTACAACGCGAGCATGTTGAAAAGTATGTGCAGTAGACTCGAGAGATTGTGCGTGAAAAAGTAGGTAATGAGGGTCCATGGCCGTGAAAGAAACTCGCCAAACTCGCTGGGCAAGGAAAACTGGTTATGCAGCGTGGCAAAGAATGAATCAAATCCAAACCACTTGGAGAATACCATAAGAACAGCCAAAACAACAAACATAATCACGTTGATGATGATCAACTGGACGTGACTGTTATTGGGTCGGCCGAACGCGTTCTTGAATTCTTCTAACACAGACTAGGATTGTAGGATTGCAGGATTGATTACCATGATTATAGTATTAGTAGGATAGCTAACTTATTGAATCACCGTAGTCAAATAATATGAAAGACAAATTTAAGCAATTGCGAGTTCCCGTTGTTCGTCATCTCCCCTGACTCCTCCAGACGGAAATAAGCAGGAAGGCAACGAATGCGCCGCCAAAGTGAGCCAGGTGAGCAACTGAGCCACTTCGGTCCATCACATAGGTCATAATCCCCATGAGAAAAACCATATACTTTGCCTTGATCGGGATGGGAGGAAACAGGAGCATGATTTCCAAATTTGGGAATAGCAGGCCAAAAGCCATCAGGATCCCATAAATGGCGCCCGATGCACCCAGCATGCTTCCAACCGCTGCGGGAAAGAAAAAATAATTAACTACCGCATATAAAATGCCGGCACCCATTCCGGTCACAACGTAGAAGATCAAGAATTTCTTGTCACCCCAATAATTCTCAAGGATCGGCGCAAAGGAAGCCAGCGCAAGCATATTAAAGAAGATGTGGCCCATTCCGCCATGGGCAAACATGTAAGTAAAGAACTGATAGGGCGCAAAAAGAGGCGATCCTATGCCCCAGAGTGAGATGATCTGGGTAAGACCCAACGTTATCTCCTGACCCTCAATGAATCGCGTAATCGCAATGGGGGCGAGGTTTTGAAGCATGAAAACAACCACATTAATAATAATGAGGGTGCGTACGAGGGGGGAGACATTGAACATTAGCGGAAGTGGCTTTCGATCTTAGACGTATCAAAAATAAAAAATGTTGTGTTCCCGTCAGGGGAATAGTTTGGATTGTTGCAGGAAAAGAGCCGATCGACCAGCGCGTCCATTTCTTCCTGGGAAAGTACCTGTCCCATGCGAATGGCGGATCGCTTTGCCAGGGACCGTGCCAGGTTATCCTGTATGGGCACTGTCAGAGCAGATTGATTAATCTTGAATTGCTCCAAAAGACCTTCAAAAAGTTCTTTCTCATTTTTTCCGATTGCCTCGGTGGGCATGCCCGTGACCACGACCGTATTTTTGCCTAATACCTCAAACTGAAAGCCCAGTGCATTGATTTCTCGTTCCATTTCCATCACCAGGATAAAATCCGCAGTGCTCAATGAAACGGTTTGAGCAAAGAGGCTCTGAATAGTTGTGGCAGATTTGTCGCGGATTTTTTTTAAATAACTTTCAAACAGAATCCGTTCGTGTGCTGCCTGCTGATGGATGATCATCAATCCGTTTTTGACCGGGCGAACCAGGTAGCCCGGCTGGGCTTGAAAGACAGGCATACGGTTGGGAGCCGGTGCTGGAGAAGTAATACCCGGAGCAACGTCCACCTGTCCGAATAACGCGGATTGCGTGGGTCTCTCCTCATCAAATAGTTTCTCCCAATTTTCCAGATTTGACCGATGCAGACTGGAACCGAGTTGCTCATCCAGGTACTGCTCACGACTCAAGGTCTGCGATTGGGTGATCTTGCTTACCAAGTTGATGTCTGCTGAATAATCCAGCGCGGGTGTGAGGTTGTGTGCGCCCAAGGCTTGACGCACGGTCGCGCGGACAACGGCATACACGGCACGCTCGTCGTCAAATTTGATTTCGGTTTTAGTCGGATGAACATTCACGTCGATATGTCGTGGGTCGATTGAAATGAACAACACGTAAAACGGAAACGTATTATCGGAAAGCAGCCCTTCGTAGGCGCCTGCCACCGCGTGATTCAGGTAATTGCTTCGGATAAACCGGTGATTGACAAAAATAAACTGCTCGCCTCGCGTGCGCTTGGCCGACTCGGGTTTGCCGATGTATCCAGTAATCGCCATTAGATCGGTCTCTTCACTGCAGGGGGCCAGTTGGGTCTGATAAGTCTTCCCGAAAAGCCCGACAATTCGTTGACCTAACTTGGCGGGTTCCAGGTCGTAAAGGGTATCATCTCCATGAATCAAGGAGAAAGAAATCTCCGGATGGGCGAGGGCGATGCGTTGAAATTCCTCCACAATGTGCCGCATCTCTACCGGGTTGGATTTGAGAAAATTTCGGCGGGCGGGAATATTGTAAAACAAGTTCTTAACCGAGATCGAAGTTCCTATTTCAGATGCAACAGGTTCCTGGCGCTTAACTTCAGAACCTTCTACAGTCAACAAAG
>JANPES010000209.1:0-4970 GCA_031423035.1 Cyclobacteriaceae bacterium | reverse complement strand
CACAAGAGGTACCAAAAACTCGCTTTCTATTTTGCAGAAAAGAGTAAGTCCGCGGTTTTGCAGGAGTCCATCGCGGATGCAGAGGCAAAATCCTTTGCGGGAATCCCCATGGAAATGCTGGAGGAGGAGAACCAGCTCAAGGCAAGCATTGCGCTTCTGTCACAAAGATTGTCGCAAAAACCTGGACAAGAGGAGGAAGCCGATCTACGGGAGAAACTCTTCAGCGCCAACGGCCAGTATCAGCGATTCACAAAGCATCTGGAGACCGATTACCCGAATTACTTTAATCTCAAATTCAACCGCGCAACACCTTCGATTGAAGAAATTCAGAAACTGCTAAATTCAGAAAGGGCAATCGTGAGCTATTTCATTTCTGAAAAGAGTCTCCGCCTTTATTCATTCGTTATTACCCACAAGTCATTCCGGCTCTATAGCGCTACACTTCCCTCCGACTTTGACCGATTGGTGAAGGGGTTTAGCAATGGCATCTATTATTTGGTCCCAGATGTCTATAACGAATCTGGCAGCAGGCTCTCTTCACTTCTGCTTCGCGGAATACCCGCGGTACCTGAAATCATTTTCATTCCTTCTGGAAGGCTCGGAACAATACCATTTGAGGCATTAACCTCGGGGAGGGTTGCAGCCAATTCCGATTTTAGCAATTATCCATACTTGTTAAACAAGCACGCCATTAGCTATGAATTCTCAGCGGGTTTGCTTCTTCAAAAATCCGCCCATCAAGTGAGTACAGAAAATTCATCCATATTTCTTTGCGCGCCGATAACTTTTCCGGAAAAGGACGGACTTGCCGACTTGCCGGGCACAAAACAAGAAGTAAATTCAATTGCCGCTCTTTTCAAATCTGAAGCTAAAGTAGTGTTGGGCGCAGAGGCAAACGAATCAGTGATTAAATCGGGGAATCTTTCAGACTATCGGTACCTCCACTTTGCAACTCATGGTATCGTTGATCAAACATCAGCCGAACTCTCCAGAATATACTTACAGTCTACGGAAACGGAAGATGGGAATGTATACTCAGGCGAGATTTACAATCTCAAGTTAAATGCAGACCTCGCCGTACTTTCAGCCTGCCAAACAGGCTTGGGAAAGTACTCAAAAGGCGAAGGCGTGATCGGGCTTTCACGTGCACTTGTTTATGCGGGAGCGCGATCCATCATCGTCTCATACTGGAGTGTTGCTGATGAATCAACCGCAGAATTAATGACGGACTTCTACCAAATACTGCTTGGGCAAAAACAGACAAACGCACGGATTGCCCTGCAACAGGCGAAGAGAAACATGCTAAAAAGAGGCAGGTATGTATCCCCTTACTTTTGGGCAGCCTTTGTACTTATTGGGTCATAGCAAAGACCAAAATTGCCTCTAATTTGGCATCAAAAATTGCAAAAGTTGAGGGGTAGTGGGGAGAACTCTCCCGGCCCTTACAGTAGCGGGTGGTTTTGGCCACTCCTACTGTCTGGGTCAGGTACACAGTTGAACGCTATGGCAAAATAGATCTCACTGTGCTTTAGAGAACTTCAAAGTAGGCTGATCGGTTCCAATTTTCCTAAGAAAATCAAAAAACTTTGTTTTCGTGCAAATAATGGCCTTTTTAGTGGCTTAGACCATGATTGAGGATAACTACAAACAGCGGGGATTACGCGCCAAATTGGTCAGGGGATTGCGCCAAAAAGGCATTCGGGATGTGGCCGTCTTAGGAGCTATTGGGAAAGTGCCCAGGCACGTGTTTTTTGATGATGCGCTGCTGGGGCACGCCTATCAGGACAAGGCTTTTCCTATCGGAGAGGGCCAGACGATCTCCCAGCCCTATACGGTTGCCTTCCAGACGGAACTGCTCAATTTAAAGGCTGGAGACAAAGTGCTGGAGATCGGAACAGGCTCGGGATACCAGGCCTGCATCCTCCTGGAAATGGGGGCAAAAGTATACACCATAGAGTACAACAAAACGCTCTTTGAGCAGACGCGGGATTTCCTCCCCTTGATGGGATACCGCCCGCATTTTTTCTTTGGGGATGGCTCCAAGGGACTTGCAGTCCGCGCACCCTATGACAAGATCATTGTTACAGCCGGGGCACCAGTGATTCCCGATGCGTTGGTTCAACAGTTGGCCAACAACGGAGCGTTGGTTGTACCCGTAGGCGGCCGAGATAAACAGACCATGGTCCGCATTATCAAAAAAAATGGCGTGGCGAAGAAAGAAGAATTTGATACGTTTGCATTTGTTCCGCTCTTGGGGAAAGAAGGATGGAAACCCTGAGCAAAATCAATAAAGTACCGAAACCCGAATGAGCAGAAAACAAAAATCACCGAAAGAATCCTTCGTCAGCATGACGGAACTCGTTCTTCCCAACGACACGAATACGCTGAACAATCTCATGGGCGGCCGCTTGATGCACTGGATGGATGTCGTTTCTGCCATCGCCGGCCAAAAGCACTGCAATAGCATCGTGGTCACTGCCTCAGTTGATAACATTTCATTCCGCACACCGATTCACCTGGGAGATGTCGTCACACTGAAGGCCCGTGTAACGCGGGCGTTCAGTTCGTCTGTCGAAATAAGAATTGATGTAGAGGCTGAAAACATCCCTGAAGGGAAAAAGGTGGCGAGTCATTCTGCTTACTTTACGTTTGTCGCCGTTGACAAAGCGGGGCAGCCGGTAAGTGTACCTGAGCTGGTTCCTGAAACCGCAGAAGAGAAAGAGCTATTTGCAGGTGCCCTGAGAAGGAGGCAAGTACGCCTAATCCTCTCTGGTCGAATGAAGCCATCTGAGGCAAATGAATTGAAATCCTTATTCGATATCAAGAACTGATGACCTACGCTCTCATTGGCAGTACGTTTACGGAAGAGGTGTATGCGGTGTCATCGCCAGTTACGGTGATCGTTGATGTACCCTGGTCCTCTTTGGCCCCGGAGTCAACTGAACTCCTCACCAAAATACTTATCGCGATAAAGTCTTCGACTGATGGGGTTCGAATTGTTCATCAGGCGAACCTGGACATGTCCTCCTGGGCAGAACTACCCGCGCGGCTTATTGCTTTTGTGCAGCCACCGCCAGGGATTACCCTCTATGAGCGGATCCTGACTCCAAAAACAGAAATGGTCATTTCCGAGCCCCTCTCCGCCTTGGTTGCCAACGAACCGGCCAAGCGCAAGCTCTGGGCGGCTTTAAAGAACCTTTCACCTTCCTGAAAGGCCTTTTTTGGTAATATTTTCGCTTGTTCTATATTTGCGGGTCTTTTTTGATGCCCCGCATACAAAGAGCCGAAAAACCTTAAACCTCATCGACAAAGTAACATGCAAAATTTAGTTTTCTACTTACCCCTATTTGGTGTCCTTGGACTTCTTTACGTAGCCTGGAAAAGTGCCTGGGTGGATCGACAAGACGCAGGCACAGACAAAATGAAGAAAATCGCCGGTCATATCGCCGAAGGGGCAATGGCCTTTCTTAAAGCCGAATACAAAGTGCTTTTTATTTTCATTCTCTGTGTGGCCACTCTTTTGGCAGTTACTGCCAACGAGGGTTCACATCCAATTGTTGGACTTTCATTCATACTGGGAGCAGGATGCTCCATTCTCGCTGGATTCATCGGGATGAAAGTGGCTACTAAAGCAAATGTCAGAACCGCCAGTGCGGCAAGAACTAGTCTGGGAAAGGCCCTGGAGGTTGCCTTTGCCGGGGGTTCTGTAATGGGAATGGGTGTTGTGGGATTGGGTGTAATCGGACTTAGTGTCCTCTTCATCGTCTATGGCAATTGGTTTGGAGTCGATGATGCGAAGTCCTTGATGAAAGTAATTACTGTCCTTACCGGGTTCTCGTTTGGTGCCTCATCCATTGCCCTTTTTGCCCGCGTAGGTGGTGGAATATATACCAAAGCCGCCGACGTAGGTGGTGACCTGGTTGGAAAAATCGAAGCCGGAATTCCCGAAGACCATCCGCTGAACCCAGCTACCATAGCCGATAACGTCGGCGACAACGTGGGAGACGTCGCAGGGATGGGTGCGGACCTTTTCGAAAGTTATGTTGGGGCCATTGTCGGAACGATGGTGCTCGGCGCTGTATTTATGGGACCTGGACTTGTCGATAATTTCAATGGACTGTCCCCTGTTCTGGTTCCTTTGGTGCTGTCAGGTGTAGGAATCATCATGTCCATCATCGGTACATTCTTTGTGAAAGTGAAAGAAGGCGGAAATCCTCAGACAGCGCTAAACACCGGGAACTTTGTCTCCTCTATCCTAACCGTAATTGCGTCCTGGTTTATTATTAAATGGATGCTTCCAGAGACATGGACGTATGTGGATGTATTACTTGGAGGCAAGGAACTTACCTTTACTGCGACCGGAGTATTCTGGGCAACAATTATCGGACTGGTAGTCGGCGTGCTCATTGGATTGGTCACAGAACATTATACCGGTAGCGGAAAACCTCCGGTCATGAGTATTGTAAGACAATCGCAGACCGGTGCCGCAACAAATATCATTGCAGGCCTAAGCGTAGGCATGATGTCAACTGCGCTGCCCATACTACTTATCGCAGCAGGCATCTGGGGTTCATTCTATTTTGCTGGTTTATACGGAGTTGCCATAGCTGCTGTCGGAATGCTCTCCAACCTGGGAATTCAATTGGCCGTCGATGCATACG
Source organism: Cyclobacteriaceae bacterium (assembly GCA_031423035.1). Taxonomy (GTDB): domain Bacteria; phylum Bacteroidota; class Bacteroidia; order Cytophagales; family Cyclobacteriaceae; genus ELB16-189. The sequence goes on along the minus strand of JANPES010000209.1, from coordinate 309 downwards.
GGCCCATCGCCGACAATTCCGGTGGAATTGCAGAGATGGCTCGCCTGCCTAAAGAAGTAAGAGGAAGAACGGATAAATTGGATGCTGTTGGGAATACTACAGCTGCCATTGGGAAAGGCTTCGCTATTGCTTCTGCCGCTCTTACTGCCCTTGCACTTTTTGCTGCATTTATGCAGCAGACTAATTTGAAAGTAATTGATATTGCCAAAGCGGAAGTGATTTCTGCATTATTTGTCGGAGGTATGCTCCCGTTTGTGTTCAGTTCACTAGCCATGGGCGCAGTAGGGCGCGCGCGGCGAAAAGAAAGTC
>JANPES010000208.1:0-2030 GCA_031423035.1 Cyclobacteriaceae bacterium | reverse complement strand
AGAGAATTACGGGGTCAAGCATCTGGTGAGAAGAAAGTAAAATGGTTATGGGGTCTTTGACTTCTATCTTTTCTGCAACCAATTCGAGGAGTGAATTGCGTGACCTTTCATCCAGGGTGACCAGCGGTTCATCGAGGATGATCAATTCCGGATTCCCGAGAAACGCCATGGCGAGGGAAAGTTTCTTCAACATGCCGCTGGAATAGGTGCCGCATGCCTTGGTGAAGTATTCGTTTACACCCAAGGCTTCGCAGTATCGGTCTTGCTGGTCGATCGGGGCTCGTTTGGCCTTGCCAACAAACCGAACCAAATCTTTAGCCGTAAGAAACATTGGATACAGCGGTTCCGCCTCGCTGTAGTTGACCCGAAGGCGGTAGGCGATGGGATCCTTTGTAAGGCTGATGTTGTTTACAGTGATGTCTCCTTCACATGGAATTATCCCAGCCAGGGACTTGAATAGGGTTGTTTTTCCGGCGCCATTTTCTCCTTTTACCCACGTGACGCCCGGATTCAGATCGAGGGAGGGAATGGCCAGGATAAGGCGGTTGTCATAGTGTTTTAAAAAGTCTCTGATTGTGATCATGTTCCGCGCTTGACTTCTACGGAATACGTTATTTCACTCTTCAGGGATGCCGCTACCGAGCAGTATTTTTCCAACGATAGTCCGGCCACTTTATGAAGCTCGGCTTCCTCAACATCGGGAGATGTTATTACATAGCGACAATGGATTTTGGTAAAATAGTGTGGGGTACTTTCCTGGCGGGTACCTTCCGTGATCGTTTCGAAATGAAGAATGGTTTTTTTCCGCTTCTTTAGCATGACCACAATGTCTACTGCCCCACAGCCGCCCAGGGCCGAGAGCAGCAATTCTACTGGTGATTGGTTCTGCTTTATCTCCCGCTTGCGCATATCAATCAAAACCTTGTTGTTGTTGTCATTGACCGCCTCGAATACTTCATCGGCAATCATGGTTGTGATAATCTTCATTGCAGTTCGTTTGACCTCAATTTACCACAATTGTGGCCATTTTTAGGGGCCGTAACTTTCCGTTAACTTTGCTGTTAAAGTACCATGGAAAGTCAAATCCGGATACCCATGTTTCCCCTTACTATTTTTCCCATGCCTGGGGAGATGGTTCCGTTGCATATTTTTGAACCGCGTTATCAGCAACTTCTGAAAGATGCTGAGGAGCGGGATATCTCCTTTGGCATCTATTTTAACCATACCCTGAACACGGCCAAGCTGGGCTCTTTGGTGAAATTGGAAAGTGTCCTCAAGCGGTATCCGGACGGAGAATCTGATATTATTGTGAAGTGCCAGGACCTGTTCAGTATGGATACTCTTTTTCGTACCTACAAGGAAAAGCTGTATCCGGGTGGAGATGTGGCTTTCTGGCAAGTCGACTTGAATGTTTCGGCATCCGCAAAACTAATCAAGGAATTTGAGGACTATATGAGGTTGCTGAAGATAACGATGACCCCTTCACCCTGTTCGGTATACCACGTAGCCAATGAATTGAATCTTGACTTTGAGGACCGCCTTCGGTTTGTAGATTTGGATGAAGAAAGGAAGGAGTCATTTCTCTCACAACAGTTGAAATTCCAAATGCATCTGCTTGCCGAAGCTGAGAAAGCCAAGGATGTTTTTCACCTGAACTAGTCGGCTACCACCTCTTCTTTTCGACCGTTTCCAAATTGAAAAATATCCGGGAAGGTTGAATTTCATATGACTTCTGACTTCAATTTGTTACCTTGTGATCCTAGGTAGTGTGCTCTCTGAATGCCAAATGTGATCAAATGAGAACAAAAGGTTTTTTATCCTGGAGTAATTTTGCCCTCTTAGTAATCTGTTTCGCAGGCTGTTCTAAGAAGGATCCGGCCCCCATTGTTTGTTATTTGACGTCTTATACCGACAGCTCTTCATCTTTTACCTATACAGAAACTTTGCAATATGACGATAAGAACCGGGTCATTTCTACTATCTCTACCTCTAACGGATTGCCGCTGGAAACAACAACTTTTGTGTACGGC
>JANPES010000207.1:0-1660 GCA_031423035.1 Cyclobacteriaceae bacterium | reverse complement strand
CCTCTTTCATAGCTAAAATGTTCGGTAAGTAAGTTCTCTGCCTCTTCGTTCTGGAGGAAGTATGCGCGCTCCACTGCCTGCGCGGTACGCTGCAAACTTTGTTGCTGGATCATGTGCCAGGAATTTCGCGCATCGGCATTGGTAAGGTTGGCGAGGTAGTAGCCGCTCGCAGCACCGATAAACCCAGCCCGCAATAATTTGGTTGGATCGATATTGGCGGCAGCATCGAGATTGGTATGAATGTACCGGTCAGGCCAATCGTGTAGATAAATACTGGGTATCTTGAAAGACCCTTCACTGTATACTTCGTGATCGCTGCCGAGGTGAAATTGTCCAAGCACAGCTTGCAGTGGCTCCTTGCCACCTTCTCTTGAAATAAAAGAATAGTGATACGGATAGCCGCTGGCGAAATGGTCCGTTTCTTCGTTCAGGAACTTCCCAAACGTGACACCAACGTCAGCCACAAAAGAGGGAAGGCTTTTCGGCGCACCGGCCACGTGAAAAATGGACTTAGTGACAGGCCCACCGCCTACCATGTCCATGTGAATGTCTGCTTTGATTCTGCTAACATATTCCGGTCGTTGGCTCAGGATGGCACTTGTGCCTTCAATCTCCGGGGACCAGATAAAACGTATTGTCCGGAGGGGGCGTTTTATTTTTCCTTCCGCGATAAGTTTGGAAAGGCTACGTGCGATTTCCAGGATCGTCATGCTGCCGGAAGCATTGTCGTTGGCACCAGGGCGTTGATGGTCGAGGTGACAGGAAAAGACAATCTCTTCCTTGCTGAGGACTGGATCACTGCCTTGAATAACAGCGGTGACAAAATTGTAGAACCCGGTACGCTTGCCTGCTTTGACTTTAGCTGAAAGCAAGATTTGTTCGCCTTGCCTCAACCGTTGCTGGAAGGTGGCCGCTTGCTTCAGGGAGATCATGAAGCAAAATGTTTTGGTTTTCGAAAAACTGTCGAGGTGGCCCCAGCGGATCAGATTCTGATCTTCATTTGACCACGCAGTGACCTGGTTTTGTGTATAGCTCACCATGCCGGCAGCGCCATATTTTTCAATGCCCAGCTTTACTACAGCAGCAGGGGACGTTGAGATGAGCAGAATCTTTCCTTTAACGTCTTTTCCTGCATAGTCTTTCTCCGATGTGCCGGCGCCAACATCCACCAGGTCAGCGGTTACTTCGGCACTTTCACTGTCTTCGGCCAAGGTAATGGGCATCGATTCCCAGTCGGCTAATCGGATCATGGGTTTCCATGCATTGTTTTCCTTTTTTAATTCCCACAATTCGGCAAATTCGGCCTCCCAGGCGAGCCGTGCTTTCTGTGTTCCGTACATAGTGGTGCCGTCTGCAGGAATCTGAAACGCTTCTACCTGCTCAAGTTTGTATTCACGCAGCCGTGCATCAATAAATTCAATTGCTTTCTTGAAGTCAGCGGAACCCCGCATCCGGTGAAGTCGCGTAATGTACTCGAGGTTGCGCTTCGCTGATTCTCCGGACAATTCGGCATGCATGGCTGTGACAGTAGACTCAGGCAACAGTGGAATGACCTGGCTCAGGCCATTAATCGTTATTGACAAGCTGGCAAGGATGAAAGTGAGTAAGCGGGATTTCATAGGCTTGGGGATAATTCAGAAAGATATGGAAGCTTTTTTTA
>JANPES010000206.1:0-5535 GCA_031423035.1 Cyclobacteriaceae bacterium | reverse complement strand
GCTTATTGTCTAAACCCTTAAGCTGCGTCATCTGCTCTTCGAGCAAATTTTTTCGCTCCTGAACCGCCCTTCGGACTTCGGACTGGATCTCTCCATAATTGATCGATGGCACGGGGATGTTATAGCGCTTCAGGCTCTTCCTGAAGGCAGCAGCTTCACGTGACAGCTCCCACCACGTCTTTGATGATAGTGCGCCGTTCGAGATCCCTGCCCCGCCAACACGGTTCCTCTCTACAAGGAGGGTCTTCTTCTTAAAGTCGAGGGAACGCATGGCCGCCGCATACCCGGAGGGGCCGGCACCAATGACAACCAGATCATATCGATTCATAACACAAATAAATTTGAATGCTAAATATAGGGACGCCAGACGCATTGAGCAATAGTTTATGCCATCGATAAACTATCTTGCAACATGCTGGAACAACTAAAGACCTGGGATGAGCAACTGCTGATTTTCTTAAATCAGTTTCACTCACCCACGTTTGACTCCATCGCATTCTACCTCACAAAGACAGAATTCTGGGTACCCTTGTACGCCTATTTGCTTTATTTGATTTTCAGGGACCAGAAGAAAGAAGGCTGGTTTGCGATTGTCGGAATAGCGCTTTCTATCATCATCACAGATCAAATTACGGCAGGACTTATGAAGCCCTACTTTGAGCGACTAAGACCTTCGCACGAACCCGCACTCGAAGGCATCCTGCATTTGGTCAACAACTATCGGGGCGGATTGTACGGCTTTGCATCAAGCCACGCAGCAAACACAACCGGAATTGCCGTTATCGTTTTCCTGATCCTCCGGCCAAAGTATCCGTTGGCCTGGACAATTTTTCTCTGGGCAGCCATCATGTCATATACCCGTATCTATTTGGGTGTTCACTACCCGGGCGACATCCTGGCCGGCGCAATTGTTGGAGTGACCAGCGGATATATGTCATTCAGGTTTCACCTTTGGCTCAAGCAAAAAGTAAAACCTAAATCACAGACTTGATTGGTGGCTACTTGCGGAACAGCTTGCCAAACACCTGGCCAATACTGCCGATGGTTGTTTTTGGTGTAGCATTCATCATCCCGGAAATATCAAGCTTGCTGTCGCCCGACATTCCCCGAAGCATTTGCTGCAGGTCAAACTCGATATCACGCGGGTCCTTGGTTCTTTTGATAACCTGACTCATTACGGTAGGCACGATATTATTGGCTATGCCCCTTGCAACATCCTGTGGGATATTAAATTTAGAAGTCAGACTACTCGTCACCGTCTCCATAATTGAAGAAACTACAGAACTCGGCGCTTTGCTCATGCCCGTTTGGAAGAGATTGATCACTTGTTCCATATTTCCACCACTAACCTGACCTTTTATTCCATTAAAGATCTGGTTCGTAACTTCCTTAATAGCTGCATTATTCAGCTGATCCGGTATCGCCTTGTTTTCAACAATGGATTCTTTTGCGCTTTGTTCGACGAGCCTGAGTAATTGATCCAACATCTTCTTATCGTTTATGGGGTTTATACTGTAAATAACAGCCATCATGCCGAAAAGTTTTCTGCAATCTGCATCGAATTATTACATGGGTTTTTGTGGAGGTGTCCGGGTCTTGAAGTGCTTATGTTTTGACCTGTTTACGCAAAAGGTGCACGCTAAGTCCCCATTTAGGGCTTAGGGGTTAGAACCCAATAGCCGATGGACGTACTTTCCAATGATATCAAACTCCAGGTTGACCCGGTCTCCTACCTTGACCAGGCCTAAATTGGTATGGGCATACGTATACGGGATGATGGCTGTGGAGAAAGAACGGTCGGTACAGTCGAAGCACGTTAGGCTAATACCGTTAACGCAGATGGAGCCTTTCTCCACCGTGATCTGATCGTGTGAAGGCGCATACTCGAACTCAAAAACCCAGCTCCCCTTCTCATCCCGAATGGACGTAACGGCGGCGGTTAAGTCCACGTGACCCTGAACAATATGCCCGTCAAAACGGCCGTTGTTCAACATACCCCGTTCCAGATTGACCGCATCGCCTTCACTCAGGCTACCCAGTGCAGATTTCTCAAGGGTCTCATTCACAGCGGTGGTCCAGTGGCCGCCATCCTCCAGCTTGGTGACAGTAAGGCAAACACCATTATGGCAAACACTCTGGTCAACCGTTAGCTGGCTACTGATGTCGCTTAAAATAAAGAAGTGCCGATTGGTGCCTTCGGCGACAATGCGTTTGACCTTTCCCAGTGTTTCAATAATTCCAGTGAACATCGATCAGAAAGCTTTGAATTTAATATTGGCTCGGCAGAATTCTTAGTGGACTCCAATAAACAAAGCTACTTCTTCGGCAGATTCAACACCGCCTCTTTTTGGTCGGGCCGAATTGTGGGATACACGATACCCAGCTGATCAAGATATGACTTGTACTTCGCCGGGTTGTAGTAAGTCGGCTTTAACTTCGGGGCATAGTCGGCCATGATCTTCTGGTTCAAGTAGATCGCCGGCTGATCTTTTTCACCAATCAGTGGCGTGTACTTCTGATCTTTCGTTTGTTCCGTGCGGTAATATTCCCAGGCGTTGGTAATGATTTCCGGTTTCAGCAGCATATCCAGCAGCGTCATGACTTCAGCCTTTGCTCCGTACACAATCCCTTTGTGCGCAATGGGCGTAGCCATCGAAATTGCGTTGGACCAATGATGGCCGGGTAGGCCGGGTATGTTGGAGGGATATCGCAAAACAACAGTGGGTAGTGACCAACTGATATCGGCAATATCATCCGAACCCCCGCCCATCGACATCAGTTGCCTGCCCATAACATTCACGGATCCTACAGGTGCTGGAAGGCTAATCGTGTCGATCTTCACTGCCAGCCCTTCTACTTTTGGAGCCTTCAATTCAATCTGGGTTGCTTTCGCAAGGAGCTGATCCTCTTCCGACCACTTCGGTAACCCCACTTTTTTCATGTTTTCATAAAGGGCCAGCGCAATGGGTTTGTTGAAGTGACCCGGCCAGGCTGACCCTAGAACATCGTACGTGAACTTTGTGTCCGTCATCAGTGCAGCTCCCTCAGCGACTTTCACACCAATATCAAAAAGCTTCTTGATGTCGGGATAGGTCCGCTCCCTAAAATAATACCAGACAGCAGCCTTGGAAGGAACAACATTGGGCTGATCGCCTCCGTCGGAAATGACATAATGCGAGCGTTGCGTCAGCGACAAGTGCTCACGGCGAAAATTCCATCCTACATTCATAAGTTCAACGGCATCCAGTGCGCTCCTTCCGCGCCAGGGCGCGCCTGCCGCGTGGGCCGCAGCTCCTTCAAAATTGAACCGGACACTTACCAGCCCGTTGCCGCCGCCATCGCCGTATCCAACACCCAGATTGCTGGCCACATGCGTGAAAATACACGCATCGACATCCTTAAAGTATCCAGCCCGAACGTAATAGGCTTTAGTCCCCACCAACTCTTCTGCAATTCCAGGCCACAACATGAGTGTTCCGGAAATCTTTTCACGCTCCATGATCTTCTTCAACGCAAGTGCAGATATGATATTCAACGCCTGACCTGAGTTATGACCCTCGCCATGCCCAGGAGCTCCTTCAACAATGGGATCGTGGTAAGCAACACCCGGTTTCTGTGAAGCTTTAGGAATACAATCAACATCAGAACCTAACGCAATGACCGGCTTGCCACTCCCCCAGGTCGCGATCCAGGCTGTGGGAATCCCCGCTACCCCGCGTTGAATTCTAAAGCCGTTTTTCTCCAGCAGGTTGGTCAGATAAGTAAAGGTCTCATACTCCTGGAAGCCCAACTCCGAGAAGCTGAATAGCATGTCATTAATTTGCTGACCCAGAACTGCATTTTTTTCTACTTCAAGCGCAGCCTCCGCTTTTAGTCTTTCAACCTGTTGAACTTCCAACTGCGCAAAGGCTAAGGTTAAGCTTAAAATAAATCCTACGGTTACAATGATGCGTTTCATATTGTTTCTTTTTATAGCGTTTTACTTTTTTTGTGACATTTTTTCCAACGCCTCCCGCTGATCAGGCCTGACTGTGGGATACGTGATTCCTAGCTGCTCAAGGTAGGACTTATATTTCTGCGGATTGTAGTAATATGGTTTTAGCTTCGGGGCGTACTCACGCATGATCTTTTCATTCAGCGTGATCGCTGGTTGATCCTTTTCACCGATCAGCGGAATATACTTCTGGTCTTTTGTTTGCTCATTCTTGTAATAGTCCCAGGCCTTCATCAGAATTTCAGGCTTCAATAACAGGTCGACCAGCGTCATGGCCTCTGCCTTGGCGCCCACTACGATTCCCTTGTGCGCAATGGGCGTTGCCATGGTGATGGCATCCGACCAGTGGTGGCCAGGGAGTCCCGGAATGTTGGAAGGATAACCAAGAACGATAGTAGGAACCGTCCATGAAATATCCGCAATGTCATCTGACCCCCCACCCATGGACATCAATTGCACGCCCATTACGTTCACCATCCCCGTGGGAGTGGGCATACCTAGCGTGTCAAGTTTTGCTGCAAGCCCTTCAATCTTACCTGCTTTCATTTCAAGCTGAGTGGCTCTAGCCAGTAATTGGTCATCCGCTGACCATTCCGGTAATCCGACCTTTTTAATGTTATCATAGGTGATGTCAGCCAAGGGCTTATTGAAATGCGCCGGCCAGGCTGACCCAAGAATTTCATAAGTGAACTTCGTATCTGTCATCAGCGCCGCCCCCTCTGCTGTCTTGACGCCCTTGTCAAAGAGCGTTTTGATCGCAGGATAGGTGCGTTCCCGGAAATAGTACCAGACTGACGCTTTAGAAGGAACGACATTGGGTTGATCACCTCCATCCGGAATCACATAATGTGAGCGTTGCGTAAGTTCCAGATGCTCACGGCGAAAGTTCCATCCGATATTCATGAGTTCGACGGCATCCAGGGCACTGCGTCCTCTCCATGGTGCCCCTGCCGCATGGGCGGCGGCTCCTTCAAAAGTAAACTTTACCGAGATCATGCCATTGTATCCTCCATCGCCGTGGGAAACGCCGAAGTTGCTTGCCACATGTGTGAAGATGCATGCATCAACGTCCTTGAAGGTGCCTGCCCTAACATAATAGGCCTTTGTCGCCAGGAGCTCTTCCGCGATTCCAGGCCAAAGCACGAGTGTACCAGGTATCTTTTGACGCTCCATGATTTTCTTTACTGCAAGAGCAGAAATAATATTCAATGCCTGGCCTGAGTTGTGCCCCTCTCCATGCCCGGGAGCTCCTTCCACGATCGGATCCCGATACGCAACTCCAGGCTTTTGCGAAGCTTTGGGAATACAATCAACATCCGACCCCAACGCAATGACTGGTTTACCACTTCCCCAAGTGGCGATCCATGCCGTGGGTATTCCAGCTACGCCCCGCTGAATCTTGAACCCGTTCTTTTCCAAGAGATTAGTCAGATAGGCAAAGGTCTCATGCTCCTGGAATCCAAGCTCGGCAAAACTGAAAAGCATGTCATTAATCTGCTGCCCGAGGACAGCATTTTTCTCCACTTCCTGGGCGACTTCGG
>JANPES010000205.1:0-4515 GCA_031423035.1 Cyclobacteriaceae bacterium | reverse complement strand
AAGAAAATGTTTTTCCACCGTCATCAGAGACTTGAATCGTGTAGTTCATCAAGTAAAGTCTTTCAAATTGGTGCGGGGAGGCGTATAGCTCCTGGTAGTAATGCGCACCAGTTCCTCCGGAAACAACATCGGATTTTTTCTCCCATGAACTTCCGCGGTCTTCCGAGCGATACAAGCCTCCGGTTTTAAGATCCAGCTCGATGTCGGCATACAATATGTCTGGCTGCTGGGGAGAAATGGCTAACCCAATCTTGCCCATGTTGCTTGTGGGCAAACCGGCAGAAAGTTTGGTCCAGGTCTCACCACCATCTGTGCTTCTGTGTAGGCCAGAACCCGGGCCCCCACCCATATAGGCAGCCACTGTGCGATGACGTTGCCAGGTGGCCGCGTACAACCTGTCAGGATTTCTTGGGTCGATGGCGATATCGGTTGCGCCTACCCATTCAGCGTCTCCCAGTGTTCTCTTCCAGGTCTTGCCTCCGTCTGATGACTTGTAAACTCCGCGCTCCCCGCCTTTCGTCCACAACGGACCCTGGGCTGCTACCCAGATGATATCTGAATTGCCGGGATGAACAACGATCTTGGAAATATGCTCAGAAGTCTTCAGTCCCATGTTGGTCCAATGTGCACCATCGTCATCGGAGCGGTAGACTCCGTCTCCGTAAGCGACATGTCGGCCACCAACATTTTCACCAGTGCCAACCCAAACAATATGCGGGTTCCTGGCATCAATCGTCACACATCCGATGGAATAGGATTTTTGTTCGTCGAATACGGGTGTGAAGGTTGTTCCACCGTTAGTCGTTTTCCAAACCCCGCCTGAGCCGACAGCCACATACCAGAAGTTTTCATCTTCCGGATGGATTGCTAGATCGGCAATACGCCCGGACATAAATGCAGGTCCGATATTTCTAACCTTCAAACCCGCAAAAGTTGTGTCATTCAATTGACTATTAGAAGGAGCTACTTGCGGTTTGCTGGTCGCTCGCTGGGAAAATGCGCTGGTGCCGGCAAGTAGAAAAACCAGCAGGATCAAGAATTGTGTATTTTTCATATTAGTAAATTAAGGTCAGCAAAGGAATCAGGTTCGTGTTTCTAAGATAGTGAATTACTGATATGGATGAAATGTAATTTCTGCCGTCGAGCGATCCATGCAGAATCGAATAGTACTTCGGTAGGCAAAAAGCCGATGGACTTTGTGATATTGCAATCGTGTTGCTGACTTAATTTATTGATTTTAGCTCCGTGCCTATGAATCTATCCTCACTTTCCCGTACAGTTGTAAAGTCCAAATACGCCGTGCTTACGCCTGAAAGCAGGGTTCCCAGCGAAGTTCCAGGCTGGTTAAATGCCACGGTGCATGTGCTGATCAGCGAAGCCATGGGAGCGGGATTTTGCCAAATGCTGGTGGAAACTGGAATTGGCTTTCGGGCTGCTGGCCAAACGGAAATTTCACAGCTCTTTATATATGTAGTGCAAGGTAAGGGGGAGGGAAATGCCGGCGGGACAACGAAGCAGATAGGCCAGGGCCACTATCTTTATGTTCCTGTTGGTACAAAATATGAACTCTCATCATTTGAGCCAGGCAGTCAACTGTTGATCTTTCAAAAAGAATACAAACCATTGAAAGGTCAGGCTTCGCCCTCCGCTATTTTCGGAGATGCAGGCAGCATTATCCCGGCTGCATTCATGGAAGATGAAGCGCTCCAACTTCAACTCCTGCTACCCAATCAACCCGCATTTGACATGGCGGTGAATATCTTCACCTATCACCCCGGGGGTCACCTGCCGTTTGTTGAAACGCACATCATGGAACACGGGTTGTTATTCCTCAAAGGTCAGGGCATTTACATGCTCGACCACGACTGGTATCCGGTAAAAAAGGAAGATTGTATCTGGATGGGACCCTACTGCCGGCAATGGTTTACCGTGGTAGGCAAGGAAAGCGCTGTGTACATCTACTACAAGGATGTCAACCGTTCGCCGGCCACAAAATAGTATTTGATAGAAAGAGTTTACGGTACTTTCGCATAAAGACAAACAACCTGAGGAAGAAAAAAAACCCTGGAGGGATCCAGGGTTAATTCGGTTACTTAGAACTCAGGTCTTTTCTCCATCGCATGATATATTGTTCTGTTTTGTCCACCGCCTGGTCCAAAACCTTTACGCGGTTATCCCAAGCCTCATGACCATAGAGTTTTACGTATTCGTCACGGAAGGATGGGCCTCCCGGTGCATCAGCAGGATAGAATCCATTTGCAAGAGACTTAAATCCATCTTTGAGACCTCTGACCGTGACCGTTACCTGGTCAGATCCATCCCATAATTGCTCATAATAGGTTGAGCTAAAGCTCTCCCAGAAGGCTGATTTTTGAGCGCTCCTTATCTTTGATGCGCGGGCCAGTTCCTTTCTGTAATCCTGGATATTAAGATCTTGTTTCAGATGCCTTACAGTTACGACTGCGGATTCTGCGCCACTATTTGGGCGTATGCCACAACTGTCAACCATTTGGTATGTTCCATTGATAGTTTCATCAAGCAAGGGAAAAAATGTTTTGTCAAGGTCCAGGTTATGTACGGCAGCATCTGGCCTTTCCTTATCAAGATCAGCATATGTTCCGGCAGGGCCTGCAATGTGATAGAATCCGGCATTTGGTCCACTCATAATCTCGTAGACATTCGTTTTATCACTTGCTCCGTGGAATTTGGCAATGTGCTGCTTGTAAGCAGCTTCAAATGCCATCTTTTGTCCTTTCTTTGGCCTTACCGTATTGACGGTAACCAAGTCTGCTTTTGGGGTTTGAGCAAATGTTGCTATGGTTGATACCAATAGCAATAGCGCAATGGTCTTTTTCATGGGTGTTGGTTTGGTTTAGTTTAGTTTTGGGAATATAACTATTCCCTAAACATGAACAAACCTGCCACGCCCTGGTGAGTTCAGCGGGCTTACGCGAGAAAGCATCCAGTTACTAGGGGTGTTCAAAGATTACTTCCATGGTTTTTTGCCAAACGAATAGGTCACACCCAGCGACGGACCGTTATAGCCCCACTTGAAGTGTCCATCAATGTTTGTCTTGTAGATGTCTACTCCAAAGTTTAGACCGGAATAGCCCAACGACACATCCAGTTTCCTGGCGGCGCGGTACATGAGCAAAAGGTTATAGGAAAGAATTCTTCCTGAAACATCTCCGACCGACACAGCCAGATAAGTAAAGTCGAGATTCAAGGCTAATCGGTCGGTGAAGGCATAGCCGCCCCAGATACCCAAGTCCGGAACTGGAGCTGTGAAACCAAAATCACTATTGCCAGAAATACTCCCATTGGGATTATTAAGAGATATGCCCACTTCACCGCCGACCAGATGTGTGCCGATAAGTACGCCTAGTTCAAAATTGGGTTTTGCCAGAATAGCATAACCATAGGACACCTGGTAGATGGCCGTATTAAAATAGCTGTTTATAGAACCATTTACAGGATACACGATGCCATTGAACGTGATTTCTTTCTGGATGGTATGAGTCGATTTGCGGGGTATGTTGTAGTAATTGAGATTAATACGCGAACGACGTGAAACGCGCCATTGGAAATTGGCCAGGAAGGTTAGCTGAGCGCTGTTGAATCCCAGGTCCGTTTCAAAATCAATCTCCGTGCCGGCCACACCACCTTTTATTCCCACTTGTATATTGGTATTGGAAACGGGAACAAAAATGCCCGCTGAAAACTTGAATTTTTCTACGAACCAGGGAGCTGTCTTTGTTTTAACTGAATCGCTGGCGGGAGTCTGGCCCAAACAATTTGCCGAAATCATTACAAGGAGGAAAATGGGTGCGACTACTCTCATATGAATCATTGGTGTGTTGACCGTTGGGAATTACGCAATTGTCTTTAGGGCTAGCTACAAACATAGGTAGCAAATAGCTCTTAGACAATAAGAATTCCGGGCAGGCGAGAACAAAGTCCCAGCTTCCAGCGGTTGCCAATCGATGCAACTGATAATCAGGGATTCTTCATCGCTGTCTCAATAATCTTCCATAGGTTTCTTGGCTTTTCCCCAAATGAATCATTAAACAACATCACCGCCAATACAATGTATACGGCAAAGCCGGCCACGATCAGCATCTGTGCACCAGAAGTTTTTTGAATGTCCTGCTTGTTTTTGATATCGCAGATCTCACCGGGACAGTATTGCACCTTTTCTTTGTAGAATACCCCATACACAAGGCAACCCAGGCAGATACCGAAGGCTGATTCAAAAAAAAGAAACAGCAAGCACATCAGGCAAGTAAGTCCGCTCAGGATACTGAACGAGTTTAGGATAATCATCAGGAATACCATGAAGCTCGCAAAGGCAATACCGATCTTCCAGGCAAACTTCTTTTGGGGTGCCCCGACATATTCCGGGTTCTGTCGGCTGACGATCAACCGGCCAACGATAAGCATGGGAGAGTATCGGGGGTTTACGTACACCCGTATCAGCATATCGGTAAGGAAAAGGATGATGATATACTTAATCAT
>JANPES010000204.1:0-2690 GCA_031423035.1 Cyclobacteriaceae bacterium | reverse complement strand
ATCGTGTAGGCGAAATAGGCGGCCAGCATAATGATAGCTTCCCATCGGTCGAGCTTCCTTGAGTTCAGTGTGAACATGAAAACCATCAATAATACCGTTGATCCCATGAGTACCTGCAAGTCAAAATTCATTGCGGGGTTGTAGGCAATCGGATTTACAAATGCGGTGATTCCCAAAATGAAGAAGATGTTGAAGATATTAGAACCCACTACGTTTCCAATGGCGATGTCGGTGTTCTTTCGGTAAGCAGCCACGCACGAAGTAGCCAACTCGGGAAGGGATGTTCCGGCCGCGAGAATGGTAAGACCAATGAGTTTCTCACTGAGTCCAAAATGATGAGCAATTTCCAGCGCATTGTCAACCACCAGCTCACCGCCTCCGATCAACATGGCCAAGCCGACAATGATCATGCCGACAGCCATCGGTGTGCTATACAGTTTGATCGGCTCACCTTCTCCCAGGTCGGCCGTCAATCGCATCGTACGATAAATATACACCAAGAAACCTATAAAAAAGACGAGGAGGATGATTCCGTCGATGCGCGAAAGGATTCCGCCATAAGGTGCCGGCGTGGACGTGTCTCCCCAAAGCATGGAATCGTTTACTAAAACAAACAGGACCAGGGCGGCCAACAAGGACATGGGCACTTCGTATTTTACCGTATTGCGTTGGACGGCGAGTGGATAGATGATTCCAGCTATTCCCAGAATAAAGAGCAGATTGAAGTTATTGCTCCCGATGACGTTTCCAAAAGAGGCATCATTCTTTCCATCCAGTGCCGATAACAAACTGACGATCAGTTCGGGCATGGAGGTTCCGAAAGCCACAACGGTAAGTCCAATAGCGAGGTTTGAAATGCCGTTCTTCTTTGCTGCAGAGGATGCGCCGTTAACAAGAAAATCAGCTCCCTTGATCAGGATAGCAAAACCAACCAGGAGAAGTAGAATGGGATATAGCATAGGTTGACAGGGGTTAAGAATTTAAAGATAGAGCCATTTTTTGTAATTAATAGCTGAAATGCAGAAGAATGAATGAAGTTTACTACTGACTGGATTGGCTCGCCGCAGGGTCATCAAAACCACTTCTTATGCTTGAAGTAAATGACCATACCGGCAACGCTAGCAGTCATCGTGACCCATACCATTGGATACCCCCATTGGGAGTGAATCTCCGGTATGAATTCAAAATTCATCCCGTAAATCCCCACAATGAACGTCAAGGGCATGAAGATCGTCGAGAAAACGGCGAGCACCTTCATCACTTCATTCATCTTTGAGTTCATGGTGTTAATGTGAATGTCGAGCAATCCGGACGTAAGATCTTTGTACGTGTCAAGGGAATCAATCAGGTGGGCAACGTGATCGTACACGTCGCTATAGTACCGAAGCGTGGATGAATCAATGAAGCCGCTTTCATCTTTGGTCATCTTGCTGAGCGCGTCACGTAACGGGTACAGTGCTTTTCTCAAGTAAATGAGTTCTTTGTTAATGGCTTGTATTTTTTCAAATTCATCTCCAGTTGTGTGCTTGTGCACCACTTCCTCCATTTCTTCAATCCGTTCGCCCACTGAATCGAGCACGGTGTAGTACCTGTCAACAACGATGTCAATCAGGCGGTAAAGGAGGTAGTCTACTTTGCGTGAGCGAATCTTTCCCGACCCTTTCTTTAATCGGTCGCGCAGGCCGCCGAATGGATCGCCCTCCTTTTGCTGGAAGGAAAGCAGATAATCTTTTCCGAGAACGAAACTGATCTGCTCATATTCAATCCTGTTTCCAGAAATGCTATGCAGCATCTTCATGGTGAAGAAAAGATGGTCGTCAAATTCTTCTGCCTTCGTTTGATGGTCGTTCAGGATATCGTCAACAAGCAGTGGATGCATGTTGAAATGGTTACCGAGCTTCTTTACCAGTTTCCTATCTTGTAAGCCGTCAACATTAATCCAGTTCGTGTAATCGGGCTTGACGCTGTTTAGTAATTCCGCCAACTGCGGATTGGTCTGCATGATGAAGTCACCTTCATTGTACTGAATCAGTTCCAGGATGACTTGCTGGACAAGGTCGGAATCTTCGTCTGTCTCTAGGTGGTCGCTGGACATCCTGTTTTACTGGGGCTGATTTTTGTAGGCGATCATACGCAACGGTATAGCCATGTTTACACCCTCTTTATCAAACCGTTCTTTAATACTCTTATGCAATTCGCACTTGAGTTCAAACCCTTCATTCGGGTTTCTGGCCCAGGCGTAACCCCGTAGCTGGGTAGCCAGTTCGGTAAATCCCATCACGCGGACCATCACCGCATGCTCCCCTTTGGCCTTCTCTTCCTCCGACCGGTTGTCAATGCAGCGGGGATTCTTCATGGCTTCCTCTTGTATGATGAGCTGGACCTTCTGTATCTCCGAATCAAGCGAAACCCCGAACTCGATAAACATACACACCTTCTCATCGACTATAGATGAATTGATAATGACTTCATTGCTGATAACCGTGTTTGGAATGACGATCCGTTTGTTCTCAAAATCCCTGATGACCGTATGACGGAGGGTGATGTCTTCCACATCGCCGTTGTACAACTGTCCAATGCGAATGCGGTCACCCACGCTGAAGGGTCTGAAAATAACAAGAAACACTCCGCTGACGATATTTGAAAATGCAGATTGTGAGGCAAAGCCTACGATGGCGGCAAGGATTCCG
>JANPES010000203.1:0-4549 GCA_031423035.1 Cyclobacteriaceae bacterium | reverse complement strand
TATTTGACCTGTATAGGGGCTGTTTGTTAGCCCATTGGCCTTTGGCCAAGTCTGCCAAAAGCTAACAGCCATCAGCTATTTCTGTCCCAGCAACGCAATTTTAGACCATTTCTATGATCCAGTGGGCTGGAAATATCGATTTTTTCCCTATTTTTGCGCCTCATTTTAAAACCAATTAGTAAAACATGAACAACTACGAGACGGTATTCATTTTAAATCCCGTTTTGTCTGAGGACCAGGCAAAGGATACTGTCGATAAGTTCGTGAAGGTGTTAACCGGCCACAAAGCCAACATTATCAATGTTGAGCAGTGGGGACTGAAGAAGATGGCTTACCCCATCCAGAAGAAGTCTACCGGATTCTACAACCTCGTCGAATTTGCGGCAGCTCCGGAGACCATTGCGACCCTCGAGACAGAATACAGAAGGGACGAGTCAGTAATGCGCTTTCTGACGATCAGCCTTGACAAATTCGCTGTGGAGTACAACTCCCGCCGACGCAAGGGTGAGTTCAACAGGAACAAAGGAACCAAGGCGCCCCAACAGAAAAGAGAAAGAGAGGAGACACGCTCATGACACTCGTAAACGAATCCATCAAGCGGGCAGAGATTAAGCCTAAATACTGCCGCTTCAAGAAAAACGGTATCCGGTACATCGATTACAAGGATCCCGATTTCTTATTCAAATTCATCAACGAGCAGGGAAAGATTCTGCCCAGCAGACTCTCCGGCAACAGTTGGAAGTATCAGAAAAAAGTTGCTCAGGCTATCAAGCGTGCACGCACGATCGCGTTGCTGCCTTACGTGGCGGATGCATTAAAATAACTTATAAGAAAACACCATGGAAGTAATATTAAAGCAAGACGTTACCGGTCTTGGATATAAGAACGACGTCATCAAGGTGAAAGCCGGTTATGGAAGGAACTACCTCATTCCAACCGGTGTCGCCCTGATTGCCAACGAAGGCAATAAGCGCATGATAGCCGAGAACGTACGCCAGATGGCGCACAAGGCTGCCAAGATCAAAGATGAAGCCGCCTCATTGGCAGAGCGCATCGGCGAAATGGTGATCGAACTGAAGACCAAGGCTGGCGAGACCGGCAAGATTTTTGGTGCCATTACGAGCCTACAGGTTTCGGATTTTCTGAAAACGAAAGGGTTTGAAGTGGAACGCCGTAAAATCTCATTCAAAGAGCAACCGAAAGAACTCGGCACGTATACCGCCCTCCTTGACCTTCACAAGGAAGTGAAGCACGAGGTGAAGGTGAACGTGACCGCAGAGTAAGAGTTAATTAGAATTCATCAAAAAAGCCGCTCGAACTGAGCGGCTTTTTTTGTTTTGCTGGGCCTACTTCGTTTCAATCTGAGTCACCAGGTCAGCATACCATTTCTCCCCATACTTGCGCACCAACGGATCCTTGAGAAACTTGTACAAGGGTACTTGCAGAGATTTGCCTAAGGAACAAGCGGCAGAGCAAATGCTCCACTTATGGTAGTTGACCGCTTCAAAGTTTTTCTTTTTTGCAATTCGAATCGGATAGAGGTGGCATGAGATCGGCTTACGGAATGGCGTCTTGCCGTCCAGGTAGGCTTGCTCTATCCCGCACTTTAATACCCCCTTTGGATCGTAGTGGGCATAGGCACACTCTTTGCCGCCGACCGTAGGCGTGGAATAGTCACCGTCCTCATCCAGTATGTAGGGTCCCTGTTCGGCAATGGCCTTCTTTCCTTCCGGGGTTAGGTATGGCGCAACGGCCCGCTGGATCTCATGCATAACTGGCAACTCATCCTCTTCCAGCGGCGCGCCCAACTCACCCTCTACACAACACGCTCCCTTGCACATCTCCAGGTGGCAAACAAACTCAACGGACTTCACATCGTCTGAGACCAGGACCTCCCCTACCTTCATCATTGGTTTACGGGGTTTGCTTTGCTTTTTGGGTTTCGCCTTTACGCTTTTCATAGAACACTTTGTCGGCAATATAGCATTGCCGCTCGATCTCCGCATATACAGTCTGGTCCTTGTCAACCCAGCGGATGGAAAATGTCTTGGTAGCGTGTCCACATTCCTTCACCTGGGTACGGATGTTCTCCAGGTCTTCATCCGATACCTTAAGGACAGCGTACAGCCTTGTATTGCCCGGTCGCCGAAACCGGATGTGCGCATTCTTGTCCCATACCACGAAACTTTTGCCCAAGGCCTTCATGAGCATCAGCATGTAAAAGGGATCAGAGGCGGAGAAGAAACTGCCGCCATAGATTGTGCCTACGTAATTCCGGGTCCAGACATTCAACCCCAGCCTGAGGTGAATCTCAGAAGCATCTGATGCCCAGAAGAGAATCTTACCGCCAGTACCCAAATACATCGGATACCAGTTCATCAGGACACGGAATATCCAGGTTCGGAAGGACTCTTTCTTCACTGTCTTCAAGAACTCAGGCCTCATACATTCGTCAGGTTATAATCGCCTAAAATTATCATGCAAATCGTCAAGATCATTGCCTTGATGCGTTTAACTTGCGCCCGAATTTTTTGAATGGATTATTTAGACAACCTCAACCCTCCGCAGCACGAAGGAGTAATCAAAACGGAAGGACCCTGCATGATCATCGCAGGAGCGGGCTCAGGAAAGACCAGGGTACTGACCTACCGAATCGCCCACCTAATCAAGGAAAAGGGTGTGGATCCGTTCAGTATCATGGCCTTGACATTCACCAACAAGGCTTCCCGGGAGATGCGCGAGCGGGTTGAGCGGGTCGTCGGTCATGATGCACGAAATCTCTGGATGGGCACCTTCCATTCTGTTTTTGCACGAATCCTTCGCGCTGAGGCCCACCACCTGGGCTATCCCAACAGTTTTACCATTTATGATACAGATGACTCCAAGACCCTCATACGGCAGATTGTACGGGAGATGAATTTGGATGATACCCAATACAAAGCAAACTCGGTATTTAACCGGATTTCATCAGCCAAGAACCGTCTCGTATCCTGGCAAGAATACCTCTCCAACCCCATGCTGATGGGGGATGATGCCTCGAACTTGAGGCCTGAAATCGGTAACATCTACAAGAACTACGCCCTGCGGTGCTACAAGTCAGGAGCTATGGACTTTGATGACCTCCTGTTCAATACAGACAAGCTCTTTAAGGAACATCTCGATGTATTGAACAAGTACCAGCACCGCATCCAGTACATTCTGGTCGATGAGTTTCAGGATACCAACCTGTGCCAGTATTTCATTGTCCGGAAGCTTTCCGCGGTTAAGCAAAACATAGCTGTCGTGGGTGACGATGCTCAAAGCATATACGCCTTCCGCGGTGCGGACATCAGCAACATCCTCAACTTCGAAAAGGATCATCCTGACTTGCTGATCATCAAGTTGGAACAGAACTACCGATCGACCAAGAGCATTGTGCATGTAGCCAACTCCGTTATCGCCAAGAACAAGGCTCAACTTCCGAAAGATGTCTGGACAGAAAACGAAGAAGGAAGCCTGATCGAACTCATCAAAGCTGTGTCGGACAACGAAGAAGGCAAACTGATCGCCACCTCCATTTTCGAAGAGAAGATGCAACATCAGTTAAAGTTCAGTGACTTTGTTATCCTTTACCGCACCAACAGCCAGAGCCGGGCCATCGAGGAAGCCCTGCGTCGGATGAACATCAAATACAAAGTGGTCGGCGGCTTGTCATTCTATCAGCGCAAGGAAATCAAGGACCTCCTCGCCTATCTACGCTATGCGATCAACCAGCAGGACGAGGCCTCCTTCCGGAGAATCATCAACCTGCCCAAGCGAGGGATCGGTGATTCCACAGTAGACAAGATTGTTGTGGCGGCAAACGACCATGCGATCTCCATTTGGGAAGTTCTGCAAAATGCTACCTCATTCCTGGGCGGCCGGGCATCAGGTCCCATCGAGGATTTCGTAGCGATGATCTCACGCTTTCAGATGGAAATCCAACGGCTCGATGCGTACGATGCCGCCTCGGAAATCGCAAAGGGCTCCGGGCTGTTACGCGAGTTGAATGCCGACAAGACCGTTGAAGGCCTGAGCCGGTTCGAGAACATCCAGGAATTGCTCAATGCGATTAAAGAATTTACCGATGACCCTGAGCGCACAGATAAAGGTCTTGGTGCCTTCTTACAGGAAGTCTCCCTGCTCACCGGTCAGGATGAAGACAAGGACAAGGATCCGGAGAAAGTGACACTGATGACCATTCACATGGCCAAAGGACTGGAGTTCCGCTATGTATACATCGCGGGGATGGAAGAAGACCTCTTCCCTTCCCAGATGATGCTCAGCAGCCGCGCCGAGTTGGAGGAGGAAAGGCGCTTGTTTTATGTAGCCATCACCCGGGCTCAAAAGCGTTTATTCATGTCGTATGCGCTGACACGGTATCGCTTCGGACGATTGAAGAACTGTGAGCCAAGCCGTTTCCTGGATGAAGTAGATGCACGTTACCTCAAAGTGAGCACCAAGTATGCCGGTATTAATTCGGAGCAGCAGAGCCATTCGCAGTATGCAAAGAGCTTCGTCTCAGGGATGA
>JANPES010000202.1:0-9081 GCA_031423035.1 Cyclobacteriaceae bacterium | reverse complement strand
TGGTCGCAAATGCATGGCGATGAGTCAACCGCCACGCGCGCCATCCTCGATGTTATTCGCTTCTTACAAAATGACGATGCATACAATGACCTCCGCCGAAAGGTACAATCCGGCATTACCTTGCATTTTATTCCGATGCTCAACCCGGATGGTGCTGCGCGATTTACAAGACGCAACCACGATGGCATTGATATTAATCGCGATGCTCAGCGCCTGCAAACACCGGAAGGCAGGATTCTCAAAAAGGTAAGAGACAGTCTTTCCGCAGACTGGGGTTTTAACCTTCATGACCAGAACCGGGGAACAAGCGTCAACGGAAAGCCTGCCACCATTTCCTTATTGGCTCCGCCTTTCAACTTGGCAAGAGATGTCAATGAATCACGGGGTGATGCTATGCAGTTGGCGAAATACATGCACGATCAGATCATTGGGTTTATTCCTGGCCAGATCGGAATTTACCCAGACGACTTTGAGCCGCGCGCATTTGGTGACAATATTCAGAAGTGGGGAACGCGGACAGTTCTAATCGAATCGGGTGGCTTCGCGGATGATTGGGAAAAGCAGGAAGTACGCCGGCTGAACTTTGTTTTGTTACTAACTGCAGTCGATGCGATCGTTTCGAAAAAGTATGAGGCGGTTGCAGCGGAGGCGTACAACACGATACCGAAGAATTCCGATGGACGGATGCTGGAGCTGATTCTTTACAGCGTACGATACGAAGGGCTTCTTCGCGATATCGGGTGGGAGCGGAGAGAAGCCGAAAGTGAGGATTTCAGGAGCTATTCTGCCCGGGGCGGTATTTCGGACATTGGTGATTTGAGTACATCTCAGGCTTATGTAACATTTAATGCGACGGACTACGATGTAACGGCGGGAAAGGTCTACGAAACGGTCTTGGCAGACGGTACGCGGCTTGCGCAACTTCCTCTTGATAAACTGATGAGGGAGGGGTATACGGATTTTGTAGTGAAAGAGGCTGTGGGGCAGGATCCCAAAATGCCAAGAGTCAACACGCACCAAAAGCCACCGACCATAGGATTAGTTCAATTAGGTGCCAATCCTTCCCTGCTCTTAAAGAAGAATGGGATCCTTGAATGTGTGGTAATCAACGGCGTATTGTATAGGCTCAACTAACCAAACTGTATCAGGAAAAAAGGAAATCCCTCCAAGGGGAGGGATTTCTTTTTCGGCATATCGACTGAAAACTTCCGTGCGATTTTACTGTTTGGTTCTTTAAGAGCCTTTAAGAATGCACGGGTTAAGCTGATATCCGATTCTAAAACCAAATACGTGGCGTCAGACAACCGCAATCTCTTTTTTGGGTTTAGCCTTTTCGACCACTCTTTTCAACACCTGAAGTTTCAGGATTCCGTCTTCGTAGTGAGCTTCAATTTTCTCCTCATTCACGTTTTCCGGAAGCATGAACGAACG
Source organism: Cyclobacteriaceae bacterium (assembly GCA_031423035.1). Classification (GTDB taxonomy): domain Bacteria; phylum Bacteroidota; class Bacteroidia; order Cytophagales; family Cyclobacteriaceae; genus ELB16-189. The sequence continues at coordinate 7,650 of JANPES010000202.1, read as the reverse complement.
ACTGAAGTTGGAATAGCTGAACTCCTTACGGGTGAAGTTCTTGTCTGTTTCTTCTTTTTCGACTTTTTTCTCTGCTGAAATGGTCAGTAGTCCGTTTTCCAGCGAAATAACAAAGTCTTTCTTGGTCAGTCCAGGTGCGGCCAATTCAACGAAAAATTCTTTTTCAGTCTCACGAATATTGACGGATGGCACAGTAACATTCTTCATCCAGTCGGAGTCAAAGAATTTTTCATTGTCAAAGAACTCGGGAATCCACCGATCGGTTAGAAGCGATGGAAATAGGGAACTGTTTTTTAACATTTTCATAAATCCTCCTTTTTTAGTGGTTAAATAATCTACCTTTTGACAGTATGAAATTACATACATCCATCAGGCGAAAGCAATGATGTTTGATAGCGCGAAGGGATGATTTTTATCAGGTCTAAATCCGTAAAACGGACCTGATACAACAGACTAGGACTACTGTGCAAATTCACTGTACAGAAGGCGTATCTGGTGGACGCCACCAAGAATGTCTTTCGTTTCCAGCAGCAAGCGAATCTGGAGCAGCCCCATCCGGTTGCCTAATTCGTCCTGTTGAATTTTCTGAATTTGGTTGTCGAGACTCGCCCGGATTATATCCATGAGTTTTGTACGCTGATCTTCCAGTGCCTTGGTATCCTTGAAACTCATCTGCTGGATACTATCCGTCACCTGGTCGATGTAGGAGGAAAGATCCTTCTCAATCTCATCGAGAGTCTTCTTGAATTCACCTTTAGGAAGCGAATGGTGATTAATGATGTGATTGGTGCATACTTCAGTGATTAAGTTTGCACTTTGGTAAAGGTCCTGGATGAGATCGAACACCAGTATATACAGCCGCCCGGCGGCCAGATGACCTTTCTTTATCCGGCGTACATATTTGATAATCTTGCTGTGAAGCTTTTCGTTCTGCTCTCTCAGTTTTTCAATTTCTTGTTTGGATCTAATAAGGGTATCCCGATCTCCTTTATTCAGCGACCGCAAGCAGAGCAGGGTGATTTTCCGGACTGATTTGAGGTTCTTTACTGTGCTTGCTTTGCTCTCTTCAATGATTTGCTGGACGTCCACTTCTTCACTTACAAACGCCTGACCCAACAATTTTTCCTCCGCTTGCTTCTTGTTGAAAACGAAGTGACTGCGTATGAGGAAGAAGGCGGCCACAGCGGTAAGCGCAAAAAAACCGATGAATCCAGATTCGTAAATGATCAGTGCCATAAGGGCACTGGAAGTAAACGCTACGACGGCGGTGATGAGCCAACTGGTGATTACATTGACTACACCTGCTACCCGGTACACGGCGCTCTCCCTGCCCCAGGCCATATCCGCAAAGGAGGTACCCATCGCCACCATGAAGGTTACAAACGTGGTGGAAAGGGGAAGTTTCTTGGATGTGCCATAAGCGATGAGCATGCTGGAGACAAGCAAGTTAACGGATGCCCTGAGCAAATCAAAGGAAGGTGCCTCCCGGTCATTGCGATATTTCGTGGTGAGTTTCTGAAAACGTTTGCTCATGAAGTCGGATACGGTAGTGGGCACGAATTTCTCGATGAAATTTCCAATGCGAACCCCGGAACCTACGATGGACCTGGAAAGGAAGTTTGACTTGAACAGTTCGTCCCCTTCCTCCTGGCGCCCCAGGGACACCTCTGTCTCTGTCACTTTGCGACTCTTCGAATTCGTCCAAAGAGTGAGAATCATGACTCCCCCGGCTATGAGGAGGAGGTAAAAGGGTGTTTCCACTTGTCCCTTGAGAATATCCATAGTGAATTCACCTGCTGGAACACCTGAGGCACTCCAGGCCTGAAAGGAAATAAGGCCAGCAATGGGAACGCCTATAAAATTTACAAGATCATTTGCTGCAAAAGCCATCGCCAGTGAGAATGTGCCGAGGAGAACAACGATCTTAAGGGGATTGATATTACGCCACCACATCAAAATCTGGATCAGGATGCTGAAGAAGACAACCGAAACGACCAAAATGCTTGCCGTATGCGCGAGAACCCATCTGACCTGGCTGTCCGTTATCAGGACACTCCCTTCGGCCCCCTTGATCAAAAGAAAATAAACGATTGAAGAGATTGCCACGCCGCTGAAAATCGCCCCATATTTTTTCAGGCTTGTATCAACATCGAAAGAGAACAAAATCCTCAGTATGTGTTGAATAATTGAACCAAAGAAAAAAGACAACAACACCGACAGAAATATCCCGCTGATAATAGTAATGGCGCTCGACATGTTGATGACATCATCAACATTTGGAAAGCCCTGAGACCGGTCGAAGGAAAGGAGAACGCCCGTGGCAAGAGCGGCACCCAGTATTTCAAACACCAGGGATACCGTGGTGGACGTTGGCAGGCCGAGTGTATTGTAAATATCGAGGAGAACAATATCGGTGAGCATGACCGCCATAAAGATGATCATGACTTTGTCAAACGTAAAGAAGGAAGGATTGAAGAGTCCATTCCGCGCTACTTCCATCATGCCGCTTGAAAAGGTAGAGCCCAGCAGGATTCCTAAGCTTGCTACAATCAGAATGGTCCGGAATGAGCCGGCTTTCGAGCCAATTGCAGAATTAAGGAAATTGACGGCGTCGTTGCTAACACCGACAATCAAATCAACCGTCGCAGTGGCAAGCAGCACACAAACCAGAATCAGGTAGGGTTCCATAAGGATGGTTGGTCAGTTCAGCGGGAGTTGATTCTCCGGAAAAATCACACTTTTTCGGATCACCTCGTATGACAATCGTCAGATAAGTTTAGCTGATTTGCTGATTTTAGCCTACTATTTTCGGGCAACGTCAGCACCAAAGGGTATCACTCACTTTTCACTTCTGGCACCTGTTAGTTTTGACGCTGCCAATGCAGCCTCGTAAGCATTGATGAGCCCACCCGTATTGCTTAGCTCTGAAAACTCTACCTCTCCGCCGCCAGGCCGTTTCACACGAAGACCGTCAAACTTGCGAGTTGAGGACTTGAGTATGTCTACAACCTGGGTGGCGGTGAGATCAGGAAAATATGACCAGAGCAAAGCGGCGACACCAGTGGCGACTGGGGCGGCCATGCTGGTTCCGCTTTGTTCTTCATAGGTATTTGTTGGCGTGGTGGAATATACGTCGACGCCTGGGGCAAATAAGTCTACGCTCTTCTTGCCATAGTTTGAAAAATCTGCCGCAAGGCTTTTGTCGCTTCCTGCTGACGATGCGCCTACTTCCAGCCAGTTACGGGCTTCTTTTCCATTCACGTAGCGGCGATTAGGAAAATTTCCCACTTTGTCGTTGTCCTCGCTTTCATTTCCCGAAGCATGAACAAGCAACACGCCTCTTTTCTCCGCGTAGGCTACCGCCTCATCCACAATGACTTTTTCTGGTGAAAAGGATTTTCCAAAACTCATGTTAATGATTTTGGCTCCATTGTCTACCGCATACCGGATCGCATTGGCAATGTCCTTGTCGCGCTCATCCCCATTGGGCACTGCCCGCAAGCTCATGATTCGAACGTTATCTGCGATTCCCTTAATCCCCAGCTCGTTTGTGCGGTCGGCGGCCACAATGCCAGCTACATGTGTTCCGTGTTTTGAATCGGGGCCCTTGACATTGTTGTTACCATAATATCGCTCCCTGGGATTCCCGTAGTCATCTCCAACGATTTGCCTTGAGTCAAAATCCATGTTGTATCCGTACTCGACGATTACACGATAATAATTCAATGTTTCGGATAGTTCCTTTTGGATCAACTCAAGATCATCGCCCCCACTAGAATTTCGAAGAATGAACTTCGTAAACCCTTTTGCAAACGACAGTGTGGGATTTGTCGACTTGAATGAATCGATCGCTGCCACAGTGAGCGGATCGATTTCCAGTACGGACTTGAGCGTGTCCATGCTCATCTTCAAATTCTTGCTCATCTTGAGATAGTAACTGTATTCTTCCTGGTTCTTGTCGCGAAGCCGTGTGTACTTGTCCTTTATCTTCAGGTATTCGGCATAGGCTTTCTTTTGCTTCTTTGCGATTTTATTTTCCGGGATGGATCCGAATTCTTTATCCAATCGCATGTACTCGCGGGTTAGTTCGTAGGTATCTTCATTCACCTCGCCATCCTTTCCTCCGATGAAATTCCAGCCGTGGATGTCATCCGTATAGCCGTTCTTATCGTCATCGATACCGTTTCCAGCCAGTTCATCCGGGTTTGTCCAGATCACATTCGTGAGGTCTTCATGGTCAATGTCGATACCCGAGTCAATAATGGCAACAATGATTGTTTTTGAAGGCCGACCTTTCAAAACGGTAGCGTAAGCTTTTTCAGCGCTGACACCCTGAACATGATTACTATCGGGATCCAACAGGAACCAGTTTCGTTCAGGTGATGTGCTGCTGGTTTGGCCAAACACAGCCGTTGACAGAAAGAGGGAGAATACCGTACTGCAAATCAGGGGATAAGACCTCATACAGGTTTTGGAAAGAGGAAGGCTTCAACCACAAAAATACGAGTCAGCAGGCTGGCCCCCTAAGAAATATTGAAAAGGAGCAAAAATATTACGCTGGATGTCTCTTTCGGCATACTAAAGAACATAAGTGTCCAGCGTGACTGACTTTTGAATCATAAATACACAGTCATGGTACATTTAACTTTGCTGTCTGTTGGCGCCTTCTTTATTCTCTTTTTCTACTATGCGGCTTCGTTGAATCGGAGTATAGCTATGGGTACTCTGCATAGAATGGCTATTAGGAACCAAACTTAGTCGTGACCAGGCTTCTCGACTGGCGTTGTTTCAAGAAAAAGATCCAACTCATTAAGGATTTTCTTGGCGCCTTTGCCTTCGCGGTGAATTATCCGATCGCTCTACTTGCTCGACCTAGGCTAATTGCTCCGCCAACTCCATTTGAGCTAGGTCTTTTTAGTGCCGAAGGCGGGACTCCCCGACAAAGGGTCGGGGCAGGCTTCTCGTCCCGTAGTCCCATAAAACAAAAAACCCAACTCTAGCTGAGTTAGGTTTTTACAGTGCCGAAGGCGGGACTCGAACCCGCATACCTTGCGGCACACGCCCCTGAAACGTGCGTGTCTACCAATTTCACCACTTCGGCATTCTTCCCTTCTCGTTCCACGAGAAGGGCCAGGGTTGAGGTCTTGTGCCCGGGACTGGACTCGAACCAGCATACCTTACGGCATACGCCCCTCAAACGTACGTGTCTACCAATTTCACCACCCGGGCAGGGTCAATAGCAAGGCGGCAAAGGTAAAAAAGCTTTCCATTCCACCCAATATGTGATGCTGTCCAGGAGATGAACAATGGGAGAGATTCTCATCCAGATTGCCATGAACTATTCTTGTAATTACTTGATTCGCAACATTTTAGAATCAATCAGCGCGTGTTTGCCACGCAACGTGAATGCTAGAATTGAACCCTGATGGTCTCGCCATTCAATTTCTGAACCACCAGAAATGATTCTGTTTCATTATAAACTTTAACAAGGATCCCATTTTTTTCTCTCTGCACAACGATGTCAAAGGTGTGATCAAAGGCCCTTATGTTTTTCAGAGACATTGAGTTCCAGTTCTCTGGCAGTTTCGGCGAAAAGGAGAAAACGCTAAATCCCTCAGGCCGGATTCCCATAAGCCCTTCAGTGATTATTCTGCAGTAAAGCGCACTTTCTGCGGATAAGTGCCTTTGATTTCCTTCGGGATAGGCCTCAACTGCATAAGGCACATGTTCACCGAGTACTCGTCTTTTGGAATACTTCACAAGGAAATCCATCGCCCGTTTGGTTTCACCAGCAGCAAAAACGCCGCGCAACGCGTAAAGTGTTGCCCTGTCCCAGAAAGTTGTACTCCCAGATTCTGATGCCAGGCCGTCCGCTGTCCAAAGCTTGTTTGAAAATAAGGCGTCGATTGTCCCTTTGCTTCTTTTGAAAAGGCCCACAGTTAGAGGCGTGCATATCCATGCCCTCAAAGTTGAATTGCCTTCATAGTATCGATAGGTTTCAAACCCTGAAACATTTCCGCCAAAGTGGTTTTCAATAGCCTTCTCCAATGCCTCAGCCTGCGAAAAATAGTTTGCTGATTGTGAAGGCGGAATTCCCAATTCTTTTGCCAAAAGCGTTGCGGAAATCAAGGCGTCGTAATACAAGCATGATGTATTCAAATTTGCATCGCCGGCTGGAAATCGGCCTTCAAGCTCGTCACTATCCGAACTTACCACGCCAACGCGGTTGACTTTCAGTTTGCAGTATTCCAGACACCATTCAATTAAGGGCCAAAGTTCTTCGGCAGTTTGTTTGTTGCCGTAGGCGAGTGCAAATCGTGAAGCGCCATACGCGACCATGGCCATGTCTCCACGATCGCCAGCGCCGTTCCAGAAGTCTGTTCCCTCTGCAATAATGGAGCTTGGAATGGGTTTGTACTCCTTATTCATGAAACGGGCGAAATGACGAAATGAATTAATGGCCGATTCATTTCCTTCGAGATTACCAAGAAAAGGGAAAAATGGATTAGCATACTCTGCCTGATCATTTGCCCAAATGGCCGCATAGTACCGTCCGCCACCCGGTCCATGCATAAGGCCTCCTTTGGTCGCGTAAATACTTTCAACTGCTCTTAATTTTGCGAAGGAAAACGCCCGGTCAATAACTTCATCGGGGGAGTCAAAAACCAAATCTTCAAAAGTGCGACTAACCAGTTGCTTACGTTTATTCAATTCATATTCCGGAGAAACCGACTCCTCGCGTGAGGCCACCACGCCACCTGAATACAGTAGCGCATAGGTCAGGATTTGATTAGGTCCCAGTGTGAAGTTGCCAGCTTTCGTGGATACTGAACGAATCTGATAAGCACCGTAAACACCTTTCGCTGGATCCGTAATATGTGAGCGTTCGATCTTGGGGAGGTCTATTTGGAGTATCTTCTGTGTCGGGTTAGTAATTTCAATTTGTTCAACCAGCAGGGGCCGATTGGTCGATGGAAAAATTTGATGACTTATGCGCAAGCCTTCCTCGGTCATTGATTCATAGCGGAGTATGCCTTTATGATGAAATCGAGTAGGGTATTCGGTGATGGTTTTCCCATTTATCATAAATTGTGCCTGGTCTTTCGCCCCTATTTCATACGCCAAACTGGCATGCGTGTCATTCGGCACGGTCCTTAGCATTGGAAAAACGAGCTGGATGGTTTGTTCCAGTTTGCCATGCTTCACGCCGTAATGGACAATTGAGGACAGATAAAATCCGCTCATTTCAACATGATCGATGTGAGAGTCATCTGCTTTCACGACCCATTCTATACCACCGTCGGTTGCCAGCTTCCACCGCAAGGAATCCTGAGGTTGAGCATAGCTGACAAACGCAATTGGAGCAATCAGAATAAGTATTCCTGTGAACAATGCTTTCATGGGCGACGAAAGTAGAGACTATATTGAATCACACTCAAGTTGTTTGGCGCCTGGGACAATGGATTCTACACTATTTTGAATAAATTTAGTCACTAAATCCTAATCTGAGCCTTATGCATAGAAGAACCTTCGTCAAGCAATTGTCAACCGTTTCCGCCGGACTGGCTATTTTGCCCAGAGTCGTTTATGGGCAGGTTGTAACCCCTGGCCTTGTTTTAGATGCCATTGGAGAGATACGATCGAAAAATT
>JANPES010000201.1:0-3216 GCA_031423035.1 Cyclobacteriaceae bacterium | reverse complement strand
GGGCCGAGGAATATGAAGGCTATGACGAGCGTTTCAAACGAGAGGCTATCGCTCCGATTCAAAACAAGATCGGCCAATTCCTCTTGAACCCAGTGGTGCGGAATATTCTTGGCCAGGTCAAATCCAAGGTGAACATCCCTTTCATCATGGACAATGGACGGTTATTCATCGCGAACCTATCCAAAGGAAGTCTTGGACACGAAAAAGCGAATCTGCTCGGCTCCCTGCTAACGACTCAATTCCAGCTTGGCGCTATGGCACGGTCAAATCGGCCCGAAGAAGAACGACGCGACTTTTATCTGTTCATTGATGAGTTCCAAAATTTTTCAACCGATGCCTTTGCTTCGATTCTCGCCGAAGCTCGCAAATATCGCTCAAGTCTAGTTTTGTCCCATCAATACATTGACCAGCTTCCGTTGCCAATTCGACAGGCGGTGTTTGGTAACGTGGGCACCCTCATTGCCTTTCGTCTTGGTTACACCGATGCCGAAGTAATGGAAAAGGAGTTTGGCAAATCAATCCCTGCGACTGCGCTTGCCGACCTTGACCGCTATGAAGCGGTGGTAAAGTTGCTTGAGGATGGCACCAATCGTGAACCGTTTCGGGCAAGGATGCTACCACCATTGGAGAATCGCGTTGGCCGTAAGGACAAGCTCATTGCCTTATCACGCGAGCGGATTGCCATGCCACGCGCCAAGATTGATGAAAAGTTGAGCCGGTGGCTGGCTAGTATAAATGCCTCATAAAAGCTATCAGATCGTTGAAGATAAAAAGAGATTTACGGTAATGTGCAAACATGGCAGATTTCCTTACATGAAATCACCCGTCCAAACGCAGGGAAGTTCTATACACAAGGGTAAATTATTTTCGACCCAGCCTCTCGCTAAGTGCATAATAATACCCCTTTTTTTATTAACTGGTTTTCGAGCCTTTGCAATAGGGGGGCCGGGGAGCTTTTTCGATACAGCTCTCGATTCTTTTGCGCACCATTTTGCAATCTTCATCACTGCGCTCATGGCCGTCGCGATTCTTTGGATTGAACTTTACCTCAGAAGAAAAATCTACAAGGACGAGGTTCAGACGAGCAAAGTCAGACTACGCGCTGAAGAGGAGAGCAGGAAAAGTCGTGAAGCATGGTTTCGTGACAAAACAAGTGAAATCCGAAGTTTTGGAAAACCGTTGGCAGAAGAAATCGCCCATCAGCTCAGACGCGATCATGATTGGGCGGTGGACGTGTTGGAGCGCGCTGGCTTTGCTTCACGTGTAGAATCTGTATTTGGCGAAAGGTCTGATCACTACCGCAAAGAAAAGGAACTGATTGCACACGAACTCACGCCTTTCTTGCTAAAGCATGTGAAAAACGTTGTCGAAGGCGGCAAGGAAGTCACACTTTTAATCGACAGTGGCACCACGTTGTACACGTTTTTCAAAGAGTTGGGAGAGGCGTTTTACAAATGCCATTCAGAAAGGGAGAAGTGGTTAGAAAAGGTCAAAGTGGTTACAAACAGTTTGGCTGGAATTGAAGCTCTGATTGGTTCTTCACGGAAAGATCGTCATAACCGGTATTCAGACTTGGCCATCAGGTGCAAATTACTCCCAGGAGACCCATTGCCAATCTACTCAGCTGTCACAGGTGACGAAACTGTGAAAGCAATTGAGCACCTGCAACAGGGGGTCAATGGTGACATGCACTTTATTGCATTGTTAACAGGAAATTGGATCAGAATTGGGAAAGATGGAATTCCGCGTCCTCTTGCGCGCGGCGAGGGTCATCTTGAAGTTAAAGAAGCATATGCAAAAATCTCTCAGGACATTTTTGTGATCAGTCCATTGGGAAAGACATTCATCAAGTCTTCTCTGGAAGAAGTGAACCAAGCGCTTGGGTTCACTGAAGACAATCTAAACCAAGAGAAGAAGCCCTACAAAGAAGTAGATTTGAGTCCTTATGCAGAGCGTGTCATGTTTATCTCAACTGACCGCGACCCAGATCGGGTATTACACCCGTTAAGTCTCGAACTTCATGGCAAATTGAATTACGTTCGCAATCCTGAGCGAGTCGATGAAATCATCTTGAAGCACTGCAATTGCTGTTTCCGTTTTAGTGATTTGCCTAATTCGTGGGCTGAAGAGCTTTTAATCGAGTTTCCACACAAACATACGACGCGTGGGTCCTTTCCAACAGACCACTTCCTAGTCTCAGTTGCACCTCCGGCTAGCCGCATAACAGGGCCCAGTCCAATCAGATTTTGATATTATTAGAGAAGCCTGAAAAGTTGCCTGAAAGCGCAAACCTTGGCGTCTTCTTCACCTTCTCAGGCTTCGATATTGTTGTCGGATGCAGTCCCGCCTCCCCCGCTTCAAGCGCGTATCCCCTATTGCCCCCATCGAACTGACCGAACGAGACCGTGAAATCATCCGACTGGTCTATCGGCATCGTTTTCTCCGTTCCCCACAAATTGTGACTCTCATAGGCGGAAGCCCGCAGCAGGTTTTGCGAAGGCTGCAATTGCTCTACCATCACGGGTATTTGGAACGCCCTCGCTGTCAGATTGACTCGTATCACAAAGGCGGTTCCCGCTACATCGTTTACGGATTAGGGGATAAAGGCGGGTTGATGTTGGAGCAAGAGCTTGGCATCACTTTGCGTGAAATCGCTTGGGCGGAAAAGAACCGTGGCGTTGGTCGCGTCTTTCTTGAACACACCATCTTGATTTCAGAGATCATGGCGACCATTGAACTCGCTTGTCGTCAGCGTGGGATTCGGCTCCTGACCGAACGCGAGATTGAGCTGCCAAATGAAATCAGCGAACACCATCAGCCGTTCAATTGGAAGGTGAAATTGAAAAGTGGAAAGACTCTCGGTGTTATCCCCGACCGCATGTTTGCATTGGAATATCCAGACAAAGCCGGTCAAAACCAGCGCTCATATTTCTTTCTTGAAGCCGACCGTGGCACCATGCCGGTCAAACGACGCAACCTTTCGCAAACTTCCTTCTATCGCAAGCTACTCGCTTATGTGGCGACCTGGTCACAATCCATCCACCGCACCCGTTTTGGTTTCCATCGCTTCCGAGTGCTTACGGTCACAACCATTCCCAAACGAGTTCAATCACTTGTCGATGCCTGTTCGCAGTTGAACAGCGGGCACGGCCTCTTTCTCTTTGGCGACAAGAGTATCCTGGGCAAGCCCGAGGAAATCTTTTCTCGGGTATGGAA
>JANPES010000200.1:0-12600 GCA_031423035.1 Cyclobacteriaceae bacterium | reverse complement strand
TGTTGAAAAATTGCAGATGGCCTCCTTTCGGCGTGAGTTTATGACCACGCGTAATTACGAGGATTTCATAGAGGCGGCCCAGTATTGTGTCAACCACAATATGGAATTGGATCAGGCATTGGCCTGGATGGACCGGGCCATCAACTTCAGAATCATGGGCCGGGCCAATTACAGGACCCTAAGCATGAAAGCCGCCGTTCTGATGAAAATGAACCGAAATGAAGAGGCCAGGAAAATTATGACCGACGCTTTGCCTCTTGGCACGATGGTCGAAGTACATTTCTACGCCAGGACACTTCAGGGCATGAATCAGAATGATGATGCTCTCAAGGTGTTCAAATTGAATTACGAAAAGTACCCGAAGGAATTTACAACTTGCATGGGCATGGCCAGGGGATTTTCAGGCGTTGGGGATTTCAAGAAGGCTTTGGTATACATGAAGATGGCCCGGCCACATGCCCCGGATCCCGGAAGCCAGACTCGTGTGGAAGCAATGATTAAATCCCTGGAAGACGGCAAGGGAATTAACTGAGGTGTGCTGCTCCGTTTGGGCCTTCTTAGATATAATGCTTAGGCATTAGCTAACGCTTACGGTCACTGTTTCGTAAATCTTTGCAATGGGTGCATTGGACATTACGGATTCTATGCCATTGTCCATCCCGCCACCACTTTCATACATTTCGCTCGTCCCGATGACTTGGCCGTTGGCAGCGACCATGTTGAAGTACACCTTGCCGTTGGCCGACACCTTCCTGTCAAAGGCGGAGGAGAGGATAGCATGCTTGCGGACTGATTCAACCCCGTTTTCGCAGCCAGCCTTGCTTGCATAACCCTCGCTGGTTAGTATCACTTTTCCATTGTCAGCCTTAAGGTTGAATTGATATTCACCGTTTGTACGCTTTATGATTTCGAATTTTGCCATGTGTTTTACGTTTCCGGAAAAGTAAACTGACAAGATGATGCATAAGGGTTTAGTTGATGTTTTTTCCATGACGAAATGTTTACGGGAACATGAAAACAGAAAATCCTGCCCCTCAGGACAGGATTTTGAATCATTTGTGTGACCCTCGATCGCGATTATCCTTTCGCAAGTTCAGCGTTGATGTGGATCTTCACCTCTTCACTGACGACCATCCCACCTACTTCGGTGAGTGCATTCCAGTTTAGACCGAAATCTTTGCGGTTAATCTTGCCGTTGATTTCAAAGCCAGCCTTCGTGTTTCCCCAAGGGTCAACCATGATCCCGCCAAATTCTACGGCCATCGTCACCGATTTGGTTGTTCCGCGCAATGTCAGGTCGCCATCGAGTTGATAGTCGTTACCGCTTACCTTTTTCAGGATGCCCCCGAAGTCAATGGTAGGGTATTCAGCGGCTGCGAAGAAGTCGGGTGACTTCAGGTGTGTGTCGCGGTCAGGCTGGTTCGTGTCGATGCTGCTAACGTCAAGGCTAAAATTCACTTGTGCGCCATCGAAATCGCTAGTCTCTGATTCAACGCTGCCGCTGAACTTCTTGAAGAAGCCCGTTGTGGTGGCAATCACGAGGTGCTTTACTTTGAATTGAACTTCGGTGTGGGTTGTGTCAATTCCCCATTTGGTTGATGTTAAAGTTGCTGTTTCCATAGTTTAGTATTGTTTTTTTCCCTTTTTGATGTCACAAAGATAAAAGCAAGGTGACGTGATGGACCTTGAACCAGATTAAGAAGGGGGCGGGGGGGACTTGAACTAGATTAAGAAACTAGTGTGTCATTCGCTTTCGGCGGATTTTACTGAGGAACTCAGGGGTAATGCCGAGGTAGGAGGCCACGTATTTCAGGGGCACAAACTGCTCCAGTTGAGGGTACTTCTCTTGGAAGTAGGCGTAGCGTTCTTCCGCCGGCCAGGAAATGGTCTGAATGATTCGCCGCTGGTGCGTGACGAGCGAATTCTGAAAAGTAATGCGGAAATAACGCTCGAACACCGGATAGCGAGTTAGCAGCTCATCCATCCTGACGGAGGGGAGGAGGAACACGGTAGAGTCCGCCAGCGTACGGATCGTATAGATGGATGGTTCCTGCGTCGTGAGACTGTGGAGATCGCCGGTCCACCATCCGGTAGTAGCGAACTGGATCACCTGGTCATTAGCTTCCTTGTCGGTAAAGTACGTCATCAGGCACCCAGTATTTACGTGAATCATGTTCCTCGTTACCTCGCCGGCAGTTTGCACAAGGTGACCTTGTTTGTGGTAAACTGGTACCAACGCGGCAACTAGGAATTGTTCCTCCTCGGGGGTTAAGGCTACGTGGCGTTGAATGTTCGAGAGAATCTGATGCGTATCCACTGGACGAATATAGATGCAAAAATAGTGGTGCAAGTACGTAAGAAATCGATTCTGACACCGTTATTTGAATATTCTCTAATAACCCTGCGTTTTTTCAAGTCAATCAAAACCCCTCAACTTTCCATGAAGCCTTCATTCCCTTCGTACAAAGCGCTGGTCCTTTTCGGGATTTTTATGATCACGATTTATTCCTGCCAGGAAAATACGCCGGCATCCGTAGGTACCTACCCGGCCATCAAGGCGGAATTTGGTACGGCGATTGATCCGCTCAACCTGGCGAACTATGCGGCCCAAAGCAAACCGGCGTACATCACCAAAGAAAACACAGCATCAAATCCGATAACGAATGAAGGAGCAACACTGGGTCGGGTGCTCTTTTATGATGTCAACCTATCTGTTGACAATACCATTTCCTGCGGACACTGCCACAAACAACAGTTTGCATTTGGAGACACGGCATCCGCCAGCAGCGGGGTCAACGGCGTTACCGGCCGCCACAGCATGCGCCTCATCAATAGCCGCTTTGCCCTTGAGCAACGATTCTTTTGGGATGAACGAGCCATCAACCTGGAAGATCAGACCAGCCAGCCGATCCAGGATCACAAGGAGATGGGCTTCAGTGGTGCTAACGGCGACCCGTCTCTGAGCGACCTCATCACAAAGTTGGAGGCTATCGATTATTACACCGAGCTCTTCACAATGACTTATGGCGACAAGACGATCACCGAACAGCGGATCCAGAATGCGCTCGCCCAGTTTATTCGCAGCATCCAGTCTTTTGATTCAAAGTTTGATGCCGGCCGGGCGATGGTGGTCAATGATGGTTCACCGTTTCCGAACTTTACGGCAGAGGAGAACCAGGGAAAGGGCTTGTACCTAATGCCACCTCAATTTGACGGAGGCGGTAACCGCATCGCCGGTGGAGCAGGCTGCCAGGGATGTCACCGGGCACCTGAATTCGATATTGATCCCAATTCAAGAAACAATGGCGTGGTCGGTGTGATTGGCTCTGTAGCAATCGACGTAACCAATACGCGGTCCCCTTCGCTGCGCGATTTGATGAAAGCTGATGGTACGTTAAATAACCAGGCCATGCATGATGCGAGCATGACAACCCTACAGGCAGTATTGGATCACTACAATACCATTCCCCTCGTTGCCGGCAATACCAATCTCGATCCCAAGCTTCGGCCAGGGGGTCAACTTCAGAAATTACAGTTGACTGTTGCTGAAAGAAATGCACTGACAGCATTCATCAAAACCCTCAGTGGCACAGCGGTGTACATGGATGTTCGGTGGTCAGATCCATTCTAATTCATTGATTCCGTTATTCGTTGAGGAGATTTTGTCTCTGCTTTAGTAAGCCTTTCAAAATGGGTGACATTTACTTTTCCTGAAGTACCGCCATGAGCCGGACATTATCAGGGTGATCATAGAACGTATCGAATTCCAAATAGTAGCCTTCCGGGTCATAACCCACAAAGGCGCGGTATCTTTTTTCCGGCCCTGTGCTCACTTCATTTTCCCGAAGGTCAAAAAGCTTATTGGTCTTCACGTAGTTGAACCACCCGTCCAGGTCATCGACCAGAAATGAGACCGTAACAGCCTTCTTCTCTGTGAAGCTGTGCATTCCGCGTCGCTCGTCCACCAGGCCCATATATCCGCTCTTCGAGGCGCGGTAGATCTTGGCCCAACCCTGATCTGCTACCGGCTGTAGTCCAAGTTTTTCCTGGTAGAATTTTTCCATGTTCACCATGTCTTTATAATAGAGCCAGGTCACGGTGGCTTTGAACCCGAGGCCCTTCGGAACAGAAGGTCCGCAGGGAACGGTAGGCTGGGTATTCAGCCCGGGAACGAAGTTGTCGTTTTCCACGTGGTCATTGAAGCGTTCAAACTCCAGCAGGTATCCCTCTGTATCTTCAATTACAAATCCATCGTGGGGTCGATTGGGCTTTAAATTCAAATCATATTTTACCTTGACACCAACCGTTTTCAGGTGGGCATACCAATCCTCCAGTTGGTCAGTAATTAGCGCCAGCGCTACGGTCTTTGGTTCGTCGGCAGTATGCATCCCCTTTGCGGCATCCACCAAAATCAAATACGAATCGCTGGTGACCCTAAATATGCGAGCCATGCTGTAGTCGGCTACTTGTTCAAGGCCCAATGTCTTGCTATAAAAATCAGCAGCCTTGTTGAGGTCTTCATAGTAGAGAAAAAGGTTTGTCGCACGGACGTCAAAATCTTTCATTACGCGGAACGGGGTGTTCTGTGACAGAAGTTCGTTGACACGGTGTGTTGGGTAACTAAGCATTCTTCCAAATCGCCGGGAAAGATTCTCACGCACCTGACCGGTGTACTGCCCCATCTCCTGAAGTTTTTTGACTTCCTGCTTTAGCATCAGATACTCGTCTTTGGTTGTCCCTGTATAAATTAATAAGACATCCTTGCCTTGAGTTTCTGATGACGGAAAGAGGTCGGTAACCAGCAGATCTGATTCACGGTAAATTTGTACCTGGTTTCTTTCGGCCACACGCTGCGCCTCTTCCATGATCTGGTCCATTTCTTCCGGAGGCAACGCTGCGCTGAGGGCGAGTTTCTTGACGCCCACATGTACCATTTCTGAAAAGGCACCGATACCCCCTAAAACGTATGTAGGATCTTGCTTCTCTTGTTTTTCGAACGGGTTGAGTGAGCAACTCATGAGGACAAGGAAAGCGAACAGGGTGGATAGTTTTGGCTTCATGGGTGTGGAATCTTGGAATCGAATATAGGATATTGCCACGGATCCGCAGCGTTTCTTAGCGGGTGTTGGGCCTCATGGGCGGAACGCGTACCTTTAGTTGGTGTTCGGTCAATGCAAAAGGCGGCACGTATGAAAAAGAAAGACAACGATGAACTGGATTTGTCCCACAAGGAGTTTATGACTCTGGATAAAAACTACGCCCAGGCCGCTGCCATGGTTGACCTGGTTTATGTCAAGGATGATATCACGGGAATCTCCCGGAAGCCCGTAAGAAAAGGATTTACCTACGCATTCAAGAAGAAGCCTGTAAAAGATAAGAAGATACTTGAGCGCATTCGCAAGCTGGCCATACCGCCGGCGTGGAAAGACGTGTGGATTTGTCCCAAACCCTCGGGGCACATTCAGGCCACCGGTTGGGATGTTCGTGCACGAAAGCAGTACCGGTATCACATGTTGTGGAGCAAGGTGCGCAGCGAGACGAAATTCCACCGCCTTTATGAATTTGGCAAAGCCCTGCCAACAATGCGGCAACACCTGGAGCGAGATATACAGTTGCAGAAAATGACGGTGCGAAAAGTACTCGCGGCGGTCATTCTCCTGATGGAGCGAACATACATCCGGATAGGAAATGAAGGCTATGAAAAGATGAATGGCTCATATGGACTAACGACGCTCAAAGACAAGCACGTCCGTTTTCGGCAGGACGAAATGAATCTGGCCTTCAAGGGGAAGAAAGGCATTCACCACAACATCACGCTGCAGAACAAGCGTCTTGCCCGCGTCATCAAGGAGTGTCGCGATATCCCCGGCGAGGAGCTCTTTCAATATTACGATGACCACGGCCGCGCGCGCGACGTAGACTCCGGTATGGTCAACGAATACATCAAGGAAATTTCGGGAATGGATTTCAGCGCGAAAGACTTTCGGCTTTGGGCGGGTTCGCTCAACCTGTTACTTTCATTCAAATCCATCGGTCAGGCCGCCAACAGCTCCGTCTGCAAGCAAAACATCCTCCTCGCCCTCGACGAGGTAAGTCACAAACTTGGCAACACCCGCACCGTTTGCCGCAAGTATTACGTGCATCCCGGACTGATTCGCCTCTATGAAGAGAACAACCTCGCAAAATACACGAAGGAACTCGATACCGTGGAGCGACCAAGCAGCCGGTCGCCCCTCACTCATCAGGAGAAAGTCCTGATGAGGATCCTAAAAACATTCCATTGAACTCTTCACTTTTCACTTTTCACTCTTAACTTTTCACTCTTAACTTTTCACTCTTAACTTTTCACTCTTAACTTTTCACTTTCATTTATGATCTCACCCAACCTCGTAATTGGTTATTTTCTAACTACTGTTGTCTTTTTCGCTGTTGATATGCTTTGGCTGGGTGTGGTAGCCAAAGAATTCTACCGTAAGCACCTCGGTAATTTTCTGAGCGATACGGTCAACTGGAAAGCGGCGATTGTCTTCTATTTGTTGTTTATCATCGGCATTTTCATTTTTGCGATACTTCCCGCTGTTGAAAAGAATTCGTTGACCCGCGCCCTGGTGCTGGGAGCATTATTCGGGTTCTTTACTTATGCCACCTATGACCTGACGAACCTGGCCACCCTGAAGAACTGGCCCATCCTTGTGGTCTTTGTGGATATTATTTGGGGCATGGTGCTCACCGCGACAGTCAGCGGATCGGGTTTCTTCATCTTGAAGTGGCTGAATCGATGACCCTGTTTGTTTCCGTCGCTTTGCTCATATGGGGATATGCCACGATCTGGTTTTTCATTTCCATCTACCAAAAGAGAAATGATGTTGCGGATGTCGCCTGGGGGTTAGGATTCTGCGTAGTGTGCCTCTTCCTTCTTTATACCCAGCCGTATGGGCAGGTTACTTTTCTTCTTTGTGCCTTGGTGATTCTCTGGGGCGCGCGCCTTAGCGTGCATATTCATCGGCGTAACACAGGCAAGCCCGAAGATTTCCGTTACCGGCAAATGCGTGAGGCGTGGGGCAAGACGGTTGTCTGGCGTTCGTACCTGCAGGTCTACGTGCTTCAGGGAATCTTTCTCATCATCATTGTCTCCCCCGTGGTGTGGGCGTCGACGCACCCGGAGGTTACCTGGTCAGGCTGGACGACAATCGGGCTGTTGGGATGGTTGACCGGTTTTGGGTTTCAGTCTGTAGGCGATGCACAACTGGGTGTCTTCGTGAGGACCAAGAATCCAGGCGAGATCATGCAGACTGGTTTGTGGAAATATTCCCGTCATCCCAACTACTTTGGTGAGATCGTGATGTGGTGGAGTATTTTTCTCATCACCGTGCCGATAGAAGGGAGCCTGTACTTTATCATCGGCCCGGCCTTGATTACGTTTCTTCTGGCCTATGTTTCGGGTGTTCCCATGCTGGAGGCAAAGTATAAGGATAACCAGGCTTTTCAGGAGTATAAGAAGCGGACGAGCGCACTGATTCCGTGGAGGCCAGGTAGCCGATAGTTTGATTTAGTTTTAATTCACTAAATAAAAGTATGATTAGCAAACACCTTTTGTTTCGCTTCAGGATATGGTTTACAGCCATTATCACTATCGGGCTATCGAGTCTGTTGGTATGGCAGTATTTCCACGGTGGTATACCTAGTCATTATTTCTTAGCCGACAAAACCATGCCCCTGGTATCGAATGGTTGGGGGGTGTTGGTCATTCCAATCATGACCTGGTTCTTGCTTTTTAGATTAGAGAAGCGATTATTTAGTCAATCAGATTCAATTTCTTTTCCAAGACACGCATTGATTGGATTCTTAAGTGCCCTACTCTTTGGTGTTACCCTGGGGTTATCCATTCACTATGGAGTTGAAACATTTTCAAGTAATGTCCCTTTTTTACTTTTTGGACTGGCCCTATTCTTCCCGACCTATCGGGCCGAGTACTTTTTGGGTTTTGTTCTTGGATTAACCTATTTTATTGGAGGTGTGCTGCCCGTGGTTGTTGGTGGCGTATTTCTACTGATTTCGGCTTTGATTCACTTAATCCTCAGACCATTGATATTAAAACTTGTAGAAATGATAACAAAGTGGATGGGCAAGGGGCAGCGACCAGCTTAACAAGTAACCAAATGGACTTATGACCGAGTTATTAAAATCAGTAAGCGAGAATCCTATTAAGTTAATGGCGGGAGTGCTTCTTGGCGTAGCAATTTGCTTTGCTATCAACTATGTCTACCATTCTTCAGTAATTGGAAACACTTAACCTATGAACCTCTTTAAAGTCAAACAGCCGAATCAACCTCAAACTGTAGAAATACGGGGACATGAACTAAGATGTCCGGTTTGCAGTAACACGTATTTCTGGACAAGACAAGCTCAACTCAATACGGCTGTGGCTACATTTTTTAGCCTGGATTGGGCCAACAAAAGTGCCAGTTGTTTTGTTTGCTCTGAGTGTACCCACATTTCCTGGTTTTTAGGGGAACAGTAGATTGCTCAGCAAATTATTTTGGATACTTGTGCCGCCGGAAAAGTTCTTCGGAGCCTATTATCCACACTATCGAATCGAGGCGGAAGGACGAGATAGCATACACAATTGGCTAACAACTGAATCATCTCTTACAACGTAGCCACGGGGTAGCCAGCAGCAAGCCAGAGAAAGGCAGGAAGCAACCTAGGTACAAGCCAATTACAAGCCAGCTACAAGCCACAGACACTTGCTCAGGTCAGGATAAGGTCCTGATAAGGTCAGGTTAATGTCCGGATAAGGTCCTGATAAGGTAGCGAGAGAAAATCAGGGTAATCGCGTAAGAAAGGTGCGATTTTTCTATTTTAGTGCTTACGGTCCAAGGTATAAATTGTTGCCTGAATGCCAAAAATAGACTCATTTATTTCTTCGGCAGAAATCAGCAGCCAGTACACGGTCGTCAACAGCGACACCTACGGCAAGCACGTCCGCGCCAAACGCGGCACCCACAAACCGCTGGTGGTCACAGACGCGATGAAGAAAGCAGGCGAGTTGATGCGGTCCGCCAATGAATGCGCGAAAGTGATTTTCGACGCCCTCAAGCCGTTCTGCTTAGATGTCAAGGACAGCAAGATGTGGTCGCGCCTCGTCGCCGGTTTCCGCAGGCAACTCCAATACGATGACCTCGATCTAACGGCGGTGTTTGAAAGATTCTACTTTCACCGGAGACGACCGCTGTCCGGGGTATTGTCACATAACCTGGAAGTGACACAGCCCGAAGCGGCAGAAAAATTATTGGTCGTGAAAGTGAACTCGAAAAGCACCGTCAAACCTCGCCGCAATCATCCCGATAAGTACGAATAGATCATCATCGCCGTGTTTCTCGACGCGGATTTTCGCGCTACCGTTCTCTCGGACTCAAAGGTTCACCCCGTTGCTCCCGACAAACATAATGAGCACATCGCGACCTTCCCCTGTCCCGCGGGCGCCGAGACGGCAATCATCGCGATGAAGTGCACTCATCAATTTCAGGGAAGACTGAGCCCAGATGTCGCGAGTGGGATGAGTGCGGTGAAGCTCGCGCTCCTTAAGTCTAACTGAGTACATTAGAAAGCAGTTGCAATAAACCGCAATGAAAAAGACCCCCGATTTATCGGAGATCACTCGCATCCTACCCCCTCGCCCCCAAACCACCTTCAAATAAGTGAAACACAAAGTACCCCAGTCCAATCACCAGGAAGGGCATGGACAGTGCTGTTAAAATGATCGTCCAGCGAAAGAGACTCCAGTAAGAGATCACGCTTGCATCACCGGGCCGTTCGGGTCGGTAAACAATGGCTACCTGGTCGCCCACATCGTAGGCCGGAGGTTTGGAGCTGATGTCACTGGTGAATTCCACCGGCTTGTGCTGCGTATCCATGAAGCGAAATTTGGGCTTAGAAAGATCACCGTCTTCGCCCTGGTCGCCAATCAGTTCGATGACCGTTGCCGTGGTCATAATTCCAGAAGAGAGCAGTTGCCGGGTCTTCTGGTATTGCCCGTAGGCATAGTACAGGCCGATCATTCCGACCAGCAGCACAAGGGCATGCACAATCATAGACTTGAGGTTTAGGGTATTCATTCGCCAGGTGAAAATAGCAAAAGCAAAAGGAAATGGAATGCAATCGCTACCTTCAGTTTTTGAAATAGTACGTTATGAAATCACCGACTTTCCACCTGCTACTGAATTTCTTTGCTTTATGGATGGGCGGACTCCCCGTAAAGGCACAAGAAATTTCCAATACCGCCTTTTTTATTCCCGCCGGTGGTAATGCCTGGGTTACTGGCGGCAGCGATGCACTAAGCAGAGAGGGCGTAGTGAATTGGAAAGATTCTAGAACCATTTGTACGCTTTATTTGAGGGTTCAGCCGGGCGATCTTCAGGTATCATTGAATCTCGCCTCGACTTCGGCGGCTCGTGTTAAGGTGACCATTCATGACATTGCGAAGGAAGTTGATGTTGTAACTGGAGTAGCTGAGCATTTTGCGGGAAAATGGACCATCGCAGTACCGGGATATATTACTGTGACCGTACAGGGTCTTAGTAAATCTGGAGATTATTTTGGGTCGCTATCGGGCATAACCATCAGTGGCTCGGATGTGGTGGAGAATCTTTCTTATGTAAAAAATGATGAGGGCAACTTCTTTTATTGGGGTCGTCGTGGACCCAGTGTCCATCTGCGCTATGACATCAGGGGTCGAACCGATGTGGAGTATTTCTATTCTGAGATTACTGTGCCCACAGGCAACGATGTGGTCGGCTCCTACTATATGGCAAATGGTTTTACGGATGGATACTTTGGCATGCAGGTGAACTCAGAGAAAGAACGCAGGGTGCTCTTTTCGGTGTGGAGCCCTTTCCAGACGGATGACCCGAAAGCCATACCTGAGACGGAGCGAATTCTTCTTCAGAAAAAAGGCGAGGACGTGTACACGGGCGAATTCGGAAATGAAGGCTCCGGCGGCCAAAGTTTTCTCCGCTACCCCTGGAAGGCAGACATTTCATACGGCTTCCTGCTCCGCGCAATGCCGGAAGGCACTGAAGCCACGGTATACACCGCGTGGTTCTTTGCTCCCGAAGTAAATCAGTGGACACTAATCGCCAGCTGGCGGCGCCCGAAGAAGGCAGCGTACCTCTCGGGGTTGTACTCATTCCTTGAAAATTTTGTTCCTGAAACCGGAAAGACGACGCGCCTGGCCCGCTACGGAAACCAATGGATTCGTGATGCATCGGGCCACTGGCACGAACTCACACAGGCAAAATTCACCGGCGACAACACGGCCAGAAAAAACTATCGGAAAGACTATGGTGGCGGTGTGATCGACGGAGCCTTCTTTCTTCGAAACTGTGGATTCTTCAGTGACTTCACCCGTCTGGATCAGATGTTCGATAGGCCTGTGCATGGCATTCCGCCAACAATTGATTTTGCAAAACTGCCATAATAGGTATTAACCCTTCTTACGAATGGATGCTCACTTCAGATTCATCTCATCTGTGCGGGCCAGCCAAGTGAGAAGCACGGAGAAAAGTTTCCTGTGGCCCTCTTCCAGTACCTATTTTCAAGCCCCGGGCTAAAGCCCGGGGCAATCAAATGTCGCCCCGATGGGGCTATACAAACAAGTGTTTCAGGTGGGTAGATTTTCTGGTTTATAAAAATCAAGTAATCCTTTATTCATGCGAATCTAGGCTAAACTTTTCCGGTGATTTTTCGGTTATTTAAGATCACAAACCACTGTAGACTGCTGACCACTGACCACTGACCACTTATGACCGCAATCAAGGCCATCAAACCTCTTGGTTTCCCCTGGGAGACGCAAGACCCCTTCCTTTTCTGTGTCCATCACGAAGACTTTTATCCGGAAGGTAATGACGTCATGGGTCCCAAGGCCTCGTTGGCTGGAAGGCAACTGGGTCAGGATTTTGCTATTAACAAAGAGGGATGGCGAATGTATCATGGGGAGAAAGTACCTGGCTTCCCTGCGCATCCGCACCGGGGTTTTGAGACGGTGACCGTAGTGACCAAAGGGCTCGTCGATCATTCTGATTCACTGGGTGCTGCCGGGCGATTTGGATTCGGCGACGTGCAGTGGATGACGGCAGGAAAAGGCGTGCAACATTGTGAGATGTTTCCGTTGGTTAACAAGGATAAAAAAAATCCTTTGGAGCTCTTCCAGATATGGCTGAACCTGCCGAAGGCAAAGAAAATGGCATCCCCATACTTCGCAATGTTGTGGGATGATACGATTCCGGTCTATGAAGACAAAGATGCCGCGGGAAGGATGACGCGCATAAAAGTAATTGCCGGAACCGTGGGCGATACGAATGCTCCAGGCCCTGCGCCTGAATCGTGGGCTGCCGATTCTTCCCATGATGTGGCAATTTGGTTGATTACCCTCGAACCCGGCGCAACCTGGACGCTGCCCGCTGCATCAGCGAAAGCCAACCGGTCACTCTATTTCTATGAAGGAACTTCAGTGTCAGTCGATGGGCGTGATTTTTCATCACACCAGGCAATAGAACTGAAAGCGGATGTTGCTGTAAAATTGGCCAGTGGAATTGAAGA
>JANPES010000199.1:0-17093 GCA_031423035.1 Cyclobacteriaceae bacterium | reverse complement strand
CTCTCTACTTTGTAGAGAGGGGCCGGGGGTGAGTTAGCTGTCAATTTTGGTTTCCTGGGTTATAATAAGGGATTGAATCTACATGCATACTCACCCCGACCTCGGTTCGCTCGGTCACCCCTCTCTACTCTGTAGAGAGGGGCCGGGGGTGAGTTGGCAAACGGTATTTGTCGATCTGGTCAAACGATGTCTTAAGTCTTCATTAGACTCACCCCGACCATCGCTTCGCTCGGGCACCCCTCTCTACTTTGTAGAGAGGGGCCGGGGGTGAGTTAGCTGTCAATTTTGGTTTCCTGGGTTATAATAAGGGATTGAATCTACATGCATACTCACCCCGACCCTCGCTCCGCTCGGTCACCCTTCTCTACTTTGTAGAGAGGGGCAGGGGTGAGTTAGTTTTTCAATGACAGTTATCGGTGCTTGGACTTTTTCGCAGTGCTGGGCTCCAGGTACACCTGCTTAAAAACCTGATCAGATTCGGAATCCCGTTGATGAATGGGGCCGCTCCGGTATTTCAAGAAACCGCCTGAGCGATTGGAGAATACACTTTGAATTTCTGCAATGATAGAAACTGCAATTTCATCCGGAGCCTCAGCGCCGATATCAAGACCAATCGGGGAATGAATCCGTTGCATCTGCTCGTGGCTGAGCGTGATTCCCTTCTTGCCAAACTCCTCGAGCATCTTGTCAAATCGTTTGCGCGGGCCGAGAATTCCAATGTATGGCGCTTCTTTGTCAATGAGTTTGAGCAATACATCCCGATCGTATTCGTAGTTGTGTGACATAAGCACACACGCTGTATAAGGTGTAATGACAAAATCACGGTCGATGAATTCCCGTTTGCATAGCGAGAGCTTATCGGCTTCGGGGAAGAAAATGGGCGCAATGTGTGCCACGCACTCATCGGTAACCTGAACTTCCCAACCCAGTGATTTGGCCAGCTGGCTGACAGGCCGGGCATCAAAGCCACCACCAAATAAAATCAGGGAAGGAACAGGTTGGATGAGCTCAAGAAATATCTGCATCTCTTCCCCGTCAACAGTGTAGGTCTTTGTCTCTGATTTCTTGGATTCGTATAATCTGGAAAGATCATAGGTCAAAGCATGGGGCGCGACTTGATTGACAAAAAGTTTGATTTCACCAGGATTGATCATCAAAAACTTTTCACCTACACGTGTCGGGTGGGCGTACACCGTGCCCAGTGTGAGTGGCTGTTGCGCGTTGATAAAACTCCCGAATAGCGTTACCGGGTTATTCGCTTCGCCTGGTACAACGGGTTCAATCAGCACGTCAATGATGCCGTTGCATCCCAGACCGATTCCCAGATTTTGATTGCTCTCCTCCCGGGTATCGTAGGTGACAGTTATGCCTTTTTTGTCTGCCATAACCATTCTGGCTTTGCGAAGTGCATCCCCTTCGAGACATCCTCCGCTGATAGAGCCTACCCAGTGTCCATCGTCTGTAATCAACATACGGGCTCCCGGGCTGCGGTAAGAAGAACCATGAACTTTGATGACGGTAGCCAGCGCCGCGCGGCGCAGCGTGAAATCAATCTTTCGGTATTCGTTCAATATGGCCCTGAACTCTTTCATGGCAAGTTCTGTCTTACACCCTATTTTTTGCGCAAGGGTGCGATTTGTTCTGGTGTCACAGCGCCACCTTTGTTCCCAAATGAGTTTCGAATGTAGTTGACCACGTCGCTGATTTCCTGATTGTTCAAGTCAACGCCAGTCATTTCCGCATTATAGACCTTTCCATTTACAGTCATTTCTCCCGAAATTCCGTAGATGATCTGCCTGATCGCCCGGTTCTTGTCGGCCATGAGATAGTCAGACTTGGCCAGGGGCGGATATATGCCCTCAATACCTTCTCCCTGATCCAGATGACAAGAAATGCAATAAGTGACATAGGTTTCCCGTCCGCGCGTGATACTCGATTTGAGATCGAACGCTGGCATTTTTTGAAATGATGAAAGTGTTGCAAATGAGCAAAACGAAACGCCACTAATGATCAGTATCGATTTCAATTTCATAATAGAATTTAAAGGTCTAAACTTCATCTAACGAAAAAGGTAAAACACGGATTCGTTTTCCGGTAAGATCGAAAATGGCATTGGTCAGCGCTGGAGTAAATGGAGGAAGGCCTGGCTCACCCACTCCTCCGGCTCTCTCCTGATTATCCATGACATGAACTTCAATTTCCGGAATCTCTGATATTTTCGACATCTTATACCGATCGAAATTGTGCTCCACCGCTTTGCCATCAGCAAACGTTGTGGCGTGCTTCGTCGCAGCGCCGAGCGCCATAATAATGCTGCCTTCAACCTGGGCCTTAATGATATCGGGATTGACATACCATCCACAATCCATGACCGCCCAGACTTTTTCAAGTTTGACCTTGCCGGCTTCCGTCCGTGTCACTTTGGCCACTTCGCCGACAATGCTCCCAAAACATTCCGTGATGGCCACCCCGTAGCCTTCATTTTTCTTTCGGTTATTCCAGTTGGTTACTTCTCGCAGCCTTTCGATCAACGCCTGATAGCGCGGCTCACCCAAATGCTGCTGCCGAAAATCCAGTGGGTCTTTGCCGGCCGCAAATGCCAATTCATCTAAAAAACTCTCGAAGGCAAAAGCGTTCGTTGATGCATATACGGACCTCCACCACATTACGGGAATAGAGGCATCTATTGGGGCGTCTCCAAACCGATAGTGCGGGATGGACTCAAAGTATGGTTTGAGAAGCCCATCCACGATTTCAGAATTATAACGCGTTTTGTCTGCCCCAGGACTCTGAGCATTCATATTCTGACCGGCTGCATACGCTTCCAGAGCAGCTATTTTACCTCCTTTACTAACGGCACCCCGGCATTGATAAACCATTCCGGGACGGAAAGGCCCCATCGTCATATCATCTTCTCTGGTCCACACGATTTGTACGGGGGCTTTAATGTCTCTTGAGAGCGTCACCGCTTCATATGGATAATCGGTAAAAGCTTTCCGTCCTAACCCGCCACCCAGAAAGGTCATGTGAATGTTTACTTTTTCGGGCGGCAACTTCAGCAAGCCGCAGACTTCTCCCTGGATCCAGTCCGGTGCCTGAATGGGCCCCCAGACATCACATGAGTCTGTCCGCACGTCGGCGATACAGTTAAGCGGCTCCATGTTGCTGTGCGATTCGTACGGAGTTTCATACACGGCCTCCAGCTTCTTTTCTGCTCGATCGAAGGTCCCCACAAAATCACCCTGTGTCTTTATTGAAAGAACCTTCCCGGACTGAAGCTGTGACTTCATGGCGGCATACAGTTGGTTTGTGTTTGGATAATCAAATCCGCTGTCATCCCATTCCACCCGAAGTGCTTTCCGACCCTGCATGGCCGCCCAGGTTGAATCGGCCACCACAGCAACACCCTCAAGTAAATTGCCAAATACATCACGCTGGACTTTCAACACATGCTTAACTCCGGAAATTTTTCTTACGTCAGCTTCGTTGAAACTCTTGACTTTCCCGATGAATCGCGGGTTACGCTCCACAACAGCGTACAACATCCCAGGTAATTTTTTGTCGAGACCGAAAATAGCCTGACCATTTACTTTTATCGGCGTATCCTGCCGTGGCATCGGCTTGCGGATAATTTTGTAGTCCTTGGGATCTTTAAGGGTCACCGTTTTAGGTACTTCCCTTTTGGAGGCGTCCAACACCAATTCGCCATAGCCGAATTTCCGTGTGGTAAGTTTATGAAAAATGAATCCGGCTTCAGCATAACATTCTGATTTGGGAACGGACCATTTTGACGCCGCAGTTTCGAGTAGCATCTCACGTGCAGACGCGCCAAGGCGAAGAAGGTTTTCATACGAGCCCCGGATGGTGGAGCTGCCTCCGGTTACCTGGTCTCCATACTTACTCCCGTTGCCGGGTGCGAATACAATCGAGACCTGGTTTAGATCGACCTCCAATTCCTCAGCAATGATCTGAGGGACGGATTGAAACGATCCTTGGCCCATTTCAGCCCGGTGATTGGTAAGGGTTACTTTTCCAGTTGTATCAATGGTTATCCATGCGTTGAAATCAATACCCTGAGTCTCCGCTGCACTGGTATTCAGCACCTCAATTGTTTCTCCACGGGTAGGAAAGGCAACACCCAGCGTAAGCGCAACACCGGCGAGTCCAGTACTGCGGATAAAGGTTCTTCGTGAAATTTCTTGTTGTGTATTCATATCCTGTCTTATTTAGCCGGGGCTTTGGACTTTGTCAACTGGGCCGCCGTCTTGATGGCCTTACGAATGCGTGGGTAGGTGCCACACCGGCAAATATTTCCCTGCATGGCTGCATCGATGTCTTTGTCCGATGGATTAGGGTTTCTCTTTAGCAACGCAACTGCTGTCATGATCTGGCCGCTCTGGCAATACCCGCACTGCGGCACCTGCTCTTGAATCCAAGCCTGTTGAACAGGATGTGAATTGTCGGTGGAGAGGCCTTCAATCGTTGTAATGTTTTTGCTGGCTGCGCTGGATACCGGGATGGAGCACGAACGAACCGGTATTCCATCCAGGTGAACGGTGCAGGCGCCACATTGCGCAATACCGCATCCATACTTGGTTCCAGTAAGTCCGATGACATCACGAATGGCCCAAAGCAAAGGCATTGTGGGGTCTGAATCGACCGAATAGGTCTTCTGGTTGATGATGAGTTTTATTGCAGCCATGACAGAATAAATGAAAGTGAATTGTAATTTAGAAAAATCAGGATCAATATCTGTACAAAACTGAAGAGAATGCCGTTATGCGGTCACTGTGCCTTGCTGAGTCAGGGAACGGTAAAAACAATCCGGAATGACGGCAATACGGTTGATCAGGGCATTTCGACGGTTCAGCTGACTGGATTTCGCACACCTTCAGAATGGGTGGAACTTGGCATCAAAAAGGAAATGAAAACAAATATCAGTTGGCTTATTGTGGTCGGTTTTGTCTTGACAGGGGCAATCAGCTACGCACAAAACCGGATTGAAGTCATTATTAATGAGGTGAAGGATACGACCGGGCACATCCGGGTCGGTCTATTCACTGACCAAGAGTCCTTTCTCAAGAAGCCGTTGGTGGGCAAGGTGGGGAAGGCTGCAACCGGCACGGTTGTAATCGTTTTTGAAAATGTTCCTCCGGGCACATATGCAGTGAGCACCATCCATGATTCCAATAGGAACGGAGAGCTGGATTCAAATCTATTTGGAATGCCCAAGGAGGGTTTTGGCTTTTCCAACGATGCCATGGGCACCTTTGGCCCACCCTCTTTCGACAAAGCAAAGTTCACAGTTTCTTCCTCATTGACCATCCGCGTAAAAACCCGGTACCTGTAGGTAGAAGCACAGGTTACATCGTTTCTGCTGATGGAATGGACGGCACGGAATTCTTGATAACTACTGCCAAATTCAGTAGTTTTCATCCTTATCCGGTTACTGTAATATGTTGAAATATGCGTGGATTGTGGGATTTGCCTTCCTGGTAGTCTCACTGCAAGCCGTGGGACAGTCCTGGAAAGAAAAATACCTCCAAGCCCAGGAATTGTATGCGAAGGAAAGCTATGATCAGGCGTTTGCACTGGCCGATGAGTCGCTAAAGGGCTACTTGTCAGAAGGCGGAACGAGCAGCGATACGCATGCTGCGATTTTGAGGCTCCTTTCAACGATTTGTTATGTTCAGCAAAAGCTGCCGGAAGGGCTTGAATTTGTCAAGAAAGAGATTCAACTGCGAGAGGGCAGGAAGGACACTGCATTTGCTGTTGCGCTGATCAACCAGGCCCAATTCCAGGAACAGCTCGGAGAATACGCGGAGGCCATTCAGACCTTGCTGGCGTGCCGAACCATTCTCATTCAATTCTATAAAGAGGAAGACCTGCGCGTGCTTGAATGCAACCTCAAGCTTGCCATCAATTACTATTTCCATAATGACTATGCCAAAGCGAGTGAATGGTTTGCGCCAACCCTGGTGGCTATAGAGAAAAAGCAAGAGTATACGGAAGAAGTGCTTGAGGGATTTTATTATGCGGGTATGCTCGACCTCGAAACGGGTAAAAGCATTGAGGCGGTGAACACGTTTTCGAAGACCAAAGAACTTTACGTTGCCGCCGATCTGACAAAGACGCTAAGTTATCCCATGGTGCTCTATGGGTTGGCCCATGCCTATCACAAGAATCAGCTTCATGACCAGGCGGAAAACTCATATCGGGAGTCACAGACCATCTATGAGAACCTGGCCGGCAAGGAGGGTGAAAATTATCTGACTATTCTTGGCGCCCGAATTGTGAACCTACACTACCTGGATAAGCAAGCGCAGGCAGGGGAAATTCTCAGTCAACTGAAGTCCAACCCGCAGGGTAAATCCGCCTATGCCTCTGTAGCGGCATCGCTTGCGGTCTTGTATCACGGGCGAGGAGACTATACACAAGCGGATTCTTTTTACCGGGAGGCGCTTGCCAATTATGACAAGAGTAGCAAGGAATCCCTGCTTGATTATGCGGAGACCAATTTGAACCTGGCAACGCTTTGCGCCGATCGGGGGAATATGAAGGAGGGCCTTGAACGAATAGCAGAGAGCCGAGCAATTATTGAAAAGCATAAGGGACCCCAGAGTACCCGCTACCTGGTTGTATTGAACCGGACAGGGATCGTTCAATCACAGGCGGGCAATTGGCCGGCGGCAGAGACGGCCTTCAGAGAAGCGCTTGCATTACTTCAGAAATTGAGCAACATACCCGAAGCAGAGAAATCCATTCTTTTCAACGGCCTTGGAGAAATTGAATGGCGAAAAGGGCATTACAGCAAGGCGGACTCGCTTTACCAATCCGTTATTCGACCCTATGATTCCGGCACGAAGAGTACGGACCGCTATTTCGCTGCTGCGCTGAACAACCTAGCTGTGTCAAAGCAGTCTCAGGGCCTCTTCAATGAATCACTTGTCCTAATCCGCCGATCCGCCGCGGCAACGCGCAAACTGTATGGCGCTTCAAACTTAGCGTATGGAAATGCATTGGAAAATGGAGCCCTTCTTCGGTTACGGCTAGGTGACCTGGCAGCGGCAAAAGGGGAGCTGGACTCGGCGTTACAGATTTATGCTGCAGTCGCCGGAAAAGAATCGGTGGACTATGCTTATGGGATGATGAGCCTGGGGCGCTACTACCAGGTAACGGGCGATTATACGCAAGCCGAACCTTACTTGAAGAATGCGCGCGAAGTGATCCGCGCAAAGAAAGGCGATCAAAGTGCGGAGTATGCAGCCGTACAAAACAGTATTGCGTTGTTGTACCAGACGTTGGGGAACTATCGCGACGCCGAAGTTGCAATCAAAGAATCGAAATCAATTATTGAAAAGACACGAGGAAATACCAACGAGGAGTATGCAACCGTTGTTCAGAATTTGGCAACCCTGTATCAGCTGGAGGGCTCTTACGATCGGGCGGAACCGCTCTTGAAAGAAGCACTCGAAATTGATCGCAAGGTCCTGGGAGAAAATCATCCGCACTATTCCATAACCCTGCAAAACCTGGCGACCGTGTATCAGAAATTGGGCAAGCGAGTAGAAGCACAACCCATGCTGGAGAAAGTGCTTCAGTCTACCTTACGACAGTTTGGAACAAAGCACCCTTCCTACATGACGACCCTGAGCAACCTGGCGGCGCTTTATCAGGATCAGGGAAATTATACTCAGGCGGAATCAGCCTGGAAGCAAAGCGTGGTATTGCGAAAGGAAGTACTGGGAGAGGATCATCCCGATTATGCCCGTTCCTTGTATGGGTTGGCCGGCGTCTATCATGCCCAGGGACAGTGGGCCAAGGCAAAGCCGTATTACGAGCCGGTGGTTCAAAAATACCAGAAGCAAATACTTGAATTTTTTCCCGCACTCAGTGAAAAGGAGAAAAGTGCGTTCTACGCCAAGATCAAACCCGTCTTTGATGCCTATCAGGATTTCTATGTCCAATATCTATTTGCCTTTCCCGCAGAACGCGAGGTTACGCTGGGCAAATTGTATGACCTCCAACTCACTACGAAGGCCATCTTGCTGAATGCAACGAACAAGGTGAGGGCAAGGATTTTGGCAAGCGGGAATGAGGCACTTAAAGCATCGTTCCGAGACTGGCTCAGCACCAAAGAGCAAATGGTTCGGTATTTCAATTCCTCCCAGGAAGAAAGGAGCAAACTTGGCATTGATTTGAATGCACTGGAATCAAAATCCAACGACCTCGAAAAGCAATTGTCGACCCAGTCAGACGCCTTCCGCTCGCAATACGACAAGGAGACCGTGAGTTGGAAGGACGTTCGGGGTTCGCTAACGGATGAAGAGGTGGCTGTGGAAGTACTGCGCATAAAAAGAAAGTATGTGAAAGATTCAATCTACTATGTGGGTTTGGTTTTGAAGAAGACGAGCTCAGCCCCGGAGCTGATTGTTTGGAAACAGGGCGCGCAGTTGGAAGGAAGGAAATTCAGGTACCATAGGAATACCATAAAATATCATGTGAATGATACCGTTTCGTTTGCTTATTTCTGGAAACCGATCGAAGAAAAAATCAAGCTTGGGTCAACCGTTTACTTGAGTTGTGATGGTGTTTTTAACAAAGTGAATTTCAATTCCCTGTACGAAGCAAATACACATCGCTTTGTTATCGATGATTATCGCCTTCGTCAGGTGAGTAACACCCGCGAACTGATCGGCAGAAAATCCATTACCAAATCTTCTGCAAATACGGCCAACCTGTTCGGTTTTGCGGATTTCAATATGGGAGCCGCCGATGTTGTTTCACACAGCGCGAAGCGAAGCCTGGCCCGGTCGCTCGGATTTGATGCTGAGAATATTCCGGTTTTGCCTGCCACCGAACGGGAAGTCGATGAAATTGAGAAATTGTTGAAGTCCAATACCTGGAAAGCCAACAATTACAAGCGATCTACGGCCACAGAAGAAAATCTCAAGAAATCTGACAACCCAAAGTTGATTCATATTGCCACCCACGGATTTTTTCTAAGCGACGTGGATTTGAGTGATTCTGAGGACAGCGAGTTGGCCAGCAATCCATTGTTCCGTTCCGGGGTGCTGCTGGCGGGCGCCGGTGTGGACCGGGATGCATCGCAAAGTCTGGAGGATGGCGTGCTTACCGCCTATGAGGCCATGAACCTTAACCTGGACCAGACGGAATTGGTAGTCCTCTCTGCCTGCGAAACAGGACTCGGTGAAGTTAGAAATGGAGAGGGCGTATATGGACTTCAACGGTCCTTCCTGGTGGCCGGGGCCAATACGGTATTGATGAGCCTTTGGCAAGTAGATGATGTGGCCACACAGGAACTGATGAATGCATTTTATGCCTTTTGGCTGGCAGGTACCGATAAACACGAAGCGTTTCGCAAAGCCCAGCTCCAAATGAAAGAAAAGTACCAAATACCTTATTTTTGGGGCGCGTTTGTTTTAATTGGGAATTGATTCGAGGAATAACCTGAATATGCGCCTTGTCTTGTTTTCTGTAGGGATATGTATTTGCGGTGGCGTGCTAGCTCAGGCGCCCGCCGTGCCGGTAGTACAGCCGTTTGATTCCATGGCGTATTACAACCAGACAAAGAAACCTGCCATCAGTGATCCTGCGGTTACGGAATATGCTCCAACGATTCAGGCTGACGGTAAGACACTCATTATGGAACGGGCAGAAGCTGGGAAAAAGTATGCGTTGTACGAAAGCCACCTGGAAAAAGGAGCTTGGGGAAAGCCAATGGCTCTTGATCGCGTCAACAAATTTGGAGATACAACAGACCTGGTGGGAGGGCCAAGCCTGAGTTTTGATGGAAATACGATGTACTTCTTCCGTTCAATTGGCATGGTCGGTGACCACGAGATATTTTTTTCCGAACGGACTCGGAACGGTTGGAGTGAACCGAAAAATGTGGGCCCTCCGATCAACACACAGCCCGTAGCAGATGAGGATGGGAAGTTGTCTGGCGGCTATGAGGCATTCCCGTCCGTAAGTGCTGATGGGTCAACCTTGTATTTCGTACGAAAGAATGACGATGGACCGCAAGACAAGCTGTTACGAAAAGACAAGGATAACCTGTTTTGTCTCTGTATATATAAGGTAACAAAAGACAGGGATGGAAAATGGATGAAACCTGAAAAACTTCCTTGGCCCATTAACCAGGATTGCGAAAAGGCACCTCGGATTATGGCGGATGGCAGAACACTGATTTTCTCATCTAACCGTCTTGGAGGGAAGGGGGGCTATGACATGTACCAGTCAACGCTTAATGCACTTGACGAATGGACGATGCCTGAGCCGCTTGATTTCGTCAATACCGAAAAGGATGACCAATTGCCTTGCATTTCTGCAGAAGGCGACTTGATGTACTACACTTATAATAATGCAGACATTTACTCTGTGGTCATCCCGCCAAAGCTGCGCCAATTCATGAACAACATTGTTCAGGGTTTTGTGCTGGATGAAGACACGAAAGCCGGCGTTGAGGCAACCATTGTGGTGACAGACGCACTAACGTCTGAGACCGTTATGAAATTGGAGAGCAATCCGGCCGATGGGCGCTACACGATCGTACTCCCGGTGGGAAAGAGCTTTAATATTGAATTCAAAAAAGAAGGGTATTCTTCGTACACCTACGCGCTGGATTTGCGACAGGTGCATAAATATCAGGAAAAGATCCTCGATGTTAACCTGTTCAAATCTGTCAAGCTCACCCTCAACATTAGCGACAAGGATATCTATGAACCGATTCCTGCAGAAGTGAAAATCAGAGAGAAAGGGCAGAATACCTTTTTGAAAGATATGCGCAATAATCCAAAGGACGGGAGGGCGCTCGTAGAACTGGCAGTCGGAAAAGACTATGAGATCATCCTGAGCGCTAACCACTTCAAAAGTGAAATTGTTGAGTTCAATGTTTCCGGACTGGTAATCTATCGAAACTTCGAAAAATATATCGAGCTGGTTCCTGAAAAAATGGATGTCATGGTTAATGTGTCCGACCTGGTCAACAATTCAAAGGTCAAGGCAAAAGTTATCCTGAGAAACAAGAGCAGGGACGAGGTGATTGAAGTAAGTGGAAACCAGCTGGTATCACTTCGCACGGGCGATCGGTATGAAGTCGAGGTGACAAGCGATCAGGGCTATGCGTTTAACTCGACGGTAATTGACTTGTCGGGTGGAGGGGCGATGGCGCCTATTGATATCCGTCTGCTTAAGCTTGAACGTGATGCCAAGCTTACACTTCGCGATATTAACTTTGAATCCAATTCGGTGCAGCTCTCAGATATTTCCTATACTGAATTGCGACGGGTGGTACAACTGATGAAGGAAAACCCAACACTCCGGGTAGAAGTTGCCGCTCACACCGATGACGTCGGCTCAGAAACCTATAACCAGGTGCTCTCTCAGGCCCGCGCGAAAAGCGCTGCGAATTTTCTGATGGAGAATAAGATTGACCCTGCCCGTTTTGAGGCCAAAGGGTACGGTGAAGCACAGAAGAAAGTAGCCAACGACAGTGAAGTGAATCGTGCCATAAATCGAAGAGTTGAGCTCAAAATCCTAAGCATTTAAGCATGCGTAAACTCGTTTTTCTTAGTCTCCTTCTCTTTGCTGGCCACCTGGGACGCACACAGTCCATTCGGTATAAAGACCTGGTGCCCGTCTTTGAAGAGATGGGTAGGGAGGAACTCAAGAATACCCTCAAGGAGTATATACTTACGGATTTGGATCACCCCAACGCTAATTTTCGGTTGGCGCTTCTCTATCAATCAAATTACCGGACCGCAGATGTACTCACGCGGTATGAGTATCTCAGGGCCAATGCAGAACAGGCGCGCCTTCGGTTTGTCAAGGCCAGGCAGCTAGTCGACGAACGGGAAGTGAGCAGGAATAATGAATATTACGCCCCCCTGTTCAACACGGTTGACGCAAAGGGAAAACCAAGCGTTGAATATGCTGTCGTCGCAGATAAAATTGCGAAAGGACTCGATTCATCCATGCAGTACATCGCAAATGTTCCTCCCATTTATCATAGTTTCACCCGAAGCGTGAGCTTCTACGACAATGCGGTGAAGATTTTTAGTGAAATAAACACAGAGTTTCTTAGCATGGATGATATGTACTTGTATTTCGACACATCCTTTGACAAGAAACTCGGCGTTCTCAAGCAGAATTATGATTCTGCTCGATTTTATTTTGACCGGTATCTGACACTTACAAAAGCATTTCCGATACCATACCATAGGCAGAAGTATCATATAAAGCCAATCGTAACCTATCGACTCGATGGCCTGATTACCCGAATGAATTTTCTTACCAACGATGTGGAGTTTTGGGACTACGGCACGTGGGTTGACCATGTCCGGAAGTCTGTTGCGGATGAAATTCTTTCGTTGCGCAACCGCTTGAATCAAAATGAAATTCGTTTAACTGAAAATCTACTGAAGATCTCCGCGTCCAATGGCGAAGGTGTTGCTCCCGTTGCGTTAGACAAACAAGTAGTTTTCAACCTGAATAATTATGAGAAGCAATCGTTGGTTTTGTCCTTGCTGGAGTACAAATATTTCAAGCAGGATTGGCTAATGAAGATCAAAACCTTCGTTCCAGATACACTTAACCTGGAGCGCAATGCAACGATCTTCAGTACCCTCGTTTACTCCAACCGAACTGCTGACTCCCTGCTAACAACGGTCAAAGAGCGTGCAATAAAGGAGAAGATCAGGAAACATCACGAATTTATAGCGCAGCACTATGGCGGTCAGGAAGGGCTGCAAAAATACATCGATGGCGAGCGTGAAAACATTCGGATCACCTTTGAGCAGTATACCGGAGATTTGCGATCTGCGTTGGTGAACATGGTCACCACACCCCATGTTGTCGGAACGGATAAAATGATCCGCTTTGGCAAATGGAGCGTGCCTAACGCCGTGCATGCGCCCACTCCCGAAGCACTTGCCAAAGGCGATCCCATTACGCTTCAGAGCCGCAAGAGCCCTGATGGAAGCACCTACCTCGCTGGTATATATCGGCCGGACAAGAAAACTAACTTAACTGTAACGTACGTCGCACGCGTCAACGCGGATGGCAAGCCGGGGTGGATGCAGAGTTTCAATTTTAAAGTTGACAGCACTGCGTCGACATCAACTAACCATAACTACCTCGGACCTTTTGAGCTGACGCAGGAAGGCTGCGTTCTGGTGGTAAGGGCGACGCATCCCACACTGCCCTTGTCTAAGAATATATTCGTCTACCTCAACGAAAAAGGAGAAGAGAAATTTCACGTACGGATTCCGGATAAAACTTTCCCGCGTAAAATCAGCTTTACGGAACGCACAAATTCGTTCGTTCTTCTTTTTAAAGGCCAGAAAGAAGTTGATGAGTATTTCGCACTTGAAAACCTTACCCTGGTGGGCGTAAATGCCCTTGGGGATATTCTATGGCGACGTCAGTTGACGATGGCTGGCGCAGTGACGGATTTCATCAACCTGATTGATGGGTACATGCTCGCAGGCAATTTTACTCAGTTGCGGGACCTCCAGGGAAAGGAACATAAATCGAAGCAAGGTGAGTCAAATCCTTTTATTGTAAAGTTCAGCGACCGGGGAGATATCGAGGCGGTTAAGCCATTGATAACAACCAAACCGGTCTTCATTACCAACGTTGTGAAAGTCACGGATAAGTCCATTAACCTGATTGGCAGGGAGGGGACCCCGGACTTGATGGCAGGCAAAGTCCTTTCACGTGAGGACGAGGTGGTTCATATTATGAGCAACCGCCTGTGTGAAGTGGTATACGCCAATTTGCCCAAGTAGCGTATTCAAACGTTTGCGGATAAATCTTTCTACTTTCTGTCTTGGCGTCCATTCAGGATTTCTCCATTGTTTTGCTAGTTTCGCAACGCCTAAAATTCCGAAGTACCTATGATTAACCTGACCGAATTGTTTCCGTACCCCTTTGACAAGAAGTATGCAAAGCCGGTGGCCTATTTTTCCATGGAATTTGCCATTGACCAGTCTCTGAAAATTTATAGCGGTGGCCTTGGATTTCTATCAGGATCTCATTTGCGCAGTGCCTACGAGTTGCGTCAAAACTTCATCGGTATTGGTATGCTTTGGAAGTATGGATATTATGATCAGGTGCGCAATATGGATGGGACAATGAATCCTGTCTACACGGAGAAGAACTATTCCTTCCTGACTGATACCGGAATAGTTTTCCCAATCAAGATTCATAACCACGATGTAAAGGTCAAAGCAATGCTCCTGCGACCCGAAGTCTTTGGAACCGCACCTCTTTTTCTGTTAACGACCGACCTTCCGGAGAATGATCACCTGGCGAGGACGATTACACACAGGTTGTACGACTCGCACGAAAGTGCGCGAATAGCGCAATCCTCTTTGCTCGGGTACGGCGGAGCCAAGTTGTTGGATATTCTCAACCGCGAAACAGAAATCTATCACCTGAATGAAGGGCATGCCCTGCCGCTTTGCTTCTATCTCTGGGACAAGTACAAAAGCCTTGAAGAAGTGAAGAAACGAGTAGTTTTTACTACCCACACACCTGAAGTTGCAGGCAATGAAGAGCACGATTACAACCGGCTGGAAGTCATGAGCTTCTTTGATGGAGTTTTGAAAGAGGACTATACGTCCTTGGTGGAGCCTGGGAGCAAGAACCTGAACTATACACTGGCCGCTCTGCGAATGGCGAAAGTAGCCAATGGTGTTTCAAAGCTTCACGGAAAAGTATCCCGTGAAATGTGGTCTGGACACAAAGGCATTTGCGAAATAAAATCTGTCACGAACGCTCAGAACCATACGTATTGGCAGGATAGCGAGTTAGAGCAAGCCTTTGAAAAGAAGAACATGGAGAAGGCTATGCAAAGAAAAAAGGAAATGAAGCGTGAACTGATTTCTGTGGTGGCCGATCAGACCGGAAAATTGTTTGATGAGAATGTGCTCACCCTTGTCTGGGCGCGGCGCTTTGCCGGCTACAAGCGCGCAAACCTGCTGTTGAATGATTTGGCTCGGTTCTTCCGCGTGACTAACAAGATCGGGCAGCCCTGCCAGATGATCTGGGCGGGGAAACCCTATCCGGGAGACAAGGATTCCGTTGCAATGTTTAATGACATTCATTCGAAAATCAAATCCATGCCCAACTGCGCAATCCTGACTGGGTATGAATTGGGCCTTTCCGCACTCCTGAAGCGAGGTTCGGATGTCTGGTTGAATAATCCCAAAATCTTCCGCGAGGCCTCCGGGACCTCCGGCATGACGGCCGCCATGAACGGTAGCGTCAACTTTTCAATCCCTGATGGATGGGTTCCGGAATTTGCGAAGCACGGTAAGAATTGCTACTCCATTGAGGCCGCAGACCGGGCGCTCGATGAAAAAGAGCAGAATCGGGTGGAAGCCAACAATATTTATGATATCCTGGAAAATGAAGTGCTTCCAACCTACTATGAGAAGCCTGAAAAGTGGTTTAAAATTATGACGCAGGCCTGGGCTGATGTCAAGGAAGAGTTCGATTCCAACCGCATGGCAGCGGAGTACTACGATGAACTTTACAAGTAGTTAACTCAGTTCAGGGCGGCCCGACCAAATACCACAGAAAACTCTTCACACCAAATGTGAAGGTGAGTATATTCAGCAATGTCCGGCATTCCCGGGACCTCATACGATTGGCTCCCACCGGTAGACTTTAACTTGCCCAGATTGATATAGGAGGACGCGTTCACATCCTTGCTTAGGTACACTTTGAGATCAGGTCCATTTTGCGACGAGTATGGATTGAGAAGTACATACTTCTTGCCGTTGCTTTCATAGATTGCTGCCGTGCCACTGACGGTATGCCCCACGCCTTCAAGCGTCCCCATTTTTAGCAATGTGGCTGTAGCGGGATCAAAAGTGGTAGGAGCCGCCGGCGTTGTCGGAACGGCATTGTCGGCCGTACAGCCGACCAGCACAATGCACAACAGAATCAATTTTTTCATAAAGTAGATATTAGTTAAGTCGATAACTTACCCCCACGGCGCCAAGGAGTGATTTATTTCTAAAGCGATCGTTGGGTTCCGGAAACTGCTGAACCTGGGTAACCGTGGTATACTCCGTAAATAGAAATTGGATTCCGCCTTTTAAGCTCCAACGTTGGTTCAATTGATATTTGAGGTAAAGTTCAGAGTTTAGGCTTCCCAGGTCATTGTCACTGATAAGAAGGAGGTTGAAAGAAGATGGGTTGGCTGAAGTATTGCTTCCGGTAAATCCATTAATGTAATTTGCAGAACGAGTACCGCCAAAGGAGAATCCAATCGCATCGATGTTGAATCCGACAAGGAACTTCTTTCCAATCGCGTAACTCAGGTTTATGAATACATTGAGCATGTTGACCTGTGGTGATGCAATGAGCAAGGTATCAATATTTGCGGGTATGGATTCATCAAAGATAATCCCGGGACTCGTGCTACCTGAAGTAAGTTTGGCCGGAGCTGTTTCATAATATTGATTCTGTCCCAGGTATGTGGTAAACCGGCCCCCCACGCCAAGGCCAAACTTTTGCCGCTTCCCTAAGCGCCAGTCATAACCATACGACAGACTTAACGCCCCTTGGCTGCCGCCGATGCCTATCGTAGCATCACTGTAGGCAATTCGGATTTTGTCATTTTCTTGACACAATGCAAATTGGGGGAGGAGCAAGGCAATACTGAGTATGAACTTCATGCCCAAATATGAGCAATTGCCGGTCAACGGTTTGTCAGCCGCAAGACACTATTCTATTTCAGGTTATCTAAATCGCGAATCAGAATTCTTCTTCGGTCGAAATTGATCAGGTTCTTGTCTTTGAGTTCATTGAGAATGGTCGTGACAGTCTGCCGGGACGTTCCGGTTAGTGCGGCAATATCCTTGTGCGTCAACTTGGTTTGAATCAGCGTTTCAAATCCCACACGTTTTCCTTTCCAGGAAGCCGTGTCTTTCAGAAACTCGACGATTCGTGTACGGGCATCTTTAAAGACAAGCAACTCCATTTTGCGCTCCAACTTGATGAGTCGTAACCCAACCAGTTTCAACATCCGGAAACTGAGTTCTTTGTTGTCATACATG
>JANPES010000198.1:0-10354 GCA_031423035.1 Cyclobacteriaceae bacterium | reverse complement strand
GTCACCCGAAGCCGCTTATGCTCGCCGACATTACCTGTCGCATGATTGATAAAAATAGCAATGCAACACGGCTGGTGGAAAAACTCCGCCAGAAGGGTTTCGTTGAGCGAACGGTATGCGAAGGCAACCGGCGACAAGTGGATATCAAAATCACTCCCCGCGGACTGAAACTACTTGAAACCATTGACAAGGAATCAAGTGGCTGGACGGCATCGCTCAAGAACATTTCGAAAGCGGAGGCACAGCATCTCAATCAGATTCTGGACAAACTACGGGGTTAAGCCAGGCCTATCCCTGACTACACCAATTCTCCTTTCGAAAACTGGTATTTCTCACCAAATGCTTTAGCGCCGATGAACCGCTTGCGGTTATAGTTGTTCAGGTTCTTACGGCAAACCACCTGATAGGCCGTGGAACTTCCCTGACGCGTAATGTAAATGGACCAGCCGAGGAAGATTTCATAAATACGGAATGTACGCTCGCCGTATTTCTCAAGCACCTTGCTCTTGTTGCTCATCCAGTTCTTGTACCAGTACTCAATGGTTTTGGAATAGTGAATACCGATATTTTCTACGCTGTGAACTTCAAATCCGGCACGCTCAATATGCTTGAGATCCCAGTTGATAGGCATGCTCGCATCGGCACCGGAGAAGATGTATTCATTCATGAATAATCCCCAGACTAAATCTTCATGAATAGGTCCTGAGAATAGGCTGTCGCGTTCGCGCAGGCCGGCAATCTGAAGATAGAATAGACCGTCATCTTCCAGCAGATTGTAGATCTGGTTCATGAACTTTCTAAAGTTCTTTACCCCAACGTGTTCTGCCATTTCAATACAGGACACGATGTCATATTTCTTGTCGGTTGGAATATCACGGTAATCCATTCTCAGGATCCGTGCACGATCCGCTACGCCATGATCCTGAATCTGTTTCGTTGCCCAGTCGGCACCTGCCTGTGCAATGGTCACGCCTGTGGCGTCAACGCCAAAGTGTTCTGCCATATGGGTGACAAACGTTCCCCATCCGCAACCGATGTCCAACAAGGTTTGGCCAGGCTTCAGTTGTAGTTTCTGTCCAATCAGGTTCATCTTGTTTTCCTGCGCATCCTCGAGCGATTCATCACCTGATAGGAAATAGCAGCTGGTATAAACCATTTTCGGTCCCAGAAACCAGTTAAACAAGTCGTTTTTATTGTCGTAGTGACTACGCACAATGCGTTCGTCCTGCTTTTGGGAGTGACTGAGTACTTCAGGAACAAACCTGGAAATGAGAAATTTCCAATGGTGCCCAACAAAATTGTAAGTGAGGATGTCGTCTTTGTGCTTAAACATCTCCAGGAAATCGATGTTGATATCAACTTTCCCATTGATATAGTCTTCTACAAAGTCGCCCACGGGAACTTTGGCATTCTTATAACGGGAAGAAACGCCCGCGTCTTTTACTTCAACGAAATCAGAAATTTTCATGGAATAGGTTTTGATAGGTTTCTAGGTGGTTGCTAACCCTCTCCAAAACGGAAGAAAAGTTGGCAAGGCCGTAAAGATAGCCCGTTAAGCCGAAAACATGGAACTCTTGGTTGTCCTTTTTTCGGTATTGTTTGTGGGTACCCCCGACCATACCTTTATCTAGCATCAACCAATTTAACCTATGAGAGCACTTGCTCTGGTCGTCTTATTGCAGTTAACGGCATTGTCTCTTTATTCACAATCCGCCCTGTCACCTACTGACAGCCTTTTTATCGTGATATACACCATGGGGCCTTCCTGGGATGTGGCGAGAAAGCCCAGTGAGCAACTTTATTTCAAGGAGCATTCAGAAAACCTTGTTGCCTGGCGAAAAGAGGGTATCATCAGGTTTGGTGCACGGTATGAGGCCAAGGGAATGATCATTATTGGCGCTA
The DNA here is from genome assembly GCA_031423035.1 of Cyclobacteriaceae bacterium. Taxonomy (GTDB): domain Bacteria; phylum Bacteroidota; class Bacteroidia; order Cytophagales; family Cyclobacteriaceae; genus ELB16-189. The sequence goes on along the minus strand of JANPES010000198.1, from coordinate 8,452 downwards.
CCTCTTTGGTTGCTGCCCGTGAGTTGATTGAGCGTGACCTAGGTGTCAGCAGTAAATTGTTTAAGGCCGAAGTGCAGAAGCTCAGCCCGTTCTATTTCGGATGCATCGAAAAGCCAAAGTGAATGAGATTAGCGGAGCCTTTTATTGGCACGAATCATTTCCGGATACCCCTGGCCTGATCCGAGCGCGATAACGGCCATTGTGATACGACGGGTCTTCGTCGTTAGCGTCTTTGCTTCCTCAATCCATTTGCTAAAGTACCGCTGATGGGAACCTGAGAGCGTTTTGAAATGCTTCATGGCGCGCGGATCGTCTTTCAGGCACTTCTTGAAGTCGGAGGATATCGGAATCTGGCCGTCTACCTCCAGTACAACGGTCAACGTATCGCCCATCGCCTTCCCGATAGCCTTTCTTATTTTTGCATTGAGTGGAAGGATGAATTGCCCTTCTCCCATGGGCATCAAGGCAACATGATTGATGGAATGTTGGTCGAGGCTTCCTTTGACCCGATAGCCTACTTTCTTGCCGGGATTAAGTTTGTGGGCCCTTGCGACTCCTATTTCAATGTAGGTCCAACCTGTTTTCTCTCCGAGCTTCCCAAATCGTTTGATCTTAGTGGAAAATTTGAGCATGGCCAAAGATAACATGCAGCCAATCATTCATTGGTAAGGAGCACAGGGATTTAAGGATCTGTACCCTGTAGGAAGGCGGTTTTTTAGACCAACCTCTTTGGCTACTCACTCCGCAATGTATTGGCCGGGTTCTCCCTCACAACCCGATTCATTTGTGAGCCAATGGTTAAGGCAACAGTAATCAGCATCATCCCTACTGCCGTGGCAAAAGGGAGGGCGCCTGCAGGTTGCGGTTCAACATAGATGTGCTTTATGAGGTACTCCATGAGGAAGAACCCCATCGGGGCACCGAGAATAAATGCGATGCTAAGAATCCATACATAGTCCTGGTTCATTAGTCGAAAGATTTGAACCGTATTCGCGCCAAACACTTTCCGTACACTGAATTCTTTTAGTCGACGCGTAATGTTATACGACACCAACCCAAATAGCCCCAGGCAAGCAAGTAGAAGTGCCATCACGGCAACGAAACCGATAATACGAATGTCTGATCGGTTGTTCTTCTGGAAGTTATAGAAAACATCATCCTGCAAGATTCCCCGGTATGGATCGTCCGGTCCGATCTCTTTCCACCACTCTTTTACCAGTAACTCTGTTTCTTTGACCTTCTCGGAGTCCACTTTGATGGACAGATATTGAAATTCTTTTTCCGGAGCCAGAGTGAACATCACAGGTAGAATTCCCCGGTAAAAATCATCGTAGTGGAAATTCTTGACTATCCCAATAACTGTTCTCCGAATGGAGTCGTGCATGAACGTTTGATTCAGGCCATTGGCCCAACCCATGGTGTTCACAAAATTCTCATTCACGATCACTGCCTCTACCGAGTCTGAAACCATTTTCCTTTCAAAGAAGCGACCTTCCCGCAACCGAAGGTTCATCGTTTCCATGTAGTCATAGCCTACCCTGTAGCTAACTATCTCAAAATGTTTCTCTTGGAAATCTATGGCCGATCGCTGATTCCAGAACCCAACGTGACCCACAGAACCAGCCTGACTTATGATGTCTTTGTGAGTGGTCGCTTTGTCACGCAATTTCATGAACTGCTCCTGGCTACTTACCGGCACAACAATGTTTTGCGCATGATCATATCCCCAATCTTTGTCGCGCAAGTAGAGACTGTTGTCAATAAATACAAAACAACCGACAATGGTCATGAAAGCAAGCACAAATTGAAACGTCAGAAGTATGCGGCTGAATTTGCTTCGTTGTCCGAACTTCTCTTTTCCTTTCAGTATCTGAACAGGTTGAAATCCGGATACGTAAAAGGCCGGATAAACTCCGGATACCATAACCACGAAAATGAGGATGCCTACAAAGAAGGTAAGCATCAGTCTGCCGGAGGAAAACGCAAAGGGGATTTGAAAGTCTACGAGTGCCACCAGTCCAGGCATGAAGAACAAGTAGGATATTAAAACGCCAAGTCCAATGGCAAAACTGCACAGCAAGAGGTTCTCTGCAATGAATTGTTGAACGATCTCCGATTTGCGGCCACCAATGACCTTTCGAATGCCAATCTCTCTTAAGCGTGTTGAAATCGTGGCAACAGAAATGTTTGTGTAGTTGAAGCAGGCAAGCAGGAGCAGGACAAAGGCAATGACGCCCATAGCATAAACCCCCTGAGGATGACCAGAACCAATCATGAAACTCTCTATCTCCTCTCCTTTTGAAACCAGACTGGGAAGTGGGTAAATCTTGAAATCTTCGATCATCCAGTCGGGCGAGGACTCGTTTTGAAGCTTTTTGTACTTGTTCATCAAGGGAACAATTTCCTCAACGCCATGGCCTGGCTTCATCATCACGAAGGTAGCATCCGTCATGTAGGTCCAGTCGTATTGATCTTTCAGCTTCAAGCCCAGGAACACATCCATATTCAAAAGCAAATCAAAGTGGAGTGTGTTGGTCGGCGGCAAGTATGCTACCGCACTGACAATAAGATCCACGGACTGGCCGTTGGCAAATTTTATAGAGAGTGGCTGGCCGATCGGATTTTCATCAGAGAAGTACTTTTCGGCCAACGGCTCCGTCAGCACTATACTGTTTTTTGCTGCCAGCGCATTGGGGGGTACGCCGAACTGCGAGAAGGTGAATATTTCAAAGAAGGCGGGATCTGCAAACCATATTTTTTCCGAGAATACCAACTCGCCCCTTTTTACCGCACCATTACCAATTTCCAGTCTTACGAAATGTTCTATACCTGAAGCATCTTCCTGAAGCATAGGGCCAAGCAGCAGCGGCGTGTCACTCAGCGTTACCCGTTGATTGTCGCGGTTAATCACGTTGGTCACTTCATAGATCCGGTCCCTGTTGACGTGAAAATTATCCGTATGGAACCATTGGTCGGCGAAAATAAAGATCGTAATGGCGCCCGCTGCCCCCAACGCCAATCCACCAATATTGATGATTGATGTCAGCCCGTTGCGAACCGCGTTGCGAAAGCCAATGAGGAGATAGCTGTAAAACATGGTGAGTGAATTATTTCGGTATCGGGAAGTTGTATTGCCAATATTTTTCAGACGAAAGAAACGTATGACATTCCAAACAAACTGAAGCCTTGCAATCTGCGGACCCTTCTTCGCAGTCCTTTCGAAAAGTTCGTAAGCATCCCCCTGAATCTCTTCCAGGCGGTCTGCCCGGCAGTACCATTCCAGGATGCGGTCAGCCCACAATGGTGGCCTCACGTTTTTCATGCCAATTGAAACTGCAGTGCTACTTTCGGAATCTGACTAAAAAGCTGACTCCGTAATTCATTGGCCTCCTCTAGCGCCCGCTTTCCGGCGGCGGTTAACAAAAAGATCCGCTTCCTTCGGCCGCCGCGTTCTTCGGTTGGATCACTCATGCTGGATTTCAACAGGCCCTTGTCTTCCAGCCGGGTAAGTACCGAAAGCACGGCGCTGATGTTCAGGCTGCGGCTCGCCTGCTTTTCAATTTCATCCATGATGGCCACGCCATAAGCCTCCGGGTGTAAAATTCCTACATGGAGGAGGATGAGTTCCTCCAGTTCTCCGAGATACGTTCCTTTCATTGCTCGTCAGGTTAGGTCAGTTATTAGTTCTGCAAACGTGAAAGTAATAAGTATGTTTCATGCTTGTAGGAGAAATTTGCCCCGGCGGTATGAAGCAGGAAGAAGCGCTCGAAAATGGCCTTTTGTGTCGTCTATGAACTTTATTATCTTGATAGTTGTAGATACAACAATTGTATATAACTTTAACGCCAAAACGGCCCAAAAGACATGACAACAGTGCTGCACAAAGGGGAGACGCGGGGTCACGCGAATCACGGATGGCTCGATTCTCATCATACATTTAGTTTTGCGGGGTACAATGATCCATCCCGGGTTCATTTTGGGATGCTGCGGGTACTTAATGACGACATCGTTCAAGGTGGGATGGGGTTTGGTCAACATCCTCATGACAACATGGAAATCATTTCCATACCCCTGAAGGGTGCTTTGGAGCACCGTGACAATACCGGTGGACACGCGATCATCAAATCAGGTGAAGTGCAGATCATGAGTGCCGGTTCGGGGATCGCGCACAGCGAAAAGAATGCCTCATCTTCCGATGAAGTGAATTTTCTCCAGATTTGGGTCTTCCCGAAGGATCGGAACATCCAACCTCGCTATGAACAACGAGTGTTCGAAAAGAAAGAACGAATCAATTCATTGCAAACAGTAGTTTCTCCTCAAAAAGAGAATGGCGCCCTTTGGATAAATCAGGATGCCTGGTTCAGTCTTACGGATCTCACCAAAGGAACTGCCATCGAATATTCGTTTCATAAACCGGGCAATGGAGTATACCTCTTCGTGGTTGAGGGCAACGTTACCGCAGGCGAACAATCATTGAGTCGACGCGATGGAATGGGAATTTCGGAAACTGACAAAATAATGCTGCGAGCAGACAGCGACACAGAAGTGCTGATTATGGAAATTCCAATGATTGGATAATGTAGTACCAGATACTTGCATTCAACTATGAAAAACAGAACCGTAGCCCGCTTACTATACTCACATCAGGTTAATATGGGTGGGATGCCTATCCGCCAGCCATTGCCAACACAGCAGGTAGGCCAAGTTGACCCATTTTTGTTACTTCATCACGCCGATATCAAAGTACCGAAGACCATTGAACCAAAGCACGGCGGAGTCGGCCCCCATCCCCATCGTGGATTTTCACCAGTTACGTTCATCTTCAAGGGTGGGGTACATCATCGCGACAGTCGTGGCAATGACAGTACAGTCTATGCAGGCGGTGCGCAATGGATAAATGCAGGGCGGGGCATTATACACAGCGAGCGCCCGACTGACGATATTCACGAAATCGGTGGACGTCAGGAAATCATCCAACTGTGGATTAACGCGCCGGCCAGCAAGAAGATGGATCAGCCGCTATATTTTCCGTTGAGCGCTGCGGATGTACCTCATACGAAATTGGATAGCAACAAGGTTGAGCTGAAAGTATTTGCTGGTAAACTTCTGGGCGTCCACGGCCCCATTCCTTCAGCTACGGAAGTGAATGCGGCAACGTTACAGTTCGAAGAGGGTGGGAAAATAGCTATTCCCTTTCCCGAGAATCACAATGTCTTAATGTACCTGCTCGATGGAAAACTTTCCGTCGATGGGTTTGGCCTTGTGGAAAACCTCCATCTTATACACTTTAACAATGATGGTGAAGGAATTTCAGCTGTCGCCCTGGAGCCAACTCGAGTGCTCCTTTTGAGCGGCGTACCGTTGAATGAAGAAGTCGTATCCCACGGTCCATTCGTAATGAATACTCAAACTGAAATCCTGGAAGCGATGCGGGATTACCAAATGGGAAAAATGGGCGTCTTGATTGAAGAATAAAACAAAAAGTAGTTAACGTAAACAACAAATCATGGAAACAAAGAACTTCAACTTCTTACCCGTATTAAAAGCCGGACTTATCGCTGGATTCATCGGCGCAGGCCTCAACAACATTTGGAGTCTTATCGCCGCAGGTTTAGGTGCAACCATACCACCGGCCTTTGCCATCGCGGTAACCATTTCATCTATTGTTCCCGTCCTCTTCGGCGCAGTCATTTACTTTGTTTTGGTCCGCTTTGTTCCAAAAGGTGCCACGGTATTCACGGTCATTGGTGTCGCATTTCTTCTTTTCAGTTTCTTCCCGGTATTCAACACGCCGCAGTTGCCTGATGGGACAGTTACGGACAGCACATTCCCGCTCTTGGTAGGTCCGATGCACGCTTTTTCAGGCATATTGGCTATCTGGGGGATACCGAAGTGGTCCAGGTGAACTGTTTGACTAAAGCTTTGTTAATAATCGAGCATATGTGTTTAAGGTCTAAAGTCGAAGGTCTAAAGTCTAACGTTTGATGGACTCAATAGTCTGACACTCGATTCCCTGAGATGAAACACGAAACGGATTGTAGTTCAAACTATATTTTATCATGACCCTCACTACTAAATTGGCCATCGCAACTGAAAAGAACATCCTCGATGTCATCACGAGCCGACGGAGCCTAAGGTCCTACGCACCAACTGCTTTAGCAAGCGAACAGATTGAAACCTTGTTTGAAGCCGCACGATGGGCTCCCTCAAGCATGAATGAGCAGCCGTGGCGCTTTCTTTATGCCACTAAGGATCAACCTGAACTCTGGTCAAAGATTTTTGACTCGTTGGCTGATGCCAATAAAGTTTGGGCCAAGGAAGCACCCTTACTTATTGTGTGTATGTCTCGGAATACGTTCACCAGAAACGACCGACCCAACCCAACCGCAGGCTATGACTTGGGGAGTGCTACGGCATTCTTGTCACTTCAGGCTACTGCGCTTGGACTTAATGTTCATCAGATGGGAGGTTACAACCGCGAGGCACTCAGAATCAGTTTGAATATCCCATCTTTGTATGATCCGTTTGTTGTGATGGCCATAGGTTTCTCTGGAATTCCGGATAGCCTTCCGGAAAACTTAAAAGAGCGTGAGCTTGCGCCACGCAGCAGGCGACCCCTTTCGGAGTTTGTCATGAATCAACCCTTTTAGAGGAAATGGAATCGATAGAAATACAAACGGCTACGGCAACGATAGGCAGAGATCTCTACCAAACAACACTTCAGGCGCGCGGGCACGAACTTCTTGCTGACGAACCAACTGATGTGGGTGGCAAAGACCTTGGGCCGCGGCCAGGTGACTTTGTCCGTATGGCCCTGGCTTCGTGTACGGCGATCACGCTGCGAATGTATGCCAACCGGAAGAACTTTGAGGTTGAGCAGATCAGTGTAAGTGTTTCCAACGGCGCTTTTGACCAGAAGACTAGTTACAATACTGAAATTAAAATAACCGGCAGCCTCACGGAGGAGCAAAGGACGCGGATGCTTCAAATTGCGAAGTTGTGCCCGGTTCACAAGGCGCTAACCAACCCAATTGAAATCAACACACAACTTTCGGTAACTAATCCCACAGTGGCATGAAAGACATCACCAAAAATTACTCCAACGGCGAGGTAACCATTGTCTGGAAACCATCGCTTTGTATTCATTCCAGGAATTGTTTCAATGGCTTGGGCGAGGTTTTTCACCCGCAGGAGCTTCCATGGATTACACCGCAACAGGCAACGACAGATCAGATTGTTGCGCAGATCAAGAAGTGTCCGTCAGGCGCGCTGAGTTATTATATAAACAACGAAGAACCCAAATCCGAAGTGCCGCCGATGCCTGAGGTTCTCGTTGAACTAGCCCCAAACGGCCCCCTTATGGTGCGTGGTGCGATTTCAATTAAAGATGCCACTGGAGCAGTTACCCGGAAGGAGAACGTTACAGCCTTCTGCCGTTGCGGTGCTTCGGGCAACAAGCCTTATTGCGACGGGTCACACAAGAAGATAGGCTTTCAAGGGTAGTTCATTCAATGATCACCCGCTTCAGGTAGTACACTTGCGGATCAATCACGGGGGGAGTCGTACTGGAGAACTCCAGGGGAGTTTTTCCAATCGTTATTCGCCGTGTCCCTTCATTTGTCATGATATCGAGGGGAATAGACATGTCCAGGTTGGTCAGACTAATAACGTATTTGTTTAAGTCTTTTTGTTTCACCGAGACATCCAGCTTGTTGGGTGTGCGAAGAAACAAATCGAATAGTGGCTTAAGGTCCCTGCCCGAGGCCGTGCTGAAGAGTTTTTCAACATCATCGGTGGTCACCGTATTGTCATAGGTATATTTTGGATCAGTAGCCAGTCGTTTCAGCGTAGGGAAGAAGATCTCGTCACCCAGTACAAAACGGAGCGTGTGCATGAAGAAGGCGCCCTTTCCATAAATATCTCCATGATAGGCCTGATCAGAATCAATCGCTTCACCCTGAACGATGGGAATTTTGTTCCCTGTTTGGCGCCCAATAGATGCCATCCGCTGTAAGTAGGATTCTTCGCCTTCCATATCCCGGAAATAGAGCGCATCACCGAAACTGCAGATTCCCTCCTGAATCCACATGTGAGCCCAATCTGAGTTAGTCACCTTATTGGCCCACCACTCATGCCCGAATTCATGGTTCAGGAGCCAATCGAAATCCTGTCCACCGACTTGCGTGTAACGGTATTGATTTCCATAAGCGATGAGGGTTTGGTGCTCCATGCCCAGGTGAGGCGTTTCGCAGAGCCCAATTTTTTCATTTGCCCACGGATACTCACCGAAATATTTCTCAAGAATCTGGCAGGTTCGCTCCAGCATTTCCAATTCATGCATGGCTTTACCGGTATTTTCTTCCAGAACATAATAGTCCATCGGCACCTTTTTCCCGGTCACCGTAGTATATGTGCGGCTCACTTTTTCATACTTTCCGATGTTAAACACCAG
>JANPES010000197.1:0-5384 GCA_031423035.1 Cyclobacteriaceae bacterium | reverse complement strand
GTAAGGCCATTAAGTTGAGTAACTCCGGAATAAATGGTATCGGGCACCTGCGCAACAAGATAATTATAGGCAATTACCGCTTCATTGTGAGCTTGAGCGGCTACGGGGCCTCCCGCATAAATTGTTCCAGTAACCAATCCTAATCCTGCGGTAACGGTACCGGGACCAGCAATTGCATTAAAGGGTGCCGGTTGGAATCCGGTAAGGGCAGTACCCGGGCTAACACCCACATCACCGGTAATGACCGACTCACCATCGTTGGTAACGGTAGTTCCGGCCAGAACAGCAAAGTTGGTTGCACCAATAAGGGGTACAGACAACTCCGATTGCGACATGGCAGTAGTAGTTGCCATACGAGCAGAATTAATCCCTGCTGGGGATGGTTCCATGCCAAGGTTAGTACACCCTGTAAACATGGCAGCCGATGCAAAAGCAAGGCTTGTCATTAACTTTTTCATTAATATATTTTTTAAAATTCCGCAACTGGCGGAGCAGTTGTGAATTGATTTTCACATGGCAAAGTTGACCACATGTCAACGTTCACCTATTACAGAAGGGTGGAATTAAGTTGCAAGATTCACGTATCGTTTCGCCAGCAGATCTCGGGGAGAGAGGATGGAAAGGATTTCATTCGGTCCATATACCATCACTTGTTTTGGAATGAGCCACAAAAACTATTATAGGTAATGTCGGTAAAAAAAGAGGCCGCCTTGTGGTAGCCTCTTTAAGGATTCTGATTTCTTTTAACTTACTGTGGCTCTACAACAGTATTCATTTGAAGAGTTACCGCAGTCTGTGCCAACATCCTTCCGTTTATGGATGCGCCTGTCTGCAAATTTATACCTGTCGCTCCCAATATGTTCCCTTCAAAATGACTCGTCGTTCCGAAGGTAACGGCGCCGGCTATCACCCAAAATATATTCTTTGCTTGTGCCCCTCCGCTCAGGGTAATTTTCACCGCAGAACTCATAGTAAGGGTCCCTGCAATCTGGAGTATAAAGATATCGTTCGGGCCACCTTCAAGTGTTACATCTGTAGGGATGATAACCGTCCCCGACCATTTATACAGGCCAGGCAAAAGTGTCAGGCCTCCAATATTTCCGGCACCCAATTCCACGAAATCCGGGTTAGGGCGGCCAGCGGCATCCGTGTACGCAGCTTGCATATCAAGTACGGCCGTGGTCAACATGGCGGCGTCAGTAACTCTGCATGGAAGCGGACCGGCAGCATCAACCGTGTAAATTGTCCCTGCCACTTCTGAACAGCTTAATAGAAGAGCCGCACCGGTGATCGGGCTTGTTCCAACATCCCCTGTAATATCAGATTTATAGACATCGGTAATTCCGGACTTTGACAGAATCGCAAAATCGCCTGCAACTCCCAGATTGACTACGGCCAATGTCCCGTTCTCTGACTGATTGGTACCTGACCCCAATTCATTTGAATTTGATACAGAAGCTGCTAGTGGATTTGGCTCAAAAGGTCCTCGAGGATTTGATCCAAAAGGTGCTGGGTCATTCTGATTACACCCCACAATTAGAGCAACCGATGCTACTGAAATGGTTGCTAGTAGTTTTCCTATTTTCATTTTTATTGTATTTATGATTCCGCTGCTGGCGGGACAGTTGTGAATAACTTTCCACACAGCAAAGGTGAGTCCATGGAAACACCTGGGCATTACACAATTTCATAAATAGGTTACATGATTCACACATGTTCTTGTTGGTGATAATTGCTTAACAGCTTACAAAAGAAAGAGCCTTGTCCTGATAATTTATCCGGACAAGGCCCTTTACCAATCGGAAATAAACACTTAACGGTTACACAGCATGAGATAAGAGTTACATAATTCACCATTGTCCAGCCTGTATGACAAGGAAACGGGGAGGGAGAAGAGCGAGGGAAGAATTACACAAATCAGGAAGGAAGTTGCATAATTCACATATTTACTACCGGCGGGATGGCACTCATGCCCGAAGGCCGTGAGGATCACATTCTCGCCATATACCAGCTCAACTCCTTTTCCATTTTTTCGTTGCGGAAAAATGTTGCGATAATTTTTTGCAATCGAATGAACGCCGTTTCGCTTTTTACTACATAGTCGAATGCCCCATGATGCATGCACTGTACAGCGACTTCGATTTTATCCTGCGACGACAGCATAACAACCGGGATGCTAGGATTTATGGATTTGATCTTATCCAGTGTTTGCACCCCGTTCATTGCTTTTTTATCAATGCCATCCAGGTGATAGTCTAGAATGATAATATCAGGATTTTTGGATAGCCGCTCGAGGCACAATTCGCCGGACAAAAATGTTTCGACTGTGAAGTCCGATAACTGCAGAAACATAATTTCCAGGGCTTTCAGAAATAGCGCATCGTCGTCGACTAGAAATAGGTAAATTTTTTTCTTGCTCATTTGAGTGTGCTTTTCATCCTCTCAATCTCAATTTCAAGTTCCAGACAAGCCTGCCCGCAAACACGTTCCAGCTGGAAAACCAGGTTGGGTATATCTTCACCTGAATGCTGGGTGTGGGCATAGTCCTGGACCTTCCTGGCCATATTCTCAAAATCCACACTCATGCCCACAATGGAAAATGAGGGGATCATCTTATGCATGGCTGAGTACAATGCATTCCAATCACGATCCCTCAAACTTTCCTTCATTGACTTGATCAGAGGCGGAGTTTGGTCCAAATAAAGAGAAATCATTTCCATCATTAATGAGGGGTTTGCTTTCGTCTGATGGCTCAAGTAATTGAGGTCAATGCACTTTGGTTTTGCAGCTCCATCATTGGCGGCCTTGGCATTCCTCACTAACCCCAGAATCTTGCTGTAAAGCACCCGTTCGTCTACGGGCTTGGCTATATAGTCATTCATGCCCACTTCCTTACATTTGGCTAAATCAACGGTAGTTACATCGGCCGTTAAAGCAATAATCGGAATATTGGAATTCATTTTGTTGCGAATGTAATCGGTCGCTTCGAAACCATTCATTTCGGGCATTTGGAGATCCATTAGAATAATGTCGAACGATTCAGATTGAAGCTTTTCAATGGCTATTTTCCCATTGGAGGCTATCTCCCGTTCAAATCCAAATTCATCCAACAGAGTTTTCATGAGCAATTGATTGAGCGCTATGTCTTCAACCACCAATACTTTTATGATTCCAATTTTCCCATCCAATTCCACCATTCCCGTATCCAATTCAGCCTTAGCTTCTGTTTTTTGAAATCCAAGAACAAAACTGAATGTAGAGCCTTCATCAACCTTGCTTATTACACGAATACTTCCATTTTGAGCTTCAACTAGTTGTTTAACGATGGCCAATCCCAGTCCTGTGCCGCCGTACAACCGCGAAGTACCACTGGATGCCTGCTGAAAATTCTCAAAAATCTTTGCTACTTTATTCTCCGCAATCCCGATTCCAGTGTCGGCTACAGCAAACTCAATCGACACATTCTCAGCATCTTCACTTACCAATGAAACGCTCACCATAATTTTTCCTTTGGTGGTGAATTTCACGGCATTACTTACCAGATTCAGTATAATTTGGTGCAACCGGACAGGATCTCCAACCAATACTTCAGGAATTCTGTTGTCATATTCCTCAACCAGTTCCAAATTCCTTTCCTGGATTTTTGTCGCAAACAAATGGAGCATGGCCGACAATGACGATGACAGTTTGAAAGGTATCTGCTCAAATGTCATCTTTCCCGCATCCACTTTTGCCAAATCGAGTATATCGTTAATGAGTACGATTAACGCATCGCCACTCACCTTTATAGCCGTTAGGTATTCTCTCTGTTTTGGTGATAACTCCGTCTTTAACACTACTTTGGTAAATCCGATAATCGCATTCATTGGGGTGCGAATTTCATGACTCATGTTTGACAAGAACTGCTGCTTCGCCTTCACGGCATCAATGGCTATCCCGGTAGCGCTTTCGGCTTTTCTTTTTGCCTCTTCCGCAATTCCGGTTGCTAATTCAGCAAATACTTTTGCTTCCAGCAATTCCGTGGCAATTCTTTTTTGGTCCGTAACATCTCTGGCAACAATCACAACCCCCAATACATTTTCCCTGTCATCTCTATACACCGATCCGTTAAATAACACATCGGTCAGTTTACCGTCTTTATGACGGAGGGTGAGCGGTGAATCGGCCACAGAGCCTCTCGCAAACACTTCCTGGTACACTTCACGCGCCTTTTGCGGTTCGGTGAAATAATCTAAGAAGTCGGTGCCTGTAAGCTCTTCACGCGTCATTCCGGTAATACGCGCCGATGCTTCGTTCATATCCGTGATCTTACCTTCCGTGCTGATCGTCACCAATGGATCAAGGCTCGCTTCAATAAGACTGCGCGAATACTGTGAAGTTAATTTTACAGAATCACTGAACGCTTCAAGCTCCTTATTTGCAATCTCTCGCTTTTCTTTTTCTTTGCTTTGAAATTCAAGCTCGATGCCGGCAATGACCAGCTCCGCTGCACGTTTCTCCTTCTCCCCCGTCTGAAAAACCAACTCCTCATCGGCAATATATAATTCAGCAGCCCGCTTTTCCTTCTCATCGTTCTGAAAGGCAAGCTCCTTGTTGGCAATAACCAGCTCCGCGGCACGCTTTTCCTTCTCATCGTTCTGAAAGGCAAGTTCCTTGTTGGCAATAACCAGCTCCGCAGCACGCTTTTCCTTCTCATCGTTCTGAAAGACAAGTTCCTTGTTGGCAATAACCAGCTCCGCGGCCCTCCTTTCCTTCTCATCATTCTGAAAGACAAGTTCCTTGTTGGCAATGACAAGTTCCGCGGCCCGCTTTTCCTTTTCATCGTTTTGAAAGACAAGTTCTTTGTTGGCAATGAACAACTCAGCTGCTCGCTTCTCCTTCTCTTCGTTTTGAAAGACAAGCTCTTTGTTGGCAACGATCAACTCTTCCGCTCGCTTCTCCTTTTCCTCGTTCTGGAAGACAAGTTCTCTGTTGGCGATGATTAGTTCTTCTGCCCTTTTCCCCTTTTCCTCGTTCTGAAAAATAAGTTCCTTATTGGCAATGCTCAACTCGGCAGCCCTCTTTTCCTTCTCTTTGTCTTGAAAGGCAAGTTCCTTGTTGGCGATGATTAATTCTGCCGCCCGCTTTCCCTTCTCCTTATTTTGAAAGGCGAGTTCCTTGTTTGCAATGACCAACTCCCCCGCACGCTTTCCCTTCTCTTTATTTTGAAAGACAAGTTCCTTGTTTGCAGTAATTAGATCGTCTGATTCTGTTCTTTTAGCCATGCACTGTTTGTCATTTTTGTTTACATCGGGGCATTGCCAGGGTTCAATTGGCCTGCCTGCTGGCCTGGACCAAGGTCTTCTATTGGGCTCCTCTTTCTTTCCTTCAACTGTTTAAAATGA
>JANPES010000196.1:0-22875 GCA_031423035.1 Cyclobacteriaceae bacterium | reverse complement strand
TAGTCGTGAAGTGTTGCTCATTGATGCAGAGGGAAACGAAATTTCAATTCCCCGAAGCGAGCAAATTCCAAAAGATCGCTATCGGAAAGGTGAGAATGTGCGTGCCATTGTTCACAAAGTGGAAATGGTCAACGGTAGTCCCAAAATTGTTCTATCACGAACAACTCCCGTACTGCTGGAGCGGCTTTTCGAGCAGGAGGTTCCTGAGGTGTACGACGGATTAATTACCATCAAGAAAGCCGTCAGGGAACCCGGTGAGCGGGCAAAAGTAGCTGTGGAGTCCTATGACGACCGGATTGATCCGGTCGGAGCCTGCGTGGGCATGAAGGGCTCGCGCATTCACGCCATTGTGCGCGAGTTGCAAAATGAAAATATCGATGTCATCAACTATACAGAGAATCTCGAACTATTTATTCAACGTGCACTCAGCCCTGCAAAGCTGGTGAACATGAAGATAGACAAGGAGAATAACCGGGTTTCTGTTTATCTCAAACCTGATCAGGTTTCCCTGGCCATTGGAAAAGGTGGGTTGAACATCAAGTTGGCAAGTCGGCTTGTCGGAATGGAGATTGATGTGTTCCGGGAATTGGGTGAGCAAACATCCGAAGAGGACGTTGATCTCGATGAATTCTCTGATGAAATCGAAAGTTGGGTTATTGATCAACTCAAGCAGATCGGACTTGATACGGCGAAGAGTGTGCTGGCGCTCAACAAGGAAGAGCTTGTCCGCCGGACCGATCTGGAAGAAGAGACCGTTGATAATGTTGTCGCCGTGTTAAGCAAGGAATTCGAATAAATTCATTGCAAATTCAAATAAATCAGGAAAAACATAGTCAACTTTGAACATGTCAGAAGAAAAAATGATTCGGTTGGGGCAAGCTTCTAGAAAACTCAATGTGGGTCACAATACCATATTGGAATTTCTGGCCAAGAAGGGCCTTGTCGTGGAGAATAACCCCAATGCTAAACTGACGCCAGAGCAATTTGCCATGCTTGCGAAGGAGTATGCTTCTTCAGCATCAGAAAAAATCGAAGCTTCTGTTCTTACCATCGGTGGCAAGCACGCCGATGCATTGGCCATCCAAAGTGACCCTGAAACGCACCGCAAGAAAACGGATGATGAAGACAATATCTTAATCAAGAATCTTGGCTCGAAGGAAATCAAGGGAAAAGAGGAAGTAAAGCAAGCCGAAAAAGTAACCAGGGATTCTGCCAAACTTGAAGGCATCAAGGTGCTTGGCAAAATTGACCTCGAAAAAAAGAAAAAGGAGGCGCCCCCGGTCATTGAAGAAATAAAACCAGCAGCGCCTGTTGCGAAAGCACCCGAGGTTGAAAAACAGCCAGAACTAGAACTAATCAAGGCAAAGGCTGGCAAGTTACAGGGACTTAAGGTAGTTGATCGGATTGAGTTGCCGGAGGAGAAAAAGCCATCGACGCCAGAAAGTCGCGAAGACGCCCGAAAAAAACGTCCACGGAAACGCATCGTTTCGTTGCCCAATGAAAAAGGCCGCTCCGCTGGGGGTCCTGGAACCAAGCGGACAAATCCAAGCAAGGGAGAGCCTTCAGAAAAAGAAATTCAAGATCAGATTCGTGCAACGCTCGCTAAGTTGAGTGGTGGTCAAAAGAAATTTTCAGGCGCTAAATATCGCAAGGAAAAAAGGCAGGCGGTTTCTGAAGCTGAAGAGGAAAAACTTTTGCAAGAGCAGGAGGCTTCAAAAACGCTCCGTGTTTCAGAATTCATTTCCGCAAATGATCTGGCCTCCATGATGAATGTATCGGTGAATGAAGTGATCTCCACCTGTATGAATCTTGGTATGTTCGTTTCGATCAACCAGCGTCTTGATGCAGAAGCCATTACCGTCATTGCCGATGAATTTGGCTACGACATTCAGTTTAACACGGGAGAGGAGGAGGTAGTTGTTGCACAGGAAAGCGAATCAGAAGAAATGCTTCGGCCGCGAGCTCCCATTGTGACCATTATGGGTCACGTAGACCATGGAAAGACCTCGCTGCTTGACTTTATCCGAAACACCAAAGTAGTAGCATCCGAAGCAGGTGGAATCACACAACACATCGGTGCTTACGATGTAACCACCAAGAGTGGTCAAAAGATTGCATTTCTCGATACGCCCGGCCATGAAGCCTTTACCGCCATGCGAGCACGAGGTGCTAAACTTACTGATGTGGCCATTATCGTTGTCGCTGCAGATGACGATGTGATGCCGCAAACCAAGGAAGCAATCAATCATGCGCAGGTAGCCGGCGTGCCCATCGTGATTGCTATTAACAAGATTGACAAGCCTACTGCCAATCCGGACAAGGTAAGAGAGTCATTATCAAAAAATAATATCCTCGTTGAGGAGTGGGGCGGAAAATACCAGTGCCAGGAAATATCAGCAAAAAGCGGAAAAGGGATTGACGAATTACTTGAGAAGGTAATTTTGGAATCTGAACTACTTAACCTGAAGGCCAATCCGGATAAACCTGCCATTGGATCTGTCATCGAGGCATCGCTGGATAAAGGCCGGGGGTACGTGGCCACGGTCATGGTACAAAGCGGAACCCTTCGGGTGGGCGATATTGTAGTGGCCGGATCAAATCATGGCCGCGTAAAAGCAATGTATGAGGATACGGGCGCTCGCATCAAAGAAGCCGGACCCTCCTCACCGGTACAGGTACTTGGCCTAGATGGAGCGCCACAGGCGGGCGAAAAATTTGCCGTCTATGAGACCGATCGTGAAGCGCGCGAAGTTGCAACGAAGCGTGCACAGCTTGTCCGTGAGCAGAGCATTCGGACCAAGAAACACATTACCCTGGATGAAATCGGGCGACGAATCGCCATTGGTTCATTCAAGCAACTGAATGTCATTGTCAAGGGTGATGTGGATGGTTCTATTGAGGCACTTTCAGATTCATTGCTGAAACTGTCAACACCAAAAATCCAGGTCGGCATCATTCATAAGGCAGTGGGTCAGATTTCCGAATCAGATGTTCTGCTGGCTTCGGCCTCCGATGCGGTCATCGTTGGTTTCCAGGTTCGCCCTTCCCCCTCAGCGAGAAAGCTCGCCGAGAATGAAGAAATAGAAATTCGTCTTTACTCCATTATCTATGATGCCATCAATGACGTGAAGAGCGCCATGGAAGGTATGTTGGAGAAGGAAATGGAAGAAGTGATTGTAGGAAATGCGGATGTTCGCGATGTGTTTAAGATTTCTAAAGTTGGAACGATCCTTGGCTGCATGGTGACGGATGGATACATCAAGCGCGCCAATCCGATCCGCCTGATTCGAGATGGAATTGTTGTTTACGCAGGCAAGCTCAGTTCATTAAAACGTTTCAAGGACGACGCCAGTGAAGTTAAATCCGGGTTTGACTGTGGTATGGGGATTGAAGGCTTCAATGACATGCAGGTCGGTGATGTCATCGAAAGTTACGAGAATCGCGAAGTGAAAAAGATCTGAAATGAAACAGCAAATACAAATAAAAAAGCCTCAGGATATTCCCGAGGCTTTTTTGTGAAGATCTCTTATTAGAATTTTACTTCCGGGGCTTTCTCTGATCCGGCGTCCGCTTTGAAATATCCTTTTTCCGTAAATCCAAGAATCGAAGCAAAGATTACTGTGGGGAATGACCTCCTGGATTTGTTGTAGGCATTTACTGAATCGTTAAACCGCTGACGCGAAACATTAATCCGGTTTTCCGTACCCTCCAGCTGTGCCTGCAAATCAAGAAAATTTTGGTTTGCCTTGAGATCAGGATAGTTTTCTGCAACAGCAAGCAATCTGCCCAAAGCTGAGCTTAACCCACCTTGCGCCTGTTGGAATGCCGCTATATTTTCAGGTGTGAGATTACTCGCATCTATTTTCACCTGAGTAGCTGAGGCCCTGGCTTCTATTACGCGGGTGAGCGTCTCCTGCTCAAAATTGGCGTATCCCTTAACGGTATTGACCAGATTTGGGATCAGGTCTGCCCGACGCTGGTAATCAGACTCCACATTACCCCAAGCAAGGCCAACATTCTCCTGCTTGCCAACCAAGCCATTATAAGATGTCAGGCCAAGCAGGACCAAAACCCCTAAAACGATCCAAATAATGTATTTTCTCATGTGTCAGTCTTTAAGTTTAAGCAAAGGTATAAATACACCTTATACTCGGGGATTATGACCTACAAAATTATACTTCACACCCGACATCAAAGTCAGCGAACCAGCAGAACAAGGCCTTTTAGATACTCCCCTTCTGGGTGAAAGATGGAAATCGGGTGGTCTGAAGGCTGAGAAAGTGAATTCAATACCTGTATCTCGCGGCCTGACTGTATCGCTGAAGAAACCACCGTATCATAAAAAAGTTGTCGGTCAACTACCTGGGAACACGAAAAGGTAAAGAGGATGCCATTTGGCTTTATCACACGCATAGCCTCTGCATTAAGGCGTTGATATCCTTTCATCGCCTGGTGCCTGGCCTCTTTATGTTTTGCAAAAGCCGGTGGATCCAGCACAAGAATGTCATACTGATCTTTCTTATCCTTGAGAAACTCAAAAGTGTCTCCGACAAAGCAGGCATGCTTCTCAGGGTCAAATCCATTGAGTTTGATGTTCTCCTTTGCGAACACGATGGCTCGATCCGAAGCATCAACGGAATGCACTCGGGCCGCGCCTGCGGTCAAGGCATAAACAGAAAAGCCACCCGTATAGCAGAAAGTATTTAGGACGCTGCGACCGCCCGAAAAGCTTCCCAGCAATCGTCTGTTCTCTCTTTGATCTAGAAAAAATCCGGTCTTCTGCCCTACCTCCCAATCCACCAGGAACTTGTTATCGTTTTCCAAAACAATATGTGGAAGAACCCCCATTCCATGGAGGTACTCACTGTCTGCTTTGCCGTCTCCGGACAACATGCCTTTGTAGTAAACAGCAGTAAGGTCACCTGCCATGGCCTCCAACAGTCCCTTACAAATACGCTGACGGTCCTTGTGAATGCCCGCACTGTGCGATTGTATCACCGCGACACCGTTGTATATGTCAACGATCAGCCCAGCCAGTCCATCACCCTCACCGTGGACCAGCCGATAACAATTGGTTGATGACTGAATGACCTTTGTTGTGATCCGTTGTTCAAGTGCGGTCTTGATTCTATGCACATAGAAATCTGGCTCCGGTTGTGTGCTGCCGAACGAAAGCAGTCGAACGGTGATGGTTCCATTCTGGAAATGCCCATACCCCAAGGGCTCCCTGCTGCTATTCGCGACACAAACCCAATCCCCATTTTGTGGATCGCCTTCGATTGACTGAATAGCCCCGGAAAAGATCCATGGGTGAAACCGCTTCGATGAGGCTTCCCTGCCCTTTTTTAAATAAACTTGTCCTTGTATTTCCATCGTGTTTCCTAAATTAACGCCATATTTTCGGGAAAAGGGCAACTTGCTGAAAGGTTGCGGCAATTTCCTCTACTGTTATTCAAGCCTTGCTCACATTAATGGGATAAGACACAATCAATTTTCACATACAATATGACTACAAATCGCTTCACCAGGAGATTCGTCTTAATTGCCTTTCCGATCCTGCTGTCATCCGGGTGCGGGCAAGGCCCGGCCTCAGAAGACATCGCCGACTCGGCCGCCGAGCAGCCAATCGGAATACAGGAAACCTTCCCCGACTCACCCGGTCTTATACGAACAGAAATTGTTAATGCGGCAGGCCGATTGGTAACCGTTGGCTATTGGCTCGATGGAAAGAAAACAGGAGCCTGGACAGAATATACCCAAGACGATCGGGTGTTTAGATTGACCACTTATGTTGCTGGCAAGAAAGAAGGGATATATCTCGAACTAAATACCATTAACCAGGTAACTGTTCGCTGTTTTTATCACAATGACCAACGACATGGAAAGTACACAGAATACGCACCTGAATTTCTTAGGGAGGAGCGCTTCTATAATAATGGGAAACAAGACGGTATCACGAGTGTGTATTCTGCGCCTGGGAAGCTGATTGAACAGGGGTACTACAAGGATGGTCTCCGCGAAGGTATCTCCAAATGGTATGATGGGGCCGGGAATTTGACCCTTCAATACGAATATCACAAAGGTGAATTGGTTAAGAAATAGACGTTTTTTGCCATTTGGCGAACCAATTTCGTCTTTGAATCGTATTTAGGATACGCTGAAAAAATGTCATTAGGCGTTGCAACCTTCACCGGCTTTTCTTTTGGCACAGTTTTTACGGGGGAATTTTAGAAAACTAACGAGATATTGACTATGAAGCGATTTGGATCTCTGGTCCTTGCAGCCATTTTGGGTAGTGCACTTACGTTTCTTACAGTAAACTATTTTACGGAGGAGAAACAGGGGGTAATCATACAGCACCTTGGTGCTCCGATCTCACAGGTTGCCTATAGCCGAGGGGAGAATGGCGATATCACCCCGCTTGATTTTACAGGCACGGCAGAGAAAGTAACAAAAGCCGTCGTTCATATTCGATCCACCTCTGAAGGAAATTCCGGTTCGCGCGAACGCTCACCAGATGCCATGGATCCCTTTCAATTTTTCTTCGGCCCCGATACCCAGCGCCAACGCGGGCCAAGCCAGAGCTCCGGAAGTGGCGTACTGATAAATGCAGACGGATATATTGTTACAAACAACCACGTGGTGCAGGGGGCAGATGTCGTCGATGTTACTCTTTTTGACAACCGGTCATTCAAAGCGGAAGTAGTTGGTACGGATCCCGATACAGACCTGGCGCTGGTGAAGATCAATCAAAAATCGCTTCCCTATCTTTCATTTGTCAACTCCGATTTATCAAAAATTGGAGAGTGGGTACTGGCTGTTGGAAATCCATTCAATCTTAATTCAACCGTCACGGCAGGGATTATCAGCGCGAAAGGGAGAAATATCAACATCATTAATTCCAGCGATCGGCCGGAATCTGGTACAACTGCCATTGAGTCCTTTATTCAAACCGACGCTGCGATTAACCCGGGCAATAGCGGTGGAGCGCTAGTGAATCTGAACGGGGGGCTCTTAGGAATTAATACAGCTATTGCCAGCCCGACAGGCTCCTATTCCGGCTATGGTTTCGCAATTCCTTCCAACATAGTCAGCAAGATTGTTGAGGATCTACTCACTTACGGTACCGTTCAGCGGGGCTGGCTAGGAATTCAGGTCGGGAGTGTAAACAGTGACCTTGTCAAAGAAGAAGGTTTGTCTGTAAATGAAGGTGCATACGTGAGTGGGTTTGGAGATATGGATGAGCGAAGCGCCGCTAGACAGGCAGGGATTCTGAAGGGTGACGTTATTGTTAAATTGGATGATACCCCAATCAAATCAAGCTCAGCATTGATTGAATACATCGGCAGAAAGCGCCCCGGAGACAAGGTAAATGTGCTGATCAACCGCAAAGGTTCTGAAAAACTGATGTCCGTGACGTTGAAAAATCGCCAAGGAAACATAGCCGCTGTGAAGCGTGATGAGCGAGACGCGGTGGCTACGCTGGGAATAGAGCTCGAAGATGCTGACCCCAAGCTTCTCAAGCGTCTTGAAATTGCAAGCGGTGTTCGGGTCAAGGCACTTGGAAACGGAAAAGTGGCAAAGTATACGGACATGCGTCAAGGATATATCATTACATCGATTGACAACAAGCCTATAAAGTCTGCGAAAGAAGTTAATGAGCTTATTAAAAGAAAAAAGTCTGGTGAGCTACTTACTTTTTCCGGTGTTTATGAAGATTTTGCCCGGGAATACATCTATGCTGTCAGAATGTAATCTTAATCAAGTTGATATGAGGAGAATATTCAAGAAAGGAGATCGGGCTCGCAGCCTGGTCGATGGAAAAATTGTCGAAGTACTGAAGTACTTGAAGAAGAATCTTGTTGAGGTCCGTTGGTTCGACCTCTCATCAAAGGAGGTCCGCACAGAAACGATGAAAGAGGATAACCTATCCAAGGCTGCCTGATCCCAGCCAAGTGATTCCAATACAGTTGATTTCAGGTATTCCTGAAGGATGAACGCCTCACGTTTGCCTATCAAATTCTTGGTGGAAACACCATACATTTGTATTTTCTAATCAGCCTGTACCATTAAAAAGTTTGAAATACCCGCGCATTACCGGTCGTCTCTTAGCGGCCGGATAAAGGAATTCCGCAAGGCAAAAGATCTCCGCAAGCAGGATTTCACTCCTACTATACTGGACTTCGGCCCGGTTCAGTTTGTTTTGGCTCGTCATTTTGGTTTTTGTTACGGTGTAGAAAATGCCATTGAAATCAGTTACAAAGCCCTGGAAGAGAATCCTGACAAGCGGGTATACCTCCTTAGCCAGATGATTCACAATCAAGAAGTCAATCAGGATTTACTAAACAGGGGTATTCGCTTTATTATGGATACCGATGGGTCACAACTTATTTCCTGGGACAAAATTGAGGCGAGTGACATCGTCATAATTCCCGCATTCGGAACGACGCGCGCAATCGAGCAACTGCTTCAAATGAAAGGGGTAAACGTTGAGCCATATAACACGACATGCCCGTTTGTTGAGAAGGTCTGGAACCGGGCAGCCAGATTAGGCAAGGAGGCCTTCACCGTGATTATTCACGGCAAACCAAATCATGAAGAAACGCGGGCTACATTCTCTCACAGCTCAGATGGCGGGCCAAGCGTAATTGTTCGCGATATGAACGACGCTATTGAACTTAGCAACTACATTCTGGGAAGCAAGTCAAAAGCAGAATTTTACGACGCCTATCAAGGAAAACATACGGATGGGTTTTTGCCTGATCTTCACTTTGATCGAATCGGTGTTGTGAACCAAACCACCATGCTGGCCACCGAAACTTCAGCCATTGCCGATTTCCTGCGTCAGGTGATGATTCGAAAATTCGGTCCGGAAAAAATTTCAACGCACTTTGCAGATACGCGGGACACTTTGTGCTATGCTACAAATGACAATCAACAGGCTACGTATGAACTTCTTAACCTGGAGGCCGATCTAGCAATTGTTGTCGGTGGATACAATAGTTCTAATACATCCCACATTGTCGAGTTGTGCGAAGAAAAGTTTCTCACTTACTTTATTAACTCAGACGAAGAAATAGTTTCGCGGGAGGAAATACGCCACTTTGATTATCACTTAAAGAAAAAGAAATCAACATATCAGTTTCTCCCTGACAAGAAGACCACGCGAATCATATTGACGAGCGGCGCATCTTGTCCTGATACTGTTGTAGATCGCGTGATCATCCGGTTACTTGGCCACTTTGCTGGAGCAAGGGAAATCGATCACGTGCTGGCGGAATTCTAAACTCGCCTTTGGTCAACTTGAACGGGGTACCAGTTGGAAGTTTCCAGTCCGGCCTACCTACTGTTGCTCTGCACCAGACAAGGTAATGTGTCCTGGCTAAGCCGTCTTTCTAACAATCTTACGGTCTACCCAATGGAGGGCCAGCACAAAAAGAATTCCAAAGACAAAAAGCCCTGAATATCCTGAGATGAATTTGAGCACTCCGAGATTGACTTTAAAATCGGTCATCAGTACCGCCACAATCATGGCCACAAAGCAAGCGGCCAACCCAGCGTATAGCCAAACCATATCGCGTGAAGTCTTGCCGGATGAAAGATCAACACGGAGGACTACGCGTTCGGCCAAATTAATCGGAGGTTTAAATTCCGGTTCGCTACGCAAGACCCTAAATACTTTTGTATAAGCGCGCGAATCCCGGTTGTCCGAAATTTCTCCTTTTTCAATGCGGCCCTGTAATTCTTCGTCTGTCATTTCTAATCCATGTCAAGATACTTCATTGCTTTCTCTTTCAGCAAATTCCTTGCCCGGAAGAGATAGTTTTTGACGGTCCCCTCCGGCATGTCCATGATCGTTCCGATCTCGGCATAGTTCATTCCATCCAGGTGATACAATGTCACAACAGCCTTGTATTGCGCTGGAAGCTGCTCAATGAACCTCTGAATCTGGGCCTCCTCGTCTCTAGCCGCCAGAATATTTTCCGGGTCTTGCCGTTCAATGAACCGCTCGGCCCATCCCCCTTCGTCAGGCAATCCCTCGTATTCTATCTTCTGCTTTCTCACGTGATTGATAGCCTGACGATAGGCAATTGTGGCAATCCAGGTGCTTAGCTTTGACTGAAACCCAAACTCCGGGAGTTTATCGTAGACTTTCAAAAAAACGTCCTGACAGATTTCCTCACGATCCTGGTCTACCTTCACCAGCCTTCCCACCATATGGGCAACCAGACGCTCATGCTGCCTGATCAGCAACCTAAACGCTGATTCTTCCCCTCGTATCACCCTGGAAACGAGGGTCCGGTCATCTGTCATTGAGGGGTTAGACACTTATTCAGGGGAAATGTTGCAGTAAATACGGCATTTTTTACCGCTCGGATGTCCACTCAATGCATGGATTCAACGATTGAAAACAAATCAGCAAGAACTGCAACATCAACTGTATGAACTGTGTCTCATCCATTAAACAACTAAATACAAATTCATATGGATTCGAATCTGCACGACGTACTGATGCCTGTCTCGATTATGGGGACCTTTGGCGCTGCATTGTTCTTCTTTACCAAAGCCATGACTGAGTATATTCTAAAGAAGAAAATGATTGATAAGGGCTTTGTCAATGCTGAGTCACAGTCGATTTTCCGCAAAGAAGAGGCAGCCGACAATAAGTACAGTGCCTTGAAGTGGGGCTTGATTGTATTCTTCGCTGGCATATCGCTGGTCTTGATGGAATACATTCCTTCGCGTGGTGACTCCCCGCTTCCCTACGGTTTGTTTGCCATCTCGGTCTCGCTAGGCTTCCTCATTTATTACTTTCTCGTAAAGCGCGACTCCAAGTAACTATTCTGTCTAACTGACGTCTAATCCCCCGGTGGAAGAAATTCCGCCGGGGTTATTGCCCTTAATTCTGAATACCACCATATGATCCGCAACTACATCAAAACGGCCTTCCGAAGCCTGGTTCGCCACCGCTTCTTCTCCTTCATCAACGTCTTTGGTCTGGCTGTAGCCATGGCGCTGTCGATGTGCATCATTATGTTGGTGGCCGATCAGATGACGTATGACCGGTACAACACGAAGCGTGATCGTATCTATCGGATAAACAGCATTCCCATCGGTCGCAACGGAGAAGAATTCAGCGAGCAGTCCACAACCTCCTTGCCCTTAAAACAGATCCTGGAAGAAAATTACAATGGAGTAGAAAAAGCAGTTCGCATAAAGCGAGGCTTTGGCAACATCTGGCTGGAGATCGCTCAAAATGTAAACATCCCTGTGTCTGGCTATTTTGCTGACCCGGAAATTCTCGATTTATTCGAATACAAATTGGAGTATGGGGATTCCAAAACTGCTCTTGTTGATCCGTACTCTGTTGTGCTGACCAAGAAAACGGCCAGAAAACTATTCCGTCAGGAAAACCCGGTAGGTGAATCATTCAAAGTGGGTGTTGAAGGACCCTATAAAGTCACAGGGGTCTTAAAAGAAACCAAGCATAAGACGCACCTTGCCTTTGACGCGCTTGCCAGCATATCTACGGTAAAGAGCCTGGCTGCAGGTCAAAAGCAGAACAAGGGTCTTACCGATGATGCCAAACCCAATGATCTTGACAATGGGTACGACTATTGGTCCGGTTGGGTATATATCCTTCTGGAGGACGGCAAGCATATCGAAAACATCACGCCACACCTCCAGGCAATCGCAACGGGTCTCAACGCGGGAATTACTAACCCCGACAATCAACGCAAGGTAAAGTTTGTGCCTCAATCACTCATGTCGATTACACCCGGCACGATTATCAATAACGCCATTGGCCCCGTTCTCCCGTGGATGTTCGTTTATTTCTTCATGGCATTGGCCGGAGTTGTTATGCTCACCTCGTGTTTCAATTTCACCAATCTGTCCATCGCTCGTTCGCTAACCCGTGCGCGCGAAATCGGCGTTCGCAAAGTAACCGGCGCAACCCGGTCGCAAATTTTTACACAGTTTCTATCTGAGTCGGTCATGGTGGCGCTGTTCTCCCTACTCGCTGCAGTTGCGCTTCTGGTTATCCTGAAACCCCTCATGCTTCAACTGAGTTTTGCGCGAATGCTCAATTGGGATCTAGAAATTAACTATCAAATCGCTGTTATCTTCCTTGTGTTTGCCGTTAGCGTTGGCGTATTGGCCGGCCTTTTCCCTGCTGTGGTGCTAAGTGGCTTTCAACCGGTGAAAGTGCTGAAAAGCCTGAGTACTGTGAAACTCTTTTCTGGTATGCGTATGCGAAAGGTTCTCCTCATATCCCAGTTCACCTTTTCTCTGATTTTCATCCTTTCCGTGATTGTTGTATTTAACCAATTACAGCTATTCCTGCGCGCCGACCATGGATTCAAGATGGATCAAAAGGTAATCGTGGGTCTAAACAATATGCCTCATGAAACATTAAAGACTGAGCTATTGAAATTCAGCAACATCGCAAATGTGACGGCCGTATCACACATTCCGGCAGCCGGCTTTAGCTATTCGAATGGGTTTAAGAAATCGCTGGATGAAAAAGAATGGACAGACGTTTCCTATTACGCCGTGGATGAAGACTATCTGAAGAATATGCAGATCACCTTGCGTGCCGGAGCGTACTTCTCTGTCGAAAAAGGAGGATCCAATAAAAATTTCATTGTCCTAAATGAGTCAGCGGTTGAGGTCTTCCACTTCGACACGGCTGAAGATGCCATTGGAAAAGAGGTCATTGTAAAGACCGATTCTTCCAGAAAAATGATCATCGGTGTTGTAAAAAATTACAACCACGAGATGCTTATGGAAAAGCTTACGCCGATGGCTTTGATTTACAATCCGGAAGAATTTAGAATGCTTCAGGTACAGTATACCGGTACCTTCGAAGAAGCCGGAAAAACGGTAGAAGGCGCGTGGCTAACAATCAACCCCGGGCAAAAAGTCGATTACAAAGACTTCAGTGGGGAAGTTCACAAGATGTACGATATCCTGTTTGGAGATCTCGTGAGTCTGCTCAGTGTAATCGCATTCCTCGCTATACTCATTTCCTGCCTGGGTCTGTTGGGTATGGCCACGTACGCCACCGAGACCCGAATCAAAGAGATTTCCATTCGCAAAGTACTGGGCAGCAGCAACGGCTCAATCATTTATCTGCTCTCGAAAGGGTTTGTGATGATCCTTGCGATTTCGGTACTCATCGCTGTGCCGGCAGCCTACTTCATTAACAACTTATGGTTGGAGGAACTCGCTTACCATGTGTCTGTTGACGTTCCTACTATCCTATTGGGCATTGCCGCGCTGACCCTGTTCGGCATGCTAACCATTGGATCTCAGACTTGGCGCGCTGCGTTTATCAACCCGGTGGAGAATTTGAAGAGTGAGTAGTTCTGTGCAATAACAAAACTCGGCCATACGGTAGCGTCATCCCGCAGGCTACATATTGAGATACTTCATCAGCATGTCGAGTCGTTCCTTGTTGTCGTCATCACGAGGTGCTTCTTGGTAACGACCAATAACGCGATAACCAAAACGCTCCAATGTGGCAACGATGCGAGACAGATCGAGCTGGTTGATCTTCAGTGTCACCTTAATTTTTCCGTTATCCAGTGGATCTTCCATCATGGTGCTGCTAATTACTTTAGCATTATTCTCCTCCACATACCTGCAGATTTCGGCGAGGGAGTAATCAATAAGATCCATGCTGAGAACGAGAATACCGCCAGCCATTTGTACGGATGCGGTTTGAGCAAATGAAGCCATCACATCCTGAACAGTGATAATGCCAGCATACTTTCCCTCACCATTAAGTACAGCCACCATATTGAGTTTGTGCTCACCCGCTATACGGAGGATGTCAAAGAAGTGAGAATCAAGAGACACTGCGCATGCTTTTCCAACC
Organism: Cyclobacteriaceae bacterium; assembly: GCA_031423035.1. Taxonomy (GTDB): domain Bacteria; phylum Bacteroidota; class Bacteroidia; order Cytophagales; family Cyclobacteriaceae; genus ELB16-189. The sequence continues at coordinate 8,993 of JANPES010000196.1, read as the reverse complement.
AGAGCAAACATTCCGACATTCTTCTCAATGTCGTTGGACTCCATAATGATCTCCTCAGAGATGAATCCCTGCAATTGTCCTTCGTCTACCACGGGAAGAAAATTGCAACGAAACTCCTCCATCCACACAATCGCTTTGTGCGCATCATCCGTCACCTTAAGGGGCGGGACCATGTGGTTAATTAGTTCTTCGGCAATCATGCAGCTACAGGGATCAGAAATTTCTCCACGACTTCGTTGAATACTTCCGGATGCTCCATCATTGGAGCATGACAGCAATGATCAATAAAGCTTAGTTCAGCGTTTGGTATCAATCGATTGAATTCGTAGGCAACCATGGGTGGTGTAATGGTATCATTTAATCCCCAAACCAGCAGTGTGGGAACCTTGATATTGGGTAAATCATTGGCGAGGTTGTTCCGTTGGGCTGATTTCGCAATGGCGACGATACGCATACATTTCGGAATACTTTTGGTGGTCTCGAATACTTCATCAACGAGTTCTTTCGAGACCGTATTGGGGTCATAGAATGTGTAAGCCACCCGCTCCCGGATGTAATCGTAACTCCCCCTTCTAGGATATGATCCGCCCATGGCATTTTCAAATAACCCGGAACTCCCGGTCAAGATTAGCTTTTCAACTTTAGGGCCATTGTGTAACGTGTAGAGAAGGGCCACATGTCCCCCCAGAGAGTTTCCCATGATGATCATCCGGTCCAACTTTTTGAGGCTTACAAAGTCCTCTACAAACTTCTGCAGTCCTTCCAGTCCCGCCTCCTTGATTGGCATTTCATAGATTGGCAGCATGGGGATGACAACCCGAAATCGCTTCGAAAAGCGCTGAACAACTCCTTCCCAGTTACTGAGCGCTCCAAAAAGTCCATGAAGGAGCATGAGCACCTGACCGGAACCTTCGTCCACGTACTTAAAACCACCTTCTTCTTTAACGTTCAGGGCCATATCTTATGATTCCACCGATAAGTAAGTAAAAATTATCTTTCTATCAATCCCCGGAGTATTAACGAAGGGAAAGTCTCCTTTCGTCTTGAAAGGATTCGATTCTAGAATTCTCTGAAAATGTCCTTGAAAACCGGAATGAACTGTCCAAACCAGTCGGCCACTGTAGGGGCCAGGTTTGCCGTAAAGGGGTATAACCAGGATCCCTCCGCCCACTCCGTCCTGGGCGTCAGCTTTAACGAATCGAGAATCCATAGTACCACGCTCAGCATGAAGAGCGTACGAAATGCGCCAAGGCCTGCCCCAAAGGCCTGATCAACGGTGCCCAAAAAGGATTTGTCTACAGAATTTTTGACCAAAGAGCCCAAGAGCCGCACCAACAGCACGACGACAACGAAGATGACAATAAAGGAAATGTAGGGTAACGTACTTCGGTCAGCATTGAATTTCTCTTCCAGCAGAATCATCCCCTCGCCCATAAGTTTGAATCCAAGGAAAATTCCAAGAACTATTCCAGCCAGTGAAATAATTTCCATCAAAAACCCTTCACGGTACCCGCTCCAGGCGCCGAAGGCGATAAATATCAGCAAGACAATGTCAACCTTGCTCAACCCGCAAGAAGTTTCTTAACAATTTCTGATATCACCTTCCCGTCTGCCCTTCCGGCGAGTGTTTTCGTAGCCATGCCCATCACCTTGCCCATGTCTTGCGGACCTTTGGCGCCGACCTTAGAAATAATTTCCTGCAGTAAGACCGTGGTCTCTGCCTCCGACAACTGCTTTGGTAGGTACCGGCTTATAATTTCAAGTTGAAAATTCTCCTTTTGCGCCAACTCCTGACGACCCTCCTTTTGAAATATCTCCGCAGATTCTTTTCGCTGCTTTGCGGCTTTCATCAGAAGCTTCCCCTCCGTCTCTGTTGAGATTTCAGACACATGCCCCTTTTCCGTCTCGGCCAGCAGGATCATGGACTTAATGCTTCGCAACGCCTCCAATTCCTCCTTGTTCTTTGCGAGCATGGCTCTTTTGATGTCGTTATCAATGGTGGCTTTCAGTGACATGATTGTGTAATTTCACTCAAAGTTATTGTTTGGTGAGCGAGCATCAAAGTGGAGATGGGTGGACTAAAGTCCCTGGCTGTTTAGATTAATTGCAATTATTTTGAAAGGACTTTAGCCCCAAATGAACTAACAAACGAGCACATGACCCGACTTAGTGTCAATATTAACAAGATTGCCACATTAAGAAACGCACGCGGGGCCAATAACCCCAATGTCGTGCAAATGGCCATCGACTGCGAGCGCTTTGGTGCCCAGGGAATTACGGTTCATCCGCGACCTGACGAGCGCCATATTCGAAGAAGCGATGTAATTGCCCTGCGCAACGTTGTTACAACGGAATTCAACATTGAAGGGTACCCTGACGCTCGATTCATGGAGCTGATACGGGAAGTGAAACCTGCACAGGCTACTTTAGTCCCGGACCCGCCGGGAGTTCTTACTTCCAATGCAGGCTGGGATACTGTATCCAACTCCGGGTTTCTCAAGACAACTATAAGAGAAATCAAGAGCCTCGGAATCCGTGTCTCGCTGTTTGTTGATCCCGCCGAAAAAATGGTGGTTGGCGCAGCGGCTGCCGGAAGTGACTGTATCGAACTGTACACCGAACCCTATGCTGCCAACTACCATTCCAATCGCGACCAAGCCGTTGATGCCTATATAAAAGCTGCGGCATTGGGCAAAAAATTGGGACTTGGTATTAACGCAGGTCACGACCTGGATCTTCAGAATTTGAAATTTCTCAAGCAATCCATTCCTGACTTAGACGAAGTCTCTATAGGCCACGCACTAGTTTGTGATGCGCTCTATCTTGGTCTGGAAAATACGATACAACTGTATTTGCGGCAATTAATCTGACCTGACATGGACGACTATCCGGTTACAAGAGAAGCATCAAAATGGCCTAAACGGCTTGCCCTTGTTTTCATCCTACTCTTTGCACTTTTCTGGTCTCTTGGGCCCTTCTTCTTCTGGATCCTCCTGGGCCTGTCTACCTACTTTGGCTTCTTAGCGCTCATTTCATCCGAATCCATTAAAGCATCGGTCTCAGATATGCTCTCCTCCTTCGGAAGTCAACAATCGTCAAGAAATCCGTACCCCCCGGATCGCCCACAAACAGTGACGCAAGAGCCAGGGAGCACACCGCGAACCGCAATGAAATTCATCCGTGTGTTCATCATTATTTTTATGTCCCTCTTTATTTTCCTCTTTCTGGTAGGCGTATTTGTTGGGAAAGATGGGGGGGATGGAGACCCGGCCTCCGAAACAATAGAAAGTACAGGGACAACATCGGAAGCGGATGGATCTGAATTGTGGAATGATCGAGGCAATGCGTCACTCGCAGATTCCAAATATGACTCTGCACTATTCTACTATAACAAGGCACTCGCCATTGATCCGGAAAACACCTATGCACTGTACAACAAGGGGCTAGCTTACACGCTGCAACAAGACTACAAAAGGGCAAATAGATACGCCAGGAAATGTGTTCGCTTTCATCCGGACTATGATCCTGCTTGGTGGCTGTTGGGGTACAACTATGATCTAATGAATAACCTGGATTCTGCAGTCTACTGTATGGAGAAGGCCTACCGAAATGACTACAGTCAGCCAGATTTCCTTCAGCTGATGGCAGAGGTCTACGTCAAGAAAGATCGGCGTAAGGATGCGTTGGAGGCCTACAAAAAACTGGTTACCCAGGATACTACCCAGGCGGAAATATTTCGAAAAATGGCAGAGTTGGATCCTGCTAACGCCGAGACGTATAGGCGCAAAGTCGCGACCTTGGAAAAATAGTTGACTTAGTCTGCTTTGAGCAAGACTTTGAGGCAATGGTCCTCCTTCCCGGAAAAAATCTGATATCCTGTTTTGCCTTCTTGCAACTTCATTCTATGTGTGAAAATTGAGGCGAGATCGTACTTCTTGCTCTGCACTAAAGGGATTAGCTGATCCATCATAAATCTTGCCGGGCAACGACCAATCTTATAGGTTAGGTTCTTGTCATACGCTTCCCCTGGAGAAAACGCAAGATGGCTGTCCGTGCAGACTCCCACAGAGGCGACGATACCTCCAGGTCGGATTAGGGTTATGGCCGTTCTAACAGCCTGGTAGCTTCCAACGGCTTCCAGTACCCCGTCTGCACCTCTACCCTGAGTTGCGTCACGAATCAATTCCACAGCTTGGTCGCTCAAAGCATTAATGGGCGTCGCACCAAACTCGGTGGCCTTCGAGAGTCTTTCTGGAAAAGTATCCAAAGCAAAAATCTTCTGAGCCCCCATTTCCCTGGCTCCAATTACCGCCATAAGTCCAACAGGTCCGCAGCCGACGACGACATACACTCCATTGCGCTCTACCTCAGCCTGTCGGGCACAGAAGAAACCGGTAGACAAAACATCGCCAAGAAGCAAGGCCTCCTCCTCAGAAACGCCTTCAGGGATCTTCACCAAAGTACTCTCCGCCAAAGGTGCTCGAACAAATTCAGCCTGGCCGCCGTGCAATCCTTTCCCCTGCTCCTTCCACCCAAACAATTGACTCTGAACACACCTGCACGTAAGTCCGATTTTACAGTAATAGCATTGCCCACAACTTGTGGTAAACGGGCTCATGACCCGATCACCGCGTTGAAGGTGCCGAACTTCCCGGCCCACCTCCACGATTTCGCCGACAAACTCATGACCCATCGCAGTACCATGGTCAATTCCTTTCTCACGTTCATAATACACATGAAGATCTGAGCCACAAATTGCGCAGGCCCTCATCTTGACTATAACATCTCTGGGGCTCAGAATCTCAGGATCCGTTACAGTAGTAAATTGAATATTCTCCTTTCCTTGAAAGGTAAGTGCTTTCATAAAACTCGGGATGCATGAAAGGATCTCTGAATCATCAACTGAATAAATTATTCAGCTCCAAGTCGATCCTTCCTACGATCGTAGAAAAATCTTCAACGTTTTCCACGAAATCAGTTTTATTTATATCAATGGTCATGATTCTGCCATGTTTGTAATCCGCTGTCCATTTATCATAGTGGGAATTCAGGTTTTTCAAATACTCGAGCTTGATGTTGTATTCAAAATCTCGATCTCGCTTCTGAATTTGCTGAACCAACTTCGGTATATCCGCCTTCAAATAGATCAGGAGGTCCGGAGGTTCAACAAAATTTATCATTGAATGGAAAAGGTCAAGGTAGCTTTGATAATCCCGGTCGTTAATATGACCGCTTGCATGCAGGTTGGATGCAAAAATGTAGGCATCCTCATAAATTGTGCGGTCCTGGATAATGGTTTTGTCACTTTCCCGGATTTGGCGGACCTGGTTAAAGCGACTATTCAAAAAATAGATTTGCAGGTGAAAAGCCCACCGCTTCATATCATCATAAAAATCGCGGAGGTATGGGTTATTATCTACTGATTCATAAAGTGGAATCCAACCATAGTGTTTGGACAACTTTTCAACCAGCGTTGTCTTTCCAGAGCCAATATTCCCCGATACTGCTATATGCTTGATCCTGTTCATTTGGCGTATCCCCTCATTGAAGAGCCTGAAGATCGCGCAATAAATCTGCGAAGGCAAGAAAAAAATGACTAGGCGCGGCGCCCCTTCGCCTAACCGCGTTTCGCTGAAATTACTGATCTTCGCGGCTATGAAAGTAGTGTGGGCTTTTGTTGTCGGTCTCCTTGTCTTTTCTTGCGCACCAAAAGCGGAAGAAGAATGTGTATTTATCCCGGATACCTCCGCTATTGCGGTTGCGCTAAGCTTCGAGTCGTTGGAAGATTCGCTACCTGCCATTGCCTCCAAGGCCGACTTGGTTCGCTTCATGACAATGCACTCGGATACCCGGGATATTTTTTTCGGTCGAGCGTCATACCCCAGCGACTCGATTTTTATCAACCGCCTGTACAGTCGCTTTGCCAACGCGCATATTGATACCCTCCTCCAGGAGACCCATCGGGTATTCGGGAACGGCGATATCCTTCGGGGAGAATTTCAGAAGGCCTACGAAAACTTGCGGTATTACTACCCGGACTTCACCCCCCCACGCATTCAGACGTTGATTTCGGGACTTGAAAGCGATCTCTTTGTAACTGATTCAGCGATCTATATCGGACTTGACTACTTTCTTGGCCCGGGAGCCAGGTTCCGTCCCAACGACATGTATGAGTACATGCTACGCCGCTACACCAAGGACTTCATTGTTCCTTCAGTCATGCTGTTGACGGGGGTGGATACCAAGTTTAATAATACCTCCGCTGAGGACAAGACCGTACTTGCCGAAATGATTGCTTATGGAAAGGCATACTATTTTGCCAAGCGCATGCTCCCCTGCACGGCCGACAGCCTGCTCATTGGCTACTCCACAAGTGAAATGGAGGGCAGTCTTAAATTTGAACACCTGATCTGGTCTAGGTTGGTTCAGGACCAGGTATTATACTCCACGAGTCATCTTGTAAAGCAGAAGTTTCTAGCCGAACGTCCTAAAACAATTGAAGTCGGTGAGAACTGCCCGGGGCGGATTGCCCAGTGGGTAGGATGGCGAATCATCAATGCGTACATGGAGGCTCATCCCGATGTTACTTTGCCTGAATTGATGGGGAATGCAGATGCTGAAAAGATTTTTCGGGAATCAGGGTATAAACCTCAGCTTGTGAACCTTCCTTCCCGTGAAAAGTCATAGATCGGAAAATACCCTTTGAAATGCTTCACTGATTTCGTTGCGGGAATAAACTCTTTCTGCCAATTCCCTTGAGTTACGCTGAGCGGCTTCCAACAAAGTCCGGTCACTCAGGAATTGCTCAATTTTCTCAACAAAGGCGGAGGGCTGCCTGGTGTCAACAAAAAAGCCACACTTGTACAACTCCACTTCGGATCGGATCCATCCACCAAAATTGACAATGATCAGTTTGCCGGCTGCCAAACCATCGAAGTATTTGTTGGGACATCCCGTTTCCAAAATATCGGCTTTTTTATAGCTTACAAATACTGAGTCGGTGATATTAAGAATCCGTTGCACTTCCGCGCGATTTGAAAAAGCAATAAAGGTAACATTAGTCAAGGCTTTCTGTTTCGATATGCTCTTTAATTCAGCCAGCATTGCCCCGTCGCCGCAAATAATAAATTGAACCGAAAGAGCAGATGTTTGACACGCCTCGGCACAATCGATCAGGTGATGTACGCCGTTCGCTGCGCCTAGTGCACCAATGTATGACACCACAAATCTTCCTTTCACAGCATACAATGATTCTAGCTTTGGATCCTTCTCCTCTGGGTGATAAAAATCACAATCAGCCATATTTGGGATGATATGAACTCTTGCAGTTGGAATTTTCTGAAGGATTGCCGTCTGAATGGGGCCAGAGAGTGCTACCAATGCGTGGGCATGACGGTAAACATCCCTTTCAAATGCAAACATGGCACGCTTAAAGAACCAATTCTTGATATACCCAAGCTGTATTGGTGCATCCGGCCAGAGATCCCCCACTTCAAATAGATACGGAATACCGTATCGGAATTTCATCCACCGCGTACAGAGCCCCACAGTTAACGGAACAGAAATTCCATAGCATACATCATAGTCCCTGAAACCAGAACCTGCACGTATTGCTGCCAGCGCATACCTGATAAAAGACCAGACACGGGCATAGAAACTGAATCGGTTGTTGTAGGGGATCGGCAGATAAATAACTTCAATGCCCTCAATGTGCTCTGTGCGTCTTGCCTTGGAGGGGCCCGAGGTAATCATAGTCACCTGATGACCCCTTTGTACAAGCGCTGTGGCCAGATAATAGGATCGGATTGCACCTCCGCGCTCAGGCGTGCTGAAATGCTGATGAAACATCAAAACTTTCACGATGCAAAGAAAGGAAAACCCTTTGAAGGCAGCACGGAGTGAGTCCTTGGATTGGGCAACATATTAGCGTCCATGCGCCAATATTCTTTGGTTGATGGTGTGACTACACCTGCGAAGCGGACTAGTGTTTTACTTCGAGTCCGCGTACGTAGTGTAGAATGCTCTCCACCGCACGGGCGGGTGGTTCCAGGCTTGCCTTGTCTAGGCTATTTCTAGTTAGCAGGAGTTCCCGGTATTGCCGTTGCAATTCGGGATCTAAAGAAAGGCAACGATTAATCTCGTGGCGTTCCTCTTCCGTGGTCTCTTGGTAGATAAACCTGATCAGATCGCTTTGGGTAAACGTTTTGGTCATAGGCGTATTGGGTTTTCGTCATTTTCTTTCTAAGGTTAATCAGCGCATACCGCATGCGCCCCAGGGCGGTGTTGATGCTGGCTCCGGTTTTGTCAGCTATTTCCTGAAAGCTCATGTCCATATAGTGGCGCATGATCAATACTTCCCGTTGCTCTGAGGGCAATTCCTTGATAAAATCACGCAGTCTGGCCTGAGTGTCTTGTGCAATTTGCAGGGACTCTGCCGAATCTTCAGAAAAGTCCATGGAATTGAACAAGCGGCTATTGTCGTCCAGTACGATTTCGGGATAGCGTCTGGATCTTCGGTAGGAGTCGATGGCCATATTATGCGCAATTCGGCTAATCCAGGGCAGGAACTTGCCTTCCTCGTTGTAACGGCCACTTTTGATGGTATTTACGGCTTTGATAAAGGTCTCCTGAAGGAGGTCTTCCGCCCTGTATCGGTCCTTTACAATCAAGTAAATGGCCGTATAAATGCGCGATTTGTGACGATGGAGGAGCACTTCGAATGCCTCTTCGTTACCTTGTTGATAAAGCGACAGTAACTCGCTGTCGCCACACCTTTTGTCTATCATTCTGTCTCACGGTTAAGTAACGTAGAGATCGGTATCGATAGTGTGGGGGTTGGTTGGTATTTGTTTGGACTGAAAAGGTAGAAATAATCCCGTAAGACCCAAAAAATTTCGAGAAATATCTTGTGTCCTACACAATTTCTTTTCCTATTTGTCCCAGATTTTTTGCCGAAGTAACCACCCCATGGCCGTTAGTAAGAAGAAAGTGAT
>JANPES010000195.1:0-2579 GCA_031423035.1 Cyclobacteriaceae bacterium | reverse complement strand
TCTTCAACACGATGCCCCTCCCATAGTCCACCTGAATCACGAAATGTTGCCAGTCCACTTTCTGCACTGATGCCAGCGCCCGTCAATACGACCAGCTTTTTCATGCCCTATTTTTTCAAGTGCCTATCAAAGAACTCCCGGGCAGTTTCAAAGACCTGATGCCAGCTTTGATAGCGAAGAAAACCGTGCACCTCATCTGGCAAGACCAAAATCTCCACGATAGTCTTCTTCTCCCGCAGCCGCTCCGCCAAGTCAGTTGTCTCTTGAAATAGCACGTTCCGGTCGTCATCACCGCAAACGAGCAGAACAGGCCCTACCCATTTAGATAAATCGCTGACAGGTGAATTCCTAAATGCAATATCCATATCCATTTTTGTAATGCCCCATCCTCCTCCGGGCGAGAACTCTCTGGCGCGGAATCCCCAATCATGAACGCCGTGCAGGTCGACACCCGCTTTAAATAGTTCCGGGTTGCGGGCCATTCCCATGGCGGTAAGGTATCCTCCGTACGAACCTCCCCACAACCCGATCTTGTTCGCGTCTACTTCGGGAATACCCTGTAGGTACTTTCCGGCGGCCACAACATCCTGGTACTCGCTTGCCCCCCAAGGCCCCTGATCTTTCGCTCTTCTGAAATCTCGTCCATAGCCAATTCCATCCCTGTAGTTAAGCGCGATTACCGCATAACCGACGCTGGCGAGGTATTGATTAAATGCATAACAGTTACTATAATAATCGCGATAATGAAAACCCAATAGCATCTGGCGAATCGGTCCGCCGTGCATGAAAACCAATCCCGGACGCTTTCCTTTAATGTTGCGATTCACGAATAGCTGACCGTGAATGGACGTTCCATCAGGCGCCTTGACAATGATTGGCTCCGGCTTGACAAATCCCTGAGGCAAGAAGCTCGCACCTGGAAGCGCGGAGATCGTTTCGAATTTCTTGGAACGGTCATCATATCTAACAAGGGCCGGGGGTGAATTGACAGTTGAGCGAAAACAAAGTAGTTCTCCATTGATTAATGAAGGATACATCTCAATCCCGTCACCGCCCGTCACAGCCATCACTCTCCCGTCAGCTACACCCGTCTTCCAGATGTGCCGGCGGTCGATGTCTTCCCTGTTACCATCAAAGTATATCGTCGCTTCCGTTGCATCAAGCGCATAACTTTCAACTTCCCCATTGCCGGGAGTAATGTCCTTTAAGTCAGAGCCGTCAGGTTTCATTGAGTAGACGTGATTCCATCCCTCATGCTCGGAATAAAACAAGATTCTGTCTGTCTTAGTCCAGGTCAGTAGAGGTGTCGGGTAGCTCTGGGCAAATCCTCCATCATCGGCGGGGGATGTCCAGATAGCACTTCCCTTACCTGTTTCAGCGCCTGAAACCCACACAGAGAATTTTCGGCCTCCAACAAAGCTGATCAGTTCATCTGCTTTCAGGCCCGGCATCCGAATGAATGCGATACGCTTTCCGTCTGGCGACCAACTGGCCAGCCCATCCATACTCACTTCAGGGGAGATCCAGCGTATTTTCCTGGACTCGAGTGTATACACGCCGATGAAATTGTGATCGTTGCGATTGCTCGTGAACAATACTTCCTTCCCGTCCGGCGAAAACCGTGGATCCTCATTGTTTCCCCTGGCGAAGAAGAGTTGTGTAGGGCTTGACCCTTTCTCTATGAATACAGATTGGATCTGCGGCCCCTTGGAGAAAAGGATCCGTTTGCCATCCGGATAGAAAACGGGACTAGACCCGGCAGCTAACTTGTAGAGTTCATTCGTAGCTAGATGCAGGCACCAGATTGATTGATCCACTCCTTCGGCAAGGCTGGAAGGATTTGGACTATATCCTTCCCGACTCGGGCTTCCTCCACGCACAAAGACTAGCCGCTCCGCATCGGGAGAAAACACAAGCTGTGCAAGTTCCTGCCCATCATCATCATCGAATCGTGTTGCTTGGGTTATTTGTCCGGATGCAGTCCGAATAATAATATTTCGCTTACCCTGATCGTTTAGAATCCACGCCCATTGCTTTCCATCTTTCGAAGTAGCCAAACCGGAAGCCGATGGGGCGCTAAGGAAATTGTCCAAGGTTGGCTGAGCCAGCATGGGCAGCGTAATCAGCAGTAACGCAAGCGTAGCGATTCGTTTCATAGCGAATATTTTATGTACAATATAAACATCAGCCGGCATAGCGCCATGGCAGGGAGGGCCAAAGGGAAAATCAAGGTATCGGCGGCTATTCCTTCTTCTTCCTGAAGAAACGTCCTTTGCGCTCAGGGGCATTCGCAGCCAGCGTCACACATTCCTCCAACGTCAAGTCAGCAGGAACTTTGTCCTTGGGTATCTTGACATTTTTCTTTCCGGCCTTGATGTAGGGACCAAAGCGTCCGTTCAAAATCTGAATGTCCGGATTTTCTTCAAAGAGCTTGATCGTTCTGTTCTTGTCCAGCTCACGCTTCGCCTGAATGAGCTCAACCGACCTGTCTGGTGTAATGGTATAAGGGTCTTCCCCTTTAGGAATAGAGACAAACTTCTTGTCATGCAACACATAAGGGCCAAAGCGCCCGATGTTTG
>JANPES010000194.1:0-3832 GCA_031423035.1 Cyclobacteriaceae bacterium | reverse complement strand
GGTCATTTTGGGTGTACCGGCGAGAACTTTGCGGCGGTGGCTAAAACTGCTTGAATCCGAAACCGGTCCACGCATCGGACATTTTTATACTCCCCGACAAATAAGGATTATTTTCGAACGTCTCGCCTTCTCGATTGTCTGGCTCTTCAACCTACTCTTTGGAAGTTTGCTTGGAGATCCTTCGGGTTCGGGTGAGGGTGAGGGTTTGGATAAGCATGAGGATAAGTTGAAATAGTGATCGGCTTGCCCCGATGTAGCGTTTCGCGAAATCGGGGTGATCGTTGGCCAGTCGAAAGTTGAAGGTTGAAAGTTGAAAGTCGAAGGCCAACAGCCTTTCCAAGTTCACCACACGATTTCCTCCACACCCTTACTCTTCAAATACGCATTCGTCTTACTAAAGTGCTTGTTCCCAAAGAAGCCCCGATCGGCTGAGAAGGGTGAAGGGTGAGCCGACATCAACACACAATGCTTTGTCCGATCGATGATCTCCCCCTTCTTTTGTGCATACGCTCCCCAGAGGAGAAAGACCACGCCGGTTTTCTCATCACTTATTTTCCGAATTACTTCATCCGTAAACAATTCCCAACCTTTGTTTTGATGTGAACCCGGAGATGAACCACGAACCGTGAGTGTCGCATTGAGTAGCAACACTCCTTGCTGCGCCCAGCGTTCCAAATTTCCGGAAGTGGGTATTGGATTCCCAAGGTCCTGCTTTATCTCCTTAAAGATATTAACCAGAGAAGGTGGCATCCTCACGCCCTCCCGTACGGAGAAACAGAGACCGTTAGCCTGACCAGGACCATGATATGGGTCCTGACCGATAATGATCACCTTAATATCTTCAAACATGCAAACATCAAATGCGCGGAATATTTCCTTCCCCGGGGGATAAACCGTTTGGGCAGCATACTCGTCGCGAACAAAGCGGATCAAGTTGAGAAAGTAAGGCTTTTCAAACTCCGCCTTTAGGCGTGTTTTCCATGAGCCGTGGATCTTTACTTCGGATTGCATCGTTATTCGGGTTCCAAGTACGGTTATTAAACAGAAAAAATTGATATTTTTGAGATAATGGTAACCGAAATCACAAAGGGCATTAAAGTTACAGTTGAGACTGAGTATCAGCCATCCTACTCGAGTCCCAGCCAATACCACTATGTGTTTACCTACCGGATTACGATCGAAAACACCGGGGATTTTACCATTCAGCTTAAGCGCCGGAAATGGCATATTTATGACGCCGGCTTCCTGTCGAGAGAAGTTGAAGGCGAGGGAGTTGTTGGCCAGCAACCTGTTCTGGAGCCAGGTCAGACCCACTCCTATGTTTCGGGATGCAACCTCAAATCGGGGATTGGCAAAATGGCAGGCACCTACTTAATGGAACGTATTGTCGATGGGACAACGTTTCCTGTCACCATACCCGAATTCAGCATGGTAGCTCCCATGCGATTGAACTAACTTTGAATAAACCACCCTCGCGTGCCTTCCATTCATCAAGTCAAATCGTATATCCGTCATTGGCTTTATGAAGTGGACGACCATTCGGTGCACTCCCCGTATTTCTATGATCTTTATACGAAAATTGTTGCTAAGAATCGTGCATCCGATCTCCCAGCCCTGGATGATTTGAGGCGTGACCTGGAGGCCAACCGAACGGTACTTCGAGTTGAGGATTTTGGTTCTGGCAGCAAAGGAAAGGGTATCCAGGAAAGGACAATTGGTGAGATTGCCCGTACCTCTCTGACTCCATATACGGTTGCCATGTTTTACCTCGACTTGCTTTACTACTGCGGTGCGTCAAGGGTAGTTGAGCTCGGGACATCGCTCGGATTGACGTCACTATATCTCGCCCAGAAGAAAGATGCCACAATCTTCACCTTCGAAGGAAGTCATGCCATCGTCAACACCGCACTGACCAATTTTGAATGGGCCGGCAAGACAAACATCAAATTGATTGAGGGCAACATCGACAACACCCTGTATCGGTTTCTCGAATCCACAGAAAAAATTGACTTTGCCTTGTTGGACGCTAATCACCGCTATGTTCCTACACTGGAATATTACCGATTGCTTAGTCGAAGGCTCAAAACAACCAGCCTGGTGGTCATTGACGACATCCATCGTTCTGAAGAAATGGAAAAGGCGTGGAATGAAATCAGAATTGACACATTGGTTTACGGCAGTGTCGATTTGTACCGATGTGGGATACTCTGCTTTGACCCTGCGTTAAACAAACAACATTACACCTGGTCTTTGAAATAAGCGGCCATCGGGGCTAACTTGCGGCCCAATTAAAGACGTGATATGGAGCCGACTGAATCTCAACAACCCAGGAAGAGCAACAAGGCAGGTGTTATCATTGCGCTGCTATTTATTGTAATACTCATTCAGAGTGTAAAAATCTATTTTGACTTCGCAGACAAAAAAGAGATCACTGAGCAAAAGGCCGATGTTGAGGAGGACCTTGCTGGCACCATGCAGCGCCTGAAAGAAATTCAGACTGAGCTGGACCTGAAGATTAGTGAAATTCAAAAGCTGGGTGGAGATGTGAAAGAACTACAGAAGGCAAAGGGCGAAGTAGACGCCCAGCTGAAACGCAACGTAGCCCGAAGTTCCAAAGCAATTAAGGAACTCAAGGACCGGGTAGAGGGCTATGAGGAATTGCTGAAAATAAAGGATGACGAAATTGAAAAGCTAAAGTCCACTAATCAATCGCTCTTCAGTGAAAACCGTCAACTGAAGACGCAGAAGAACGAACTTAATGATTCCATCACACGCCTCGCCACGACGAAAGATGAGCTTGCCGGTAAAGTCGCCCTTGCCAGCCAGTTGAAGGCAGAGAATGTTGTTCTCCGGTCAGTCAATTCCAAAGGCAAGGAACGTGAATCGCCCTTCAAGGCCAGGCAACTTGAAAAGCTGAAAATTGAATTCAACCTCGCTGAGAACAAGGTTGCCCCGATCGAAGGAAAGAAAATTTTGATCCGTGTAGTCGATGAAAATGGGCAGGTGATTTTTGATGTAGCCAAAGGCTCCGGCACATTCCTCTTGAATCAGAAAGACGAATTCTATACTGCGGCACAGGAGATTTTGTTTGATAATACAAGGCAAAAGCTGAGCCTCCTGTTTGAGAAGGGATCTGAATATGCTTCAGGAAACTATACCGTGGAGATCTATGCGGAGGATTATTTGATTGGGGCGACGCAGTTTGTCGTCAAGTAGCGGGATGTTAGGCATTAGGTGTTAGGCATTAGGTGTTAGGTGTTAGGTTTTAGTATCGTGTGGCCCTCTGGCGAAGAAGATAACATCCAAACGCGACATCCAACGGCCTTTTCAGCCTCAAAATGCCAATTTCACCCCTTTTTCGGGTCTTCAGTACTTGAAATATGGATTTTTCCCCTATTTTTGCGCCTCATTTTAAAACCAATTAGTAAAACATGAACAACTACGAGACGGTATTCATTTTAAATCCCGTTTTGTCTGAGGACCAGGCAAAGGATACTGTCGATAAGTTCGTGAAGGTGTTAACCGGTAACAAAGCCAACATAATCAATGTTGAGCAATGGGGACTGAAGAAGATGGCTTACCCCATCCAAAAAAAGTCTACCGGATTTTACAACCTCGTCGAATTTGCGGCAGCTCCGGAAACCATTGCAACCCTTGAGACAGAATACAGAAGGGACGAGTCAGTAATGCGCTTTCTGACCATCAGCCTTGACAAATTCGCTGTGGAGTATAACTCCCGCCGACGCAAGGGTGAGTTCAACAGGAACAAAGGAACCAAGGCGCCCCAACAGAAAAGAGAAAGAGAGGAGACACGCTCATGACACTCGTAAAC
>JANPES010000193.1:0-10929 GCA_031423035.1 Cyclobacteriaceae bacterium | reverse complement strand
AACGGCTTCAAGGAAATTTCTCACACAGGAGCCACAGCGGCATATCGCGCGGCGCTTTACTACTATCCCGGCAAGAAATTAACCGTTGCGATTCTGAGCAATGACGGAACCTTTAGCCCAGGCGGAGGAGCCACGCAAGTTGCTGATGTCTTCCTGGGAAAGGCTGAGCCGCCAAAAGCACCCATAAATAATATTACCTCTTCCGAGGAGAGCCTGAAAAGGTTCGATGGAATTTTCCGTAGCGCAAGGGGCTATGATGTAGTTACGCTTACTTATTCTCCGGGAAAAGTCAGCAACGATGGTAAAACACTTCAGGTTCTCCACGCCGACACACTCTATCTCGACCGGCTATATTTGATTGCGAAGAAACCTGGACAGATCCTTCTTAAAAATCCGTCAGACACGAACACCTACGTCCGTGTAAAGTCCCCCGTGACAGACGTAGCCTACCTCAGGAGTCTCACCGGTACTTACCTCTCTGATGAAGCAGATGCTGCCAACACCATTGAACTCCGCGGTAATGAGCTATGGATCAATCGCCCGCCGCACAAAGCATTCAAACTGACTCCTTCTTTCTACGACGGATTTCTATCAGCGGATATGGATCTGTATGAATTCAAGCGGAATAAGAAAGGAACTGTTGATCGTTTTGAACACAGCACATCTCGTGCCGAGCGGATACTCTTCAGAAAGTAAACGATAACATCACTTAGAAAGAGAGAATAACGCTGCAACTAAAATGTCGCCCATCCTTACAGGGCTTGGTAAGCGCGCTTTCCTTTTACCAAACTGCCACCCTTACCTGGTTGGACGCTACACGATGTCGCAGGATTCTTGAGAACCACCCACGTTCCAATTTCCAGATTCTCAAATCATTCTCAAATTCCCAAATTGATTCATTACTCCGCCAATACCGGCCTCGTCATGATCGACTTGGCGGTTGCTTCCATTATCTCAAACCCGCTCTCAGCCATACTGTTCTGTGTATCGAGCGTGGGATTTACTTCAGCGATCTCCCAGGCGCATAGCTTGGGGCTTTTAGCTAGCTCAACGTTCAGGATCTTCGCCTCTTCCACGGTTAACCCGTTCGGAACCGGAGTGCCTGTGCCAATAGAGATGCGGCTGTCCATGCTGTCGACATCAAACGAAACATAAATCAGATCACAATGGTCCAGGCATTTCAGGGCTTCCTTAGCCACGGCTGCGGGACCCATTCTTTTAACATCCTCCGGCGTAAAGTTCGGAATGCCGTATTTGTTGATGATGTAGTTTTCTGGCTTCTCCATGTCGCGCATGGACATGAAGACAAGGTCTTCCGGGTAAATCTTGGCACCGGGTATGCCGACGTTCATGAGCTGCTCCCAGTATTCAATTGTTTCTCCTTTTGGATCGTTGATCTTGCACTCCAAATTATCAATGTCGCAAGCCATGGCAAGGGTCATCCCATGCATGTTCCCAGAGGGGGTGGTGTAGGGTGAATGTAAGTCGGCGTGGGCGTCAATCCAGATAACGCCGAGTCGTTTCTTGGGGTGGGCCTTTTTGATGCCCGCAATGGTACCATAGGCCGTGCTGTGATCGCCAGCCATGATCATAGGGAAATAATCATCCCAGATTTGCTCGTAAACTTCCAGACACACCCGCTCTTCCATGATTAGTACACCATCTATGAATTTGGCGTATGCATGCTCGGCGCTGTTGAAGAGTAGCTCGTTGACGTTCTCCACCTCGATGCTTTCGTAGGTCCGGAAGAAATCAGATTTCATGTCCAGACTGGCAATTTTCATTGCTTCAATACCCAGGCTTGCCCCGCGGGTACCGGCGCCGATTTCAGACTTGACTTCTATTATTTTTATTTTCTCACTCACAAAATATCAGATTAATGATCAAAAACGCAGGACAGATACGGTACTGAAAAATCCGTCCGGCCTCAGAGATCAGGCAGGGAATGCAATAGAGTGACCCGAAGATGAAATTGGTGGTCTTGCATACACGTGTTGTATTGCAAAGATGGCAAATTTATTCCAATATTGCGTTTTTACGAAAGACGCCTAAACCCCGACCATGAAATGAAGAGCTATCGTGAACTCATTGAACAGACCTTCGAATTTCCCCAGGAAGAATTCAAAGTCTGGGAACACGAGTTGCTTTTTAACGACGTACCCCTGATGGATATCATCAAGGAGTACGGCACACCCCTGAAACTCACCTACCTCCCAAGGATTAGCGAAAATATCCGGTTCGTACAGGCCACCTTCAACAACGCGATGGAGCGGTTTAAGTACAACGGAAAGTATACGTATTGCTATTGCACCAAATCATCCCATTTTTCTTTTGTACTTGAAGAAGCATTGAAAAACAATGTGCATATCGAAACCAGTTCTGGATTTGATATAAACATCGTACGATCCCTCTTTGAACGCGGGAGCATTACGAAAGACACCTTTGTCGTCTGCAACGGCTTCAAAATGCCCCCGTATACAGAAAACATTTCCAACCTCCTCAACGAAGGTTTCCACAATTGCATTCCTATACTGGATACGCTTGGGGAAATTGATGTGTACGAACAGAAAGTTAGTGTTCCCTATTACGTCGGGATTCGCGTCGCGTCCGATGAAGAACCCAAGTTTGAGTTCTATACCTCACGGCTAGGCATCCGCTACAGCGATATTGTGCCGTTGTACAAGGAGAAAATTGCTACCAGTCCCAACGCCTCGCTGAAGATGCTCCACTTCTTCATCAACACAGGTATAAAGGATACCGCATACTACTGGAGTGAGCTCAGCCGCTTTATCTTCAAGTATTGCGAACTCCGCAAGATCTGTGATACGCTGGACTCGATCGATATCGGAGGAGGTTTCCCGATCAAGACCTCCCTTACCTTCTCCTACGACTATAAATACATGATCGAGCAGATCGTGGAGAATATCAAATGGATCTGCGACAAGAATAACGTCCCGGTGCCCCACATCTTTACAGAGTTTGGAAGTTATACCGTAGGTGAAAGCGGAGCAATCCTTTATTCCATCGTAGATCAGAAACTGCAAAATGACAAAGAGCTCTGGTATATGATCGATGGTTCGTTCATTACCCAGATGCCGGATGCCTGGGGTTTGAACCAGAAATACATCCTCCTCGCGGTGAACAAATGGGATGATCCATATCACAAAGTAAACATCGGCGGTCTCACGTGCGACAGCATGGATTACTATAACTCCGAAGCCCATATTGGAGAAGTATTTCTTCCCATGATCAACGACGAGGAGCGGCTCTACATTGGCTTCTTCCACACCGGTGCTTATCAAGAGTCCCTCGGTGGGTACGGTGGCATCCAGCATTGCCTGGTGCCAGCACCTAAACATGTGCTTGTCTCACGGAATGAAGATGGCGAAATTAGTACCCGCCTATTTGCCCCCGAGCAGAACAGCGATAGCATGATGAAAGTGCTGGGTTACTCCAATGGAGCACTGCCTAAAGAATCTGTGGAAAAAGAAATCCCTGCTCAGAAGCCGGGGTGATCACGGCAGCGTAAAGCCTAGTAGCCCCCTGGCATTTTCACTTCTTTGAAGCCGGCGGGAATTACAAAATCAGAATCATTCATTTTCTGACGTTTGATCTTCGTCGTCTCCATAATCATTTTGCCTTGCGGAGAGGAAAACTCCATCTTCAAAGGGACACCTTGCATGGTGTCATAGTACATGGATTGACCGCCCTGACCCATCCGCTGACGAGCCATTGACTTCATGTCCATGTCCTTGATTTCTGTAGTTGTCCAGAATATCTGGGTAACTGTTTTCCCTTTCTCCTGGACCTCCACAACATACTTCTCACAGGAATATCCCAACACGGTCATCTTCTCACCAGTTGCGATCACTTTTGCCTGGGAGGTCGGGGGAGCCTGCCCTTCCGGCATTTTCGAATAGGTCTTATCAGCGCGATTGATGCGCGTGGGCGGCTGATCTTTCAGATGCAGCACTTCCATACCATCCGCCATACCGCCTTCCATGACGGACGCCATATTCCCGCCTTTGATCTTCATCACCATTCCCTTTGGCATCATGTTGTTCATATTCGCAGGCGCGCCGCCCGTTCCAGCCGACTTCATGGCAGCTTCCATCGCTGCTTTCATCTGGGGATTCGACTCCATCATTTTTCTTCATTTCAGGATCGTTCATTTTTTCCTGCATTTCTTTCATCTGGGCCTGTGTGTTTGGGTCATTCATCTGCTTCTGGGCCTCCTCCATTTTTGCCTTCATCGCCGGATCGGTGATTTCCATGGACATGGTCCAGCGGATAGTTTCCTCAAATGTTTGGCTCTTTCCTGCCAGCGCGGCCAGAAGGAAAAGAAGGGTAAATAAATTCTTCATATTCTGAATTTGGGTTAAAATAAGATCTGCGATGGGATACTCAAATATCCTCATTTTGGGTCACCCGAACAAAGATTAGCTGCCTTCCTGTCATTTGTCAACTTTGGGATGCTCCAACTTTCAGTATCTTCATTATGACGCTAATTATTAACCATAAACCCCACCGCCATGAAAATATATGACGAAAAACACATCAAAAATATCGCCCTGCTGGGTGCTCCCAAATCGGGAAAGACCCTCCTGGCGGAGGATATGCTTTTCGAAGCAGGCATCATCCACCGCCGGGGAACCATCGAAGGAAAAAACACAGTCTCAGATTATCATGAAATAGAGCAAGAAAGGGGCCACTCCGTCTTCGCCACTAGCCTCCATACTGAATGGCGGGATTACAAAATCAATGTTATCGATACCCCCGGCCTTGATGATTTCGCGGGCGAAATGATCGCCTCCCTTCGCGTAGCAGATACTTGCGTCATGGTCATCAATGCACAGCACGGTGTGGAGGTGAGTACCGAGTTAATCTGGAACTATGCCGAAAGATTCAGGAAGCCCGTCCTATTTGCCATCAACCAGGTTGATCATCCAAGGTCCGATTTCGATAGTGCCTTGGCCTCTCTTCGGCAACGATTTGGCCCGGCAGTCACACAAATGCAATACCCAATAAACCAGGGTGAGGCCTTCGATTCAATTGTTGACCTGCTCAAAATGGTCCTCTACAAGTTCCCGGCTGAAGGTGGCAAACCAAAGAAACTACCCATTCCCGAATCAGAAAAAGAAAGAGCCAATGCGCTCCACAATGCTCTGGTTGAAAAGGCAGCTGAAAATGATGAAAAGCTCATGGAGAAATACTTTGCCGCCGGCACCCTTACCGAGGATGAAATGCGCGAAGGACTGAAGTTGGGAATGATTCATCATGATGTGTTCCCTGTGTTCTGCATGAGTGCCAAAAAGAACATGGGCAGCGGCCGGATGATGGGATTCATTGATAATGTAGCCCCGACACCGCAGGAAGCGAAACCGGAGCTCACCACCTCAGGCAAGGAAATCACGTTTGATCCCGCCGGTCCAGTCGTCCTTTTTGTATTTAAATCTCACCTTGAACCAAACCTGGGCAGACTCTCATTTTTTAAGGTCATTTCCGGATCGGTTAGCCCGGCATCCGAACTGATCAACAGTCAGACCGGCGCATCGGAACGGTTCCATCAGTTGTTTATCATGGATGGGAAAACACGCCAACCTGTAGAAAAGCTGGTGGCCGGCGACATCGGCGCTACACTGAAACTTAAGAACACCGTCACCAACCAGACCCTGCGGGAAAAGGGGTTTGAAGTCACCATCCAACCGATTGAGTTTCCGGAGCCCAGAATACGCACGGCCGTCGTTGCCCGGAGCAAGAACGACGAGGAGAAGATCGGGGCAGTACTTGGTAAGATTCATCAGGAAGATCCCACACTGGACGTTCAGTATTCCCGCGAAATCAAGCAACTGATTATTTCTGCACAAGGAGAACTGCACCTGATGGTCTGCAAATGGTTCCTGGAAAAAATGTATAATCTCCAAGTCGATTTTGTCACGCCACACATTTCCTACCGTGAAACCATACGCAAACCGGCATCAGCCAGTTACCGTCACAAAAAACAATCTGGAGGTGCTGGACAATTTGGGGAAGTGCACCTGAAAATCGATCCGTATTACGAGGGTATGCCTGAGCCGACTGAATTTAGCGTACGGGGCAAAGAGATCATAGACCTCGAATGGGGCGGCACGCTGGCTTTCTACAATTGCATTGTTGGTGGCGTAATTGATACACGGTTCATACCATCTATCCTGAAAGGTGTGATGTCAAAAATGGAAGAAGGCCCGATTACCGGGTCCTATGTACGAGATGTTCGAGTACTAGTCCATGACGGCAAAATGCACGCAGTTGATTCCAACGATCTCTCTTTCAAGATTGCTGGCATGATGGCCTTCAAGGATGCTTTTATGAAAGCAGAGCCTCAGCTGCTGGAGCCCATCTACGACCTGGAAGTGGTGGTCCCGGAAGAAGTCGTCGGCGATGTCATGGGTGACTTGCAAACCCGTCGCTCCCTTATCATGGGAATTGACACGAAGGAAAAATACCAGGTTATTAAGGCCCGCACTCCGCTGGCCGAGCTGGATCGCTACTCGACTACACTTCGTTCCCTTTCGCAAGGACGCGGAACATTCACGCAGAAGTTTGTAGAATTCGTTGTTGTGCCGATGGACTTGCAGATGAAACTTGCGAAGGAGACAAAGGTGAGTGAACTCGAATTAGCATAGAAAGAAGGATGCCACAGATTACACGGATGATCACGGATAATACCATCTGTGTTTGATGTGTACGGGATTTTGTAAATTTTTTGAGCTATCAGAATCAAATCACGCAGCACCGCAAAGTGCCACAGATTATACGAATGATTCCGGGCAATACCATCTGTGGCAATCCGTGTCATCCGTGGCGATTTTTTATGCAATTAGAATCAAAGCGGCTGCTTCTAAAAGATTATTTACTTTGAAGTCTCCCCTATTCTCCCCATCAACCTCATCCCCAACCTGGATCGTACGTATCCCAAGTTTACGCGCCGGAATCAAATCGCGACTTCGGTCACCAACCATCCAGGACTTAGTCACATCAATATTGAACTTTGCTATTGCCTTTTCAAACATCAATGACCCCGGTTTCCGGAATAGGGAATTCGTGACGGAAGGGTGATACGGTGAATAGTAGAAGTGATCAATCACATGACCGCACTGCTTCTGCAGATAGGTATGACATTCCTTCATTTGCGCGACGGTGTAGATCCCCTGGGCAATGCCCGACTGGTTGGTCACCACCACCAGGGTGTAGCCATCGCCTTTCAACTTTTGCAGGCCCTCGGGAACGCCCGCTATGATTCTAAACTTTGTCACCTCATAAGTGTACTTCGGATCATCCTCGTTGAGGACGCCATCCCGGTCCAGGAAAACGCATCGGTTCATAACCCAAATATCAGGCCTTTTTCGTTAAGTTTGTTTTTCATCATTCCTCTCTGTGAACACGGCACTAGTCATTACCCCGACGTATAATGAGCTCGAGAATATTGAGGCCATTATTGAGGCTGTCTTTTCACAACCAATTGCCTTTGATATGCTTATTGTGGATGACGGGTCTCCGGATGGCACTGGCGCCATAGTTAAGAATCTACAGGCGAAATATAACAGCAAAGAAAAGCGTCTTCACCTCATTGAGCGTTCAGGAAAGCAAGGCCTGGGTACGGCCTACATAGAGGGGTTCCGCTTCGGCCTTCGCGAAGGGTATGAATATTTTCTGGAAATGGATGCCGATTTCTCGCACGACCCCAAAGATCTAATCCGTCTGTGTGATGCGTGCGCCAATGGATCTGCTGACATGGCCATCGGATCACGCTATGTGACGGGCGTCAATGTGGTCAACTGGCCCATGAGCCGGGTGCTTATGTCCTATTTTGCAAGTATGTATGTCCGCCTCGTCACGGGTATGTCGATCCAGGACACTACAGCCGGATTTGCCTGTTATCGCCGTAAGGTGCTCGAAACTATTCCATTAGACCGGATCAAATTTATCGGGTATGCATTCCAGATCGAAATGAAGTTCACAACGTGGAAATTTGGATTCAACCTGGTTGAGGTTCCGATTATCTTTACCGACAGGACCCGGGGCCAGTCTAAAATGTCCACCGGAATTTTCAAAGAGGCCTTCCTGGGTGTACTACGGATGAGGTTGAGTAGCTGGTTTCGGCGCTACGACCGCCCAGTCTGAATCAGTCGAAACGAATCGCCTTGATCGGGCTGACCCTCGAAATAATAGCTGTGGGCACCCAGAGCACCAGCGTTACCACTACAAAAATCAAGACATTGAGGAACAAGATCATAGACCAATCCCAACTGATGGGCACATAACTCATGTAGTAGTCGCGGGCATTCAATTTGATGAACTTGAATGTGTCCTGTAGATAACACACCCCGATTCCGATAACATTTCCAAAGAACAAGCCGCGCAAGATGAGATTAATACCCTGGTAGACGAACACGGAACGAATTGTACACTCGGTACTGCCCATCGCCTTTAGCAATCCGATCATTTGTGTCCGCTCCATAACCAGAATTAATATAACAGAGATCATGTTTACGCATACGACGACAAGGATGACGCCGAGAAGAATTTTTACCTGGCGACTCACCAGCCCAAGCCATTCAAACACCTGCACAAATTTCTCGCTCACTTTCTCCACGAACAAGTCAAAATCCATGCTTTCGCCAATGTGCTGGTAGACTTCATCGACTTTGCTCATGTCGGTTACGTATACTTCCAATCCTCCGGCTACACTGTCCGGCCAGTCGTTCAGTCGTTGGATAAGGCGGGCATCACCGATGATGAACTTGTTGTCGAAGTAATCTGATAAGTTGGTTTCATAAATGCCAGCCACGGTAAGCTTGCGGAACCGCGGTGGATCCTGGAAGAAATGGATCGTGATTTCATCACCTGTCTTCACCTTGATCTTATTGGCAATTACTCGGCTCACAACGATTTCACGTGAATAGCCGGAATCAGGAAAATGGAGGAATGAACCCTCCACGAGATTTCCCCCAAACGATTGCTGATCAAACCTTCTCCCTACTCCTTTGAGAACGATTCCCAGGACTTCCTCTTCGGATTTGATCAGGCCGGTTTTGTGGCTGAATTCCTGAACGTGCCGAACAAAAGGAAACTGGGTTGGGTTGCGATATAGTGGGATGCCGAGATCCATGGGTTGCTCCTCCATGGAGTTACTTAGGCTGAGTTTAGTGACCAAGATATTAGCGCTAAAACTATAGATCCTGTTCTTGACTGTATTTTCAAAACCTTCCATAATGAGAAAGGAAACAATGGATGCAGCCAATCCAACCGCAAGCGTTACAACCGCAATCCCGTGAATGGCCGAGGCGAGCCCGGCTTTTTGGCCCATGCTGATTCGTTTGGCAAGAAAGTAGGAAAGGTTCAAGTTTGCCGTAATTTTGACAGGCTCACTGTAAAGAACGTAAAATGACAAGACTTTTTCTCCTGCTGTTGCTGGTTGCAGCCATGAGTTGCCGGTCATCCCAGCGAATAGCCCAGTCGGCAGGCAAGGGAAAAGCGGGGTCACCTGGCCCAGCGTCGGATGCAACACAGGGTCAATTCAAGCGTCCGGTCACGGGTGCTGCGCAACTGGAGTTGCTCCTTTCTAAAATCTCCGGAAAGCGTGTGGCCCTGCTGGTGAATCAAACGGCTGTAGTTGGAAAGGCCCATCTCGCCGATACCCTGAAATCAAGGGGCGTTAATCTGATAAAAATCTTTTCTCCGGAACATGGTTTCCGGGGCACCGCCGATGCGGGTGAAGAGGTCCGCGATGGCGTGGATCCCGTAACCGGAATACCCGTTGTCTCTTTATATGGTACGAAGAATTACAAAGCTACCCCTAAACACCTCGAAGACGTGGACATTGTCATCTTCGACATTCAGGATGTCGGAGTCCGGTTCTTCACCTTCATCAGCTCGCTCCACTATATGATGGAAGCCTGTGCTGAAAATGGAAAGAAAATGATCGTGCTCGATCGCCCAAACCCCAATAGCAGCTATGTTGATGGGCCCGTACGTCAGCCTGACCAAAAATCATTTGTGGGCATGCACGCGATCCCTATTGTCCATGGTATGACGATCGGAGAATACGCGCAGATGGTCAATGGAGAAGGATGGCTGGAAGGAAAGACGCCTTGTGAATTGGAAGTGATCAAACTTAAAGACTGGAAGCATACAGATTCTTACACGTTGTCCATCCGGCCTTCACCGAATCTGCCAAATGATCATGCCATCGGATTATATCCGTCAACCTGCCTGTTTGAAGGCACTGCCCTTAGTGTGGGGCGTGGCACACAGAATCCATTTGAACTGATCGGGCATCCCGACCTTAAGGACCAGCCCTTCGAGTTCACGCCAATAAGCATAGACGGAATGGCAAAGGATCCCAAACTAAAAGACCAACACTGTTATGGGGTCGACCTTCGAAAAATGAAATTGAAGAAGGAGATTGATCTGAATCCGTTAATAACCTTGTACAACGCGTTTCCTGACAAGGAGAAATTCTTTATACCCTATTTTGACAAGTTAGCTGGAAATACAACACTCAAAGATCAAATCAAGGCAGGAATGACCGAAAAGGAAATTCGCGATTCATGGAAAGCAGAACTTGATCACTTCAAGGCAACGCGTAAGAAGTATCTCCTTTATCCCTAGTCCACGGGACACCATGACCAAAGCAGAAAAAGTCACCGAGATTCTTAATATTCTCGACAAGCACTACCCCAAAGTTGAGTCGCCGCTGCATCAGAAGGATGCATATACCCTTCTTATTTCTGTATTGTTATCAGCCCAGTGTACCGATGAGCGCGTCAACAAGGTTACTCCGATTCTCTTTGCACGGGCCGACAATCCGAAAGACATGATCCGGATGTCGGCTGATGAAATCCGGGAGATCATCAAACCCTGCGGCCTG
The DNA here is from genome assembly GCA_031423035.1 of Cyclobacteriaceae bacterium. Taxonomy (GTDB): domain Bacteria; phylum Bacteroidota; class Bacteroidia; order Cytophagales; family Cyclobacteriaceae; genus ELB16-189. The sequence continues at coordinate 17 of JANPES010000193.1, read as the reverse complement.
TCGCCGATGAAGTCGAA
>JANPES010000192.1:0-2023 GCA_031423035.1 Cyclobacteriaceae bacterium | reverse complement strand
TGCTCGTCTTCGCTTCCTTTATTTTCTATGGAGCAACCGCACTGGGGGTGTTCATTCTGCGCCAAACCATGCCCGACACGCCCCGCCCCTACAAAGCCTGGGGCTATCCCATTGTGCCAGCTCTCTTTATCCTTTTTTGTGTCGCTCTTGTCATCATCACACTTATGACGAAACCGCGTGAAGCACTGCTCGGACTGGGACTTATGTTTACCGGAGTTCCCTTCTACTACTATTGGAGCAGGGGGAGGTGAGAAGTAAGAGGTAAGAAGTAACCCTCCTACTTTCGTTTCAATGCCAGCAACGGAATAGTCCCTAAATAAGCGAGCGTCCGCGTGACGCTGCGGGCAAAGAGCTTTTCGAAAATACTCAGGTGATGTGTAAAGGTTGTCAGCAAGTCAGACTTTGTGTCCTTGATAAACTGATCGATTGCCGCTGGGATATTTTCGTCGATGATAATCCGAAAGTCGAGTTTGTCATACTTGGTTTTCCTGATCAACTCTTCTACCGCATGACTGGAAATTTCTGTTTTCTTGTCGAGGGCAGGGACAACATGAATCATGTGGATATGCGATCCATAGATTCGTGCAAACTCGATTAGAATGTCCAATTCCTGTTGCACATTCTTCAGATCGGACGCATAAACAATCTTAGCAAGATTCTTGTACTGCGCCAGTTCGGGAATAGCCAACACAGGTCCCTCACAATCGTCAATTACCGAAACTGCAGTCCCGCCCATCCGGGCCTTCTTGATTGCCGATGCACCGCGTGACCCCATCACAACCATGTTCGTCGGATTTTTTTCCGTGTACGACATCATGGCCCGAGAGACGGTGTGTCCATGAACAGCCATGAACCGCAGGGTATACTCTCCCTTGATCTCTGCACGGAGTTCCTTCATTATGGCCTTCCCCTCTTCCTCGGCTGCTGCCATGAGCATCTTCTCAATGGACTTCAACTTGAGGTTTGCCTTGGACGGGCCTTCGATCCGAACAACATTGAGTAGCGTAAAATCAGCATGAAGTGGCCCACCAAGACGAATCGCGTACTTGATAGCTACCAACGAGAGTGCAGAAAGGTCCGTCAGGATGACAATTTTAGGAGGTTTCATAGGCGACATCGGGTTCTTTCAAAAGTAGCGTATTCTGCACCAAGTGCAAAAAAACAGCCTGTCCGGGCTCGAACTCGCTCTTTCGAACTTACTTTTGCCTGCATCCAAGAAAAACTACACGATGAATTCAAAATACCTGTTACTCACTGTCATGTGTTTGAGCACTTTCTCTGGTCTGGCACAGCAACCTCAACCCGGTAAAGTGCTTTCGCACATCAGTATCCTCGCCAGCGACAAATTGGAAGGCCGCGGAACCGGAACGGCGGGTGAACTGGAAGCGGCAAAATACATCGAGTCACAATTCAAAATGCTCAAGCTGAAGCCGCTTGGCGATAATAAGACCTACCGGCAGCAATTTGAATTCAAGGGAGGGCAGCACGGAGAGGGCGAGGCGGGCACAGCCAACAACCTGGTCGGCTTCCTCGATAACGGCGCTCCGAATACAATAATCATTGGCGCCCATTACGACCACCTCGGCCTGGGTGTCCAAGGCAGTTCCCTCGACGCCAACCCCAGCAGAAAGATTCATAACGGCGCAGACGATAATGCTTCCGGTGTAGCCGGACTTCTTGAACTCGCGCGTTACTTCAAAACCAACAAGGTGAAAGAAAACAACAACTTCCTTTTTCTTTGCTTCTCAGGCGAAGAACTTGGACTCTACGGTTCTGACTATTTTGTGGAGCACCCTGTCCTGGATCTGACAACAGTAAATTTCATGATCAACCTGGATATGGTAGGGCGGCTTGATCCAAAGAATGGGCTATCGGTGAGCGGCTCCGGCACCAGCCCAGGATGGGAGCCGCTGCTTAAAAACCTCAGTAGCACAGAAGTACCGATTGCGACCGACTCATCCGGCACAGGCCCATCAGACCACACCAAATTTTACTTGAAGAAGTGCAGAACGGGAATCTTTTT
>JANPES010000191.1:0-6940 GCA_031423035.1 Cyclobacteriaceae bacterium | reverse complement strand
GCAGTTGTTGGCGGATCCAATGGCGGGTTACTGGTTGGCGCGGCTATGACGCAGCGACCTGACCTCATGAAGGTTGCCTTGCCAGCGGTGGGCGTGATGGACATGTTGCGCTATCATACCTTTACTGCAGGAGCAGGTTGGGCCTATGACTACGGGACTTCGGAAGACTCGAAAGAAATGTTTGAGTATCTGTTAAAATATTCGCCGGTCCACGCATTGAAGCCGGGTACTGCTTATCCGGCAACCCTGGTTACAACAGCAGATCATGATGATCGCGTTGTGCCAGCGCACTCCTACAAGTTTACCGCAACGCTTCAAGAGAACAACAAAAGCAACAATCCTGTCCTGATTCGCGTGGATACCAAGTCAGGGCATGGCTCCTCTAATCTTTCCAAAGCACTGGATGAAATAGCGGACGAATTCTCTTTCACCTGGTATAACATGGGAGTCATACCGCCGATGGTGAAAAAGTCGATGTGAGTGGATGCGGGGTGCTGGATGCTGGATACTGGATGCTGGATACTGGATGCTGGATACTGGGTGCTGATGCGTTTAACGAGAAGAATATTTGAAGGAGCCAGTCAACATTCGCCCATGTGTAAAGAAAGATCTTCCGCGGGTTCTTGAACTTGTCCATGAGTTGGCTGAGTATGAGCGAGCTCCACACGAAGTGACAAATACCGTAGCGCAAATGGAACTGGATGGGTTTGGCGCAAATCCAATCTTTGGAGGCTTCGTCGCAGAGATTGAAGGTGGGATCATCGGCATTTCACTTTACTATTGGCGCTATTCCACATGGAAGGGGAAGCGCCTCTACCTGGAGGATATTATTATTACGGAAAAGGAACGTGGCAGGGGAGCGGGCAAGTTGCTCTTCGACCGAACCATGCAGCGGGCCCTGGATGAAGGATGCACAGGCATGATGTGGCAAGTGCTCGGATGGAATGAGCCAGCAATTAAATTCTACAAAAAGTATGGCGCCAAGCTGGATGAGGAGTGGACCAACTGCAGCCTGGAGCGGGATCAGTTAGAACGGCTACTGTCGCGCGTGTAAAGGTTCAAGTTCTGATTTTAATCATGAGGTTTAGAATCAAAATGGTTTTACCTTGGATCATCAGATAAACTCTTCGGAGATGAGCAACTTTCCGGCAAATCAGCTAACCCCAGAAGGAGTTCTAGAGAAGGAGTTCAAATGGGGCAAAAAGGAACTTGGTTTTGAGCGGGTCCGGCTTGCGCTGGAACGTTTGCAGCTCGCCTGGCTGCGTACAGCGATAACCTTCATTGCGTTGGGATTTACCGCCTTCCGTTATTATCTATCACGTGTTGAGGATGGCAAGGAGCAACTGCTGAGTTATCTGAATGGTAACGGAATAGGGAAGTTCTTGATTTTTGTGGGATTGCTGGGCTTACTTCAAGCCACGCTCCAGCATCGGAAGAATTATGCGAAACTAAGAATCTACTACCCGATCATGCCGTATTCCGTTTCGCTGGTCCAGTCTTATTTTGTCCTCGCATTTACGGTTGCATTGTTCGTGTCTGTCATATTTGAATTGTGAGCGCTGTTACGTTCATTCAATTATGACTATTGTGTAACCACCGCTAAGGCGCAACGACGCAAAGGTCCGCCAAGGAATTGTACTTCCAATACTCCGCGACGCTAAGATGATCATCGACCCTTACCTTGGAGCTTCACTGTGACTCACTTTGTCCTGCCGACTTAATTCCAAGATGATTCATCACGGCTCGTAGTTGTCCATAATTAAACTTCCCATTGAGTTTGGCAAACAATTCTTTTGAGCTGAACTCTTCTCCCATTTCTTTTATCGACTGTGCAATCGTTGTTACAATTTCTTCTGGCATGAACTTGAAAATGCTGATCACCCCATCGCCTACGGCCTTGGCGAGGTGTGACTCGATGGTGCCCACGGTGAGCCCCCGTTCTTTTGCGATATCTTCAACGGACATGCCGCCCTCCAGCAACTTGAGCGTAGTCTCCTGAGTTTCGCCTTTTACTTTTTTCTTCGACCCCCGCTCTCGCCTGGGTTTTCTTTCGCGAACCGGGGCGACGCCCACCTGTGCCCGGATCTCGTCCACCATTTTTGCCCGCTCCAACGCCCGTTCTTGCGTGAGGCTGTTAAAATTAATTGTGTCACGGCCTTCGAGGATGCCCGCGATCAGGAGCATGGCCTTATCAACAGATTCCAATTTCTTGGCGAAGAGTTGATCCAGCTCGGTGAGATGAGTCACGTACGTCTTCACGCGCTTTTGCTTTTTCATTTCCTCCAGATGACGCAAAAGCACTTTTATCAGGGTATGGAAGACCCCCTTGTAGTATTCAGTTCCTTTTTGAATGCGCTCGATGAGTTGAATCTGCTCGCGTTCTTCAAGGAGGCCAACCAGTTGCCTTTTGAACTTGAGCGTATTTTCTGTCTGCGCCTGAAGGAGATCATTGATTTGTTCAAGCATTGGCTTCATCGATGCCTCTTCAAATCCTACGGCTTCACCACTGGTTTTTTTGATGTAAGCAATCTCTTTTACTAATTCTTCAAAGTCAAAGGTTTTATTGATCACGAGGCGAATAAAATCCACCTGCTTTGTTTTCATCAGTTCAGGCAGTGCTTCAGGATGATGGTTGGTCTCGGTAAATGAAACCACTTTCTTGTCGGTACTCACGACTCCCGGATCAATGTGGGTGCGAAGGATGAGGCCGTCGAGTGAGCGCAGTCTGGATAAGGCGACATATACCTGTCCGTCGGCAAATGCCTGACCCACGTCGATGATTGCCTTATCAAACGTGAGGCCCTGGCTCTTATGAATGGTGATGGCCCAGGCCAATTTGACGGGATATTGTTCGAAGGAGCCGATCACCTCATCATCCAGATCTTTTGTTGCGGTGTTGACGGTATATCGTTTGTTTTCCCAGACTTCCTTTTTAAGAATGTATCGCTCGTGTGTTTCGGCCATGGAGACCTCCACTTTATTGTCATGAAGAGAGGTAACCACAGCAAGCTTTCCATTGTAATAGGCTTTTCCCTCGCTATCATTTTTTGTAAACATGATCTGGGCGCCTTCTTTTAGTTCCAGGCGATGCAAGACGGGGTATATGCTTTCCGGAAAATCACCCTCAACGTTTGCCTCCAGAATGCGTGAAGGATTCTTAAGTTCGGCCAGAGCCTTTAGGTTCAGTTCGTCGGCTTTGTAATTGTGAGTGGTTAGTGTAATCACCTCCCGGAGATTCTGGATTTCCTGCGGCGGCTTGTAGTATTTATTCAATTCAACGATGTCCTCCCGTGTTGGCTTGTTGTTACGCAGGTTATTGAGAATATCAATGAATGATTCATCCCGCTGACGGAAAATTTTGTCTAGTTCAATATAGACGAAGCCGTCAGTCTGCAATGCTTGGGATTCAAAAAACCACGGACTCTTGTAGTATTTATTGAGTCGAATTTCATCTTCACGTTTTACCACAGGTGGCAATTGATAAAGATCGCCGATCATCAGGAGTTGAACACCCCCGAAGCTCTGCCTGAAATTTCCCCTGGCGGCCTTGAGCCGGTAGTCGATGGCATCGAGCAGATCAGCTCGCAGCATGCTTACCTCATCGATGACCAGCAAATCGATGGATCGCAAAACCTGTTTGCGAAGACTGTTTAAGGGATGCTTCCGCGCGAGTGTGTCTGATGTGTATCCGGTACCATCCGAGAGTTCAGTGGATACGGACCGATCGGGCAAGTACATGCCAAAGGGGAAAAGAAACTGAGAGTGGATGGTTACGCCTCCGGCATTGAGTGCGGCAATACCCGTCGGCGCCACAACGACAAACTGTTTGTGAGTTCGTTTGGCAAGATTCTTCAGGAACGTCGTCTTGCCAGTGCCGGCCTTTCCCGTCAGGAAAATGTGACTTGCCGTACTGTTGACAAAGCGGATCGCAGAAGCGATTGTTTCGGTTTCCGGAAAATCAGTCTCAGTAAGCAGCATCCTGCAAAATACGAGAATCGGATGGGGTTTATAGACTCACCATGTGATGAATTCCTGATGAATTGGTAGCCGGTGGATTAACTTTAGTCTTGAAACCGTGTTACAAATAAGTCAAGGGCATCTCTAAAAACTCCGCATGACCTTCTCTTTTTGGAGAAGGATAAAGGATGAGGTAGTCAAGGGCAAGGTTTTTAGAGATGCCCTCAATTAAGAATCCAATAAAAAGACCGACCTTGCTTGGCAAGAAATCATCCTACAAATACCAAATCTTACCGCTATGAAATTTAGGGCATTGTACCTGTTTATTGTGTTGCTGACTCTGGAGTCACCCGGCCATGCGCAGCAAAAGAAAGCCCCCGCGGCGGCCAAAGGCAAGCCCAACATCGTCATCATCTGGGGTGATGATATCGGTCAAACCAATATCAGCGGTTATTCTATGGGCGTTATGGGCTATAGAACTCCAAATATTGACCGTATAGCAAAAGCTGGTGTCTTATTCACCGATTATTATGCCGAGCAAAGTTGTACAGCCGGTCGTGCTTCATTTATTACAGGTCAGTGCGGTTTGCGCACAGGCTTAACCAAGGTAGGCGCACCTGGTGCAAGTGCCGGACTTCAGGATAGAGATGTGACCATTGCCCAGTTATTGAAAGGCCAGGGTTATGCAACCGGTCAGTTTGGGAAAAACCATTTGGGCGACAAGGATGAATTTCTGCCAACCCTTCATGGCTTCGATGAATTTTACGGAAGCCTTTATCACCTCAATGCAGAAGAAGAGCCTGAAAATCGTGATTATCCAACTGAAAAAGATTTTCCCGGTTTTAGGGCAAAATACGGACCCCGTGGTATGCTGCATAGCTTTGCAAATGCCGATGGAACACAGAAAATTGAAAACCTTGGTCCGCTTACCGCAAAGCGGATGGAAACCGTTGATGATGAATTTGCACAAAAGGGTGCGGCTTTTCTCGAACAACAGGTGAAAGCTGGCAAGCCTGCATTCCTTTGGGTAAACTTTACGCACATGCACTTTCGTACCCATGTGAAACCAGGAAGCGATGGCCAGGCAGGTCGTTGGCAAAGTGAATATCATGATGCCATGATTGACCATGATAAAAATGTAGGTACTGTTTTAGATATGGTTAAAAAATTAGGTATCGAAGACAATACCATTATCATGTACAGCACCGATAACGGTCCTCACCAAAACTCATGGCCCGATGCCGGAACAACTCCGTTCCGTAGCGAGAAGAATACCAACTGGGAAGGTGCTTACCGTGTTCCTGCTATGATTAGCTGGCCCGGACATATTCAACCCGGTACCGTATCAAATGATATCATTGCCCATCTTGACATGATGCCTACTTTACTGGCAGCAGCAGGTGAGCCTGATGTAAAAGAAAAATTATTGACCGGTTACACCGTGGGCAACAAAACGTTCAAAGTTCATTTGGATGGGTATAACATGTTGCCATTGCTTACCGGGCAAACAAAAAAAGATCCCAGGAAGGAATTCTTATACTTTAATGATGATGCTCAACTTACAGCGTTGCGTTACGATAACTGGAAGGTAGTTTTTATGGAACAACGGATGAAGGGCACCATGGGGCTTTGGGCTGAACCTTTCGTTTCGCTGCGTATGCCAAAATTATTTAATCTTCGTACCGATGTGTATGAGCGGGCTGATGTTACCTCCAACACGTATTGGGATTGGGAGATTGACCGTGTCTTTTTGTTCTTAGCGGCACAACCTTATGTTGGTAAATTTCTTGGCACCTTTAAAGAGTATCCACCTAGCCAGAGTCCTGCTGCATTTAATCTGGATGATGTAATGAAGAAGATGCAGGAAGGCGGAGGAAAGTAAGTTAGAAATGGATTTTGAAACTAACGGTCACTCAACCGGTGGCGTTTTGTTTTGCCCTAAAAGTCTTACTTTTGAAGTAAACCATAGAATCGAATGAATTACAAATCCCAACTCGCATCACTATTGCTCATAGCAGTATCAGCGATCACATTCAGTTGTACACAACAACCGGAAACAGAAACAGCGGCAGCACTTCCTGATGGAGAATACGACCGATCGGTACTTCCCATCGTACCACCGGCAGGCACGCCCATTACCGAAGAAGATGCAAGGAAAGCGACAGCTCCTGCAGCATGGGAAGTAAAAGCGCCGAAAGGTGCACCCAATGTAATTTTGGTAATGATAGATGATTTTGGGTTTGGCATGAGTAGCACTTTTGGTGGACCCATTAATATGCCTTTTGCAGAAAAATTGGCTGCAAGCGGTTTGCGTTATAACCGTTTTCACACCACTGCATTGTGTTCACCTACACGTACCGCTTTGTTAACCGGCCGTAATCACCATAGTAATAATATGGCAGGTATTACCGAAGTCGCCACAGCATTTCCCGGCAATACGGGTGTTCGTCCACTGAGTATTGCACAAACAGCTATGACTTTAAAACTGAATGGTTTTAACACCGCTCAATTTGGTAAAAATCATGAAACACCAGCCTGGCAAATTCATGGATCTGGCCCATTTGAAAACTGGCCGACTGGTCAGGGCTTTGAAAAGTTCTATGGATTTATGGGTGGCGAAACCAATCAGTTTTTCCCGGGTGTTTGGAACGGTACTCTGCGGGCTGAAGTAAATACGGAAGATCCAAATTATCATTTTACGACCGACATGACGAACAATGCTTTGGAGTGGATGAAGGCGCAACAGTCGATGACCCCTGATAAACCTTACTATATGTATTTCGCTCCTGGTGCCTGTCATGCTCCACATCATCCACCGGCAAGCTATATTGATAAATATAAGGGTAAATTTGATGGCGGTTGGGATGAACTTCGTGAAAAAACATTGGCGCGTCAAATTGAAATGGGTATTGTGCCTAAGGGAACTAAACTAGCACCGGTAGATCCTTTTATAAAACCCTGGAACACCTTAAATCCTGTACAG
>JANPES010000190.1:0-5846 GCA_031423035.1 Cyclobacteriaceae bacterium | reverse complement strand
AACGTAAAGTAGAGGATCACCCCTGACCCCAACGCCGTAACGGTTGCCGTGGTTGACCCGATTGTGGTCCCAAAATATCGGAAACTCAACACAACACCCACAATCGAGAGACCAAAGCCAATAATTCCAACTACCGTTGTTCCCGGAACAAAGACTATTTCAATCACAACCAGGGAAATTCCCAGCAGAATCAAGGATAGTACGGTAGTCCATTCAATCATAGCTGGCGAAATTACATAATCCGTTGTGCCCTCGGTAGAACTTCAACCGTGATTATTTACAACCCGTGCTGAAGCCTTCCATTGGCACTTCCGTTCTCAATAGGCTCTGCCGAACACAACCCTTCCTTCTGAAGGCTTACCAGAATAGACGCATGTGCCTGCTTCCCGTGAACCATCCAACGGAATGCACCTTATCGTCGCCTTTGTTTCGTCCTTGATTTTCTTTTCCGTTTCCGGACTGCCATCCCAATGGGCAAGGACGAATCCGCTCTTCTCATCCAAAATTCGCTTGAACTCCTCGTAACTGTCTACCGATGTTGTATTTGTTTCCCTGAACTTGAGCGCGCGGTCATAGAGGTTCTTCTGAATTTCCTCCAGTAGCTGTTGAATGGCAGCGGTTATGCCCTCCATCTTCAGCACTTGCTTTTCTTTCGTATCGCGACGTGCCACTTCGACCGTCCCCCCTTCGAGGTCGCGCGGTCCGATCGCGATGCGTACAGGAACGCCTTTCATTTCGTACTCGGCAAATTTGAACCCCGGCTTCTGCGTATCGCGGTTGTCAAACTTGACAGACAATCCTGCTTTCCGCAGGTCTCCCATAATGGGCTCGACAACAGCCGATATCTTCGCCAACTCCTCATCACTCCGGAAAATGGGAACAATGACAACGTGAATGGGTGCCAGCCTCGGAGGGACAATGAGTCCATCATCATCCGAATGTGCCATGATCAGGCCACCAATCAGTCGTGTGCTAACACCCCAGGAGGTTCCCCACACATAATCGAGCTTGCTTTCTTTATTGGAAAATTGAACACCGAAGGCCTGAGCAAAATTCTGACCCAGGAAGTGCGAAGTCCCTACCTGCAATGCCTTGCCGTCCTGCATAAGTGCCTCAATGCAGTAGGTATCAACCGCGCCGGGAAATTTCTCGCCGTCGCTCTTCTTCCCTTTCATCACCGGGAGCGCCATAAAATTTTCAACGAAGTCTGCATAGACATCGAGGATCAGCAGCGTCTCCTTTTCGGCTTCAACACGAGTAGCGTGTGCGGTATGACCTTCCTGCCAAAGAAATTCTGCCGTGCGCAGAAATAACCGCGTGCGCATTTCCCAACGAACGACGTTGGCCCATTGATTGATAAGAATTGGCAAATCGCGGTAAGACTGAATCCACTTCTTGTAGGTATTCCAAATGATGGCTTCACTGGTGGGGCGAACAACCAGTTCCTCCTCCAGCTTTGCATCCGGGTCAACCATTAATTTTCCAGGCCGTGATGGATCGGTCTTGAGCCGGTAATGTGTGACAATGGCACATTCCTTGGCAAAGCCTTCGGCATTTTTCTCCTCTGCCTCAAACATGCTTTTGGGGACAAAAAGTGGGAAATAGGCGTTGACGTGCCCAGTGTCCTTAAACATCTTATCCAGGGCGTGCTGCATGTTTTCCCAAATGGCATACCCGTAAGGCTTAATGACCATGCAGCCCCGAACGTCTGAATTTTCAGCCAGATCAGCTTTTTTTACCAAATCTACATACCATTGAGAATAGTCTTCGGCGCGTGTCGGTAGCTGTTTTGCCATTGTTGTGTACTAATTGAGGCGCAAATATAATTGAGTCGTTAATCATAGTCTATTTCAATGAATATCCCCCAAAACAGTGGTTTTTCACAAAAGCTGATACGAAACCAGGTGCAAAAATCGTTGGTTAGGGGAATCACTCCAGCTAACTTTACGTTACTATAAGGACAATGATCCCATTCACCATGAAACCGAAATATGCCCTGTTGGCAATGGCCCTGACGCTTGGCACAGCCGCATTAGCGCAAGAGGTTGATGATATGTATTTCAATGCGAAGGACCGCGTTAGTCAGACAGAAATCGCCCAGACAGCGATGGCCACCCGCTATGCAGTTGCTGATCAAGAAGCGGTACAATCTAATCCAGTCAACCCTTCAGACAGCTACACAGGCCGTGGAGTGAACCCGGAATTCAGTGCCCAACAAAAAAATGGCGCGGAACTCATTCAGGAAAACCCTGACTATTTTCTATCCTCTTATAAAGCAAAAGACATTAATGGGAGTCTCTACGCGGGAAGTCCGAATTCTTCCGCTTGCAATTGTGGACCTGCCAGTTCCTATTCCGGTATGGGATATGGTGGCTTTGGCAATCCTTATGGAGGGTCTTATTATCCATATGGTTCTCCGTATGGCGGACTCACAACTTCCATCGGATATGCGATGGGAAGTTATGGATCGGCCTGGTCGATGGGTATGAGTTATGGCACGGGAGGTATGTATGGAAATCCTTATGGAATGTACAACCCATACGCGTACAGCAATTACGGATATGGTTACGCGGCACCTTACTATGCAACCGGAGGGACTTCTCCTGATGTTGTGCAATCGCATGGGAAGCGGCCCGTGCGGGCAAGCTCGGTCAATCAACTTCCTTCCTCTCCTTCAGGCGGGTATGTTGCCGGTACCAACGGTCGTTCACGGGCAACCGGAGAGCGGGCCTCATCAAACTACTACGACCCCAGCTGGAAAAGCGATCCAAAGAATTTTCCTTCACGTAGTTATAACTACGGTGGGCGAAGCGGAGGATATTCCGATTCGCCTGGCTCAACAAACGGGCGCAGCTGGGGCGCAGATTCTGGCACGAGAACACGATCCTTTGATTCATTCGGGGCTGGATCGCGCGGAACCATGGGTAGCTCCGGTGGAATGTCGGGTGGCGGTGGCGGCCGTTCGCGTGGACGAAACTAACTCCTGAATACATCGCATGAACAACAGGATCGCATGGACGATCGTGGGATTCGTATGGGTTGGCCTTAGCACCGTTCGGGCACAAAGCTATGCCGAAGAAGCATTGATGGTAAGCCGTATTCGCCCTGGTGGAAGCGCCCGCATTCAAGCCATGGGCGGAGTGCAAAACGCCTTGGGCGGGGATGTCAGTTCAGCCTATTACAATCCGGCAGGACTTGGGATGTACAACCGATCCGATTTTTCGGTAACACCTGCCTATGCGATAACAACCTACACATCTACTTACCTCGGCAATACCAACTCCGACGCCCGCAATTCCCTCATGATTCCGAACCTGGGCGTCGCCTTTCATGCAGGGCAGGATGGCAGCAAGGGGCTGTGGGGCGGAACTCTTGGGATCAGTCTTTCTCGGGTCAATGACTTCAATGAAACGTTTACGTATTCCGGAACAAACCCGGACAACTCAATCATCGACCATTTTATTACCGATGCAGGCGGGACGGGTACCTCGCAGTTCAGCCCTTCGGGGTTCAATTACAATTCACCAACCGGACTTGCCTTCTATAACTACCTGATCGGTCCACAAGATGTTCTTACTCCCCCGGGACCCTCCGATCAATATTTTACGGACGTCTCTGGAGTCCCCAATCAATCGGAGGTGGTAAAAAATTCTGGTGCACAAAACCAGTGGAGTCTGTCCTACGGTGTGAATTTTAACGACAAGCTATTCGTTGGCGGTGGACTTGGAATAACAACGCTTTCGTACAAATCGGAAAAGACCTACACGGAGACGTTTACCGATGCAGGGCAACCCATGTCGAAGATGCAGCTGCAGGAATCGTTAACACTGGAGGGCACAGGAATTAACGCCACAGCGGGCATTATCTTTCGCCCAAAGGATTCCTTTCAACTGGGCTTCTCCTTCACGACGCCAACGGCGTACGAAATTGATGACAATTACAACGCGAAGATGACAACTGCATGGAATGCCTTCGAGTACGAGCCTGGAAAATTCCTTAACAACGAAGAAGCTTCCACCGATAACCTGACCTCAACGTATTCCCTGGTTACTCCCTGGAGGCTGAGTCTGGGGCTCACCTATTTCTTTCAGAAGAAAGGATTTCTTAGTGCGGATGCGGAATGGCTGAATTACAGCAATACCAAATACGATGGCGGCGAAGACTATTCCGGCGACAATCAGCAAATAAAGAATTTGTACAAATCCACATTCAACATCCGGATCGGAGGCGAATATCGGATAAAAAATTACCGCATTCGGGCGGGGTACAGCCTCATGGCCGATCCGTTTCAAACACCACAAAATGGAGTAGACCGTGCCATTTCGGGCTACTCGGCAGGCGGAGGGTACCGAACCGCCAAGTTCTACCTGGATTTAGCTGTGGTGCTGAATTCCGGTGACACTTCGTACCGGCCCTATCAAATCAACTATCCTCTTGATCCACTGGTGACGCAATCGCGCAAGGCGACAACCATATTGGTTACCGTTGGTTTCCCATTTTAAGCAGCGTAATGATTTCATCGGTGCTTGTCTCTGGCCCCACACTCAGGTGCGCCTGGCGATAATAAGGCATTCGCTGGGACCGCATGAACTCAATGGAATCCTTCAAGTTGTCGGGCTGCACCTGAGCGAAGAGGGGTCTTGTATGAAGATCTGATTTCTGGATCCGCTGGGAAATTATCCGGGGAGCAACATCCAGGAAAATACTGGTACCCGTTTGATTAATGACTGTAATGTTATCTGCAAAGCATGGCGTGCCGCCCCCGGTAGCCATTACAAAATCTTCCTCCGACAAGCACAGGGTGCTCAAGTGCCGAGACTCCAACTTCCGAAAATGCTCCTCCTGATGAAGCTTGAAGATTTCCTGGATGCTCCTTCCCTCTTCTTTTGCAATGACTTCATCCAGGTCAATGAACGGCATTTGCAATGCAGCCGCAAGCGCTTTTCCCAGGGTGGTTTTTCCTGAACCGGGAAGGCCGAGAAGAAAGATTTTCATATCAGCGCTGGCCAATCAGGCTCAAAACGTCCTGGCTTGCCGGCGTGTCGTTGTGATGCCAGTTGCCCAAGACAGTGCCATTGTTCCACAACGCGATACCCGGGTTTGAGCGCAGGATGGTCTTTAACACGGTGGCATCAGCGAACGCAAAGGGCACAGCAAGTTGATTCTCGTGCCTGAAGGCTTCCATCTGGTCAGCAGATGAAGAAGTAAGAATAAGGCAGTCGACCTTGCCATCCATGTCTTCGGTAAGCGTTCGGACCGCTTCGATGTTTTTCACCGAGGCCTTCCGCACATCCACAATTATGATCAGCAGTTTTGGACCCTGAAAGGTTGCCTCAGTCAGGTCTTGTCCCTCGGGCGTAGTCACCAGATAGTCGGTGATTTTCGGTTTGATCTTGTCTTCATTTGTTACACGGGAAGATTTGTACACATAGCCTTCTTCAGCCGGGAGGTACTTTAGTGAGGCTACTTCCTTGCCTTCTTTCTCAAATACATATTCAATAATGGGTTGTTCTGCTGATTTTAGTTGCTCCGGTATATTATTCCCAATGCGATAGGCACGGAAGTCAATGTAGGGCAAGTGTTGGATCGCATACACGCCTACAATCAAACTCAGTAAAGCTGTTACCAGAATTACGCTATGCCCTTCCAGCGTGCGCAGATTAGACTGATAATTCCTTCTGTACCAAAAAAGATGAAGCACAAAACCCATCAGCACCACATCCTTGGAGAACGACTCCCAGGGGGTAAGCTTGATGGCATCGCCGAAGCATCCGCAATCTGTCACCTTATTGAAATACGCTGAGTAAAATGTCAGAAATGTGAAGAACACCATCACCGCCAGCAAG
>JANPES010000189.1:0-28740 GCA_031423035.1 Cyclobacteriaceae bacterium | reverse complement strand
CAAGGGGCGCGGCCGATTTTTGTTGACCAAGATCAATCTCTTCACCATCCTTATTCAGGAAATGAAACTCGGTAATGCCAATCGAGGAATCCTTTACCAGCGAAATGGATCGATGGTATTTGAAATACCACTTCATGCGCTTGGAGATAAATCCCTTGGTGTAGTAGGCGTGCAGAAAGGGGTGCAGTGCAAGCACCAGGCCTTTTTCGTTTTGTTTTTCGAACAGATGTTGAACGTGCTCCTCAATTTGATCTGTGACCAGAATAGAGGCTTCAATTTTTCCACTTCCGTTGCAAGTCGGGCATACCTCCTTCGTTGCAATGTTCATTTGTGGCCTGACCCGCTCGCGCGTAATCTGCATGAGCCCGAACTTGGAAAGGGGCAATACGGTGTGCTTGGCACGATCTTGTTCCATTTCGTCCATCATGGTTTTCAAGACCTCCCGTTTATTTTCCTGGCTCCTCATGTCGATGAAGTCGATCACGATAATGCCACCCATATCTCGGAGGCGGAGTTGTCGCGCAACTTCTCTCGCCGCCTCCATGTTAACAGAAAGGGCGGTCGTCTCCTGATTCTCTTCGCGGTTGGATTTGTTTCCGCTGTTGACGTCAACCACATGCAGGGCTTCCGTATGCTCGATGATCAGGTAGCCTCCGCCTTTCAGGCTAACCGTCTGGCCAAAAGCAGACTTGATTTGTTTTTCAATCCCGTAGTGTTCGAAAATCTTGGCCTTGCCGGTATACAGTTTTACAATCTTTTCCTTGTCGGGGGCAATGGTATGTATGTAGTTTTTTACTTCATCGAATATCTTTTTATCATCAACGTGCACGTTGTCAAATGATTCGTTGAGCAAATCCCTGAGTATGGACGATGTCTTGCTCAGTTCGCCGATGATCTTGTCGCGCGGGTTTGCGGTAGTCAGGCGTGCGATGCCTTCTTCCCAGGTCTTAACCAGGTTGCGAAGATCTTTGTCAAGTTCGGCAACATCCTTGCCTTCGGCTACGGTACGCACAATGACACCGAAGCCCTCCGGCTTAATAGACTGGATGAGTCGCTGCAGGCGCTTGCGCTCATCATTGCTGCTGATGCGCTTGGATACGTTTACCGAATTGGCAAAAGGTACCATCACCAGATAGCGTCCGGCGATGGATAGCTCCGAAGAAAGCCTGGGGCCCTTGGTGGAGATCGGCTCTTTTACAACCTGAACAGGAATAATCAGGTTCTTGGAGAGCTGTGTGCCGATTTTTCCATGCTTGTCAATATCGCGTTCAGCATGAAATTTTTCGAGTCGGCCACCTGTGATCTTCTTGGCGCGGACCATTTTGGTAAACTTCATCAGGGAAGAAAACTGCGGTCCCAGGTCCAGGTAGTGAAGGAATGCGTCCTTTTCGTACCCGATGTCTATGAAGGCTGCATTTAGGCCCTGAACAACTTTCTTAACGTTGCCAAGGTAAATGTCACCTACTGAGAATTTAGTTGCACCGTTGTCTTCATGAAATTCAACCAGTGATTTGTCGCGCAAAAGGGCGATGCGGCATCCTTCCGGAGTAGCACAGATAATAAGTTCGTTACTCACGGCGTATCAGGATGATGCTTATTTCTTCTTATGACGGTTCTTTCTCAAGCGTTTCTTTCGCTTGTGTGTAGCCATCTTGTGTTTCTTTCTTTTTTTACCGCTTGGCATAATCTTTCTTTTTTTACCCCACTCCCCAGCCGATTGGTTCAGGGAACGGAGTTGGTTAATAAATTATTTAAGTTCCTCCAGATAGGAATCCGCGGTTGCTTTTACCGCGGGATCCGAATCCATTTTTTTTACTTTTTCAAACTGTTGCCGGGCTTTTTCTTTTTCGCCCTGGTTCATGAAGGCGACGCCCAGTAGCAATTGCCCTTGAAGGTGGTTGCTGTTTACGGCTGCGAGCTTCTCCAGCCATTCGACGGCTTTTGCATACTGCCCGGACTGAATGGCCAGCATGCCCATGTTGAACAAGGCTAGTTCATTCTTTGGATCTTGGGCCACCACCTCCCGCAACATGGTTATTCCCTTCATTGGCGAGTCCGAACTCAGGTACGTCATCGCAAATTTTGTTTTAGCTTCCAGGTTGGCAGGATTATTTTCCAGTACCAGGGTGTATAGCTCCCGGGTTTTTTCAGCAAGCGAACGCTGTTTATCGCGCTCTATTGCAAAGGTGTAGGCTTCATAGGCGGCATCGGCCGCCTTCACCAGACTTTCATCAGTTTTAAAGAACGTTGCTGCTCGTTCGGCATACCAGGCGGCGCTGTCAAAAAGACCAGCCTTCTGGTACAGACCAGCCAACGAGTCGGCAAAGATAGCATTTTTTTCTTCAGACGGTTCAGATAAGTAGCGGGCTCTCAACCGGTTAATGCTGGTGCGAATACCTTTTGGTGTAGCATTGTGTGGATTGCCAGCTATCGATACGGAGTCTGATCCTTGCGATGGGGCCTGCAACTGGCTGTCATTCTCTACAACGGCCTTGGGCAAGAAATAAAGAATGGCAATCATGCCGATGGCAACGACTAGCAAGATGACTCGCGTCTTTTTCATCGGATGGTTAGGGATTCATTCAGGTGGAGCCATGAAGTCAAAAGCCGTCAGGCCAAAGACCTTAGCGATTACTTTTCAGCGAGCTGTTTTACCTTGTCGCTGGCCTTGATTTTGTTGATAAATACTTTAGCCGGCTTGAAGCTAGGTATGTAATGTTCATCAATTACGATTGCTGTATTTCTTGAAATATTGCGCGCAATTTTTTTCTTTCTCTTCTTGTTGACAAAACTTCCAAACCCGCGCACGTAAATATTATGTCCGCTGGACATGGAGTTCTTAACAATGGAAAAGAAGGCCTCTACGGATGCCGTTACGTCGGCTTTGTCGATTCCTGTCTTGTCTGCAATTTGATTGATTACGTCTGCTTTCGTCACGGTTCTGGGGTGTTAGGGCTTTGATTAGGGACGACAAAATTAATTTGCGCGGTCAGAATTAAAAACAATATTGAAAAATTCTGAGTATCAATGAAATGAAGGACAGGGATTTCTCTTCAAAAATCGTCGAATGGTATGGGGAGCACCACAGGCAACTTCCCTGGAGAAAGACCCGGGATGCCTATAAAATATGGCTTTCGGAAATTATTTTACAGCAAACCAGGGTAGCACAAGGGCTTCCTTACTACTTAAAGTTTATTCACCGATACCCCACCGTCTCCTCGTTGGCGGCCGCGCCTGAACGGGAGATTCTTCGGCTTTGGCAGGGTCTGGGGTACTACTCCAGAGCCCGCAACCTCCGCAAGTGTGCGAAAGCAGTGGTTGACCTCCACGGAGCGAAGTTTCCCGACAGCTTTGCCCAATTGAACACACTGCCCGGCATTGGTGACTACACGGCTGCAGCCATTGCATCGTTCGCGTTTGATGAGCAGGTGGCTGTAGTTGACGGGAACGTGTTTAGGGTCCTTGCACGGGTGTTTGGAATCCAGAATGACATTGCTTCAGCGAAAGGCAAGAAGGTGTTCGCTGAATTAGCGAACCGGATTATCCCCGCAGCAAATCCGGGTATGCACAACCAGGCTGTCATGGAATTTGGGGCAATGCATTGCCTACCGCGAAATCCAAAGTGTGAGACATGTCCATTCAAGCGGGTATGTTTTGCGTCACAGCGGGATCTCCAACAATTTCTGCCAGTTAAGGAGAAAGCCAAGAAACAAACACCTCGGTACTTCTATTACCTGGTCGCTCGTCATGCTCAAAAGATTTTGATGAAGGAGCGGGGCCCAGGGGATATTTGGACCGGCTTATTTGACTTTCCGCTCATTGAAACAGAGAGTCGGGTGCCAGCAAACCAAATTCGCAGGCTTCTTGTAGAGAATAAGTTTATCCGAAGAGACTTTATCGAAAAGTTGGAGGTATCATCTCCACGCAAGCACATCCTTACCCATCAAATTATTCATGCCAGCTTCATCGAGCTTGACCTGGCGAGAACAATCCTGCTTGCGCGAGGCGCGTTGATTGCCGGTTCGGCATTTTATAGTGCCCGTCAAATTGCCCGGCTTCCAAAACCAGTCCTAATCAGTCGACACCTTGAGGAGCGGCCCCTAATTTAGGTGTCATGGGGATTTGGTAAATTTGCATGCTTGCCCTTCCCGGAAGGGGAGGAGCCGGCGATGAGTTAATCGCAATAAATCAAATAAATGCAAGGATTATGTCTGGTGTTAACAAAGTCATTTTAGTGGGGCGCTTGGGCAAGGACCCAGAGGTGAGAAACCTTGAGAACGGAGCTTCAGTAGCCAATTTTACGCTGGCTACCTCTGAGTCCTACAAGGACAAGACAACGGGTGAAAAGAAGGAAATAACAGAATGGCACAACATCGTCCTATGGAGAGGTCTGGCCGAGATTGCATCGAAATATCTGCACAAAGGGGATATGATCTACGTGGAGGGGAAACTGCGCACGCGCTCTTGGGAAAAAGAAGGAGTAACCAGGTACACTACAGAAATTGTTGGTGATAACATGACAATGCTGAGCACCCGCAGAGACGGTAGCCCCAGTGCAGAACATCGGCCATCAGCGCCTGCACAAACTAACCCGTCAACAATCGAAACCAAATCGAGTACAGACAGCACAGATGATTTACCATTCTAGAAAAATTAAAAAAACATCGGCAGAAATCCGAACCCCTTGGATGAGCCTTCTGGTATATTCCTGCTTGACGTTGCCTCGATGGAAGTGAACCCCTTTTACTTATTCAGTTTCCTTGTGATTGGGGCCTTGCTCGCTATGTCCGCAATGATTTCAGCTTCGGAGGTAGCATTCTTCTCCCTAAAAGCTGATGATTTGGACCGCCTTCGGGATTCTGAAGACAAGCAAAACTCCAAGATTTTTGCGTTGCTCAAGCGCCCACGCTTGCTTCTCGCAACGATCCTTATTTCGAACAACTTTGTTAATGTGGGCGTCGTCACGATCGCTACATTTTTGATGTGGGAGATGACGGGTACACACAAGCCAGCGCAAACCATTGTAGGAATTGTCACACTGCTTACCACTGTATTGATTACATTCTTTGGTGAGATCGTTCCTAAAGTCTATGCTACACAGCGCAACCTGGTCATTGCCCGATTGACAGCGGGGCTTTGGATTGTGTTGGAAAAAATTTGGCTTCCAGTATCCTATTTTCTGATGAGCATGAGCAGCCTGATCGAACGAAGAATTGCCAAACGCGGATATAACAGCACGGTGGAAGAACTCAATCAAGCCCTGGAACTGACAACGGATAACCCAGAGACAACCATCGATGAGCGGGAAATCCTGAGGGGAATTGTAAACTTTGGGACGCTAACCGTGAAGCAGGTAATGAAGTCAAGACTTGAGATTTCAACGGTTGACGTCGAGCTGGATTTTAAGGAATTACTTGATGCAGTAAGTAAATCCGGATATTCACGGATACCTGTATTTCGGGGGACGATTGACTCCATTGAGGGAATCTTATACACTAAAGACCTCTTGCCATACCTTGGTGAAAGTAAGAATTTTCAATGGCAGCGCCTCTTGCGACCCGGGTTCTTTGTTCCAGAAACAAAGCGACTTGATTCGCTATTGCATGATTTTCAGAACAAGCGGGTTCATATCGCCATTGTGGCCGACGAGTATGGAGGCACCAGTGGACTTGTGACGCTGGAAGACCTCATCGAAGAAATTATCGGAGAGATCAATGATGAATTTGATGAAATTTCGGCCCTTTATCAGAAGATCGATGATCGAACATATGTGTTTGAGGGGAAAATCTCATCTCATGACTTCTGCAAAGTACTGGACCTGGACGCTCAATACTTCGATGATGTGAAAGGAGAAAGCGAATCCCTTGGCGGACTGATGCTTGAGCTTAACAAGACGATGCCGGTTGCCGGAGACATTATCACGCACGGTCGGTTCCAATTCACGATCATTATCGTTGATGAAAAAAGAATCAAACGCATTCGCGTGGTCTTCGCGGACGCAAAACCAGGTGAAGACTAAGCGTACTATTTTCAAGACCATGTGGAGCCTGCTTTTGCTGGTTGCTGCAAGCAGTTCTTGCACCACCGAGTATCAGCCGAAACCCATCGGGTATAATCGCCTTGTTCTGCCGGAACCTGCCTACCTCATGTCTCCGGATACGCTGCCCTATCGCTTTGAGTACTCCAGCCATGCGCGGTTTATGCGTGATACATCCTGGATCAGGGACAGGCACTGGGTCGAAATCCATTACCCTTTCCTTCAGGCGACCATCCATGTCACTTACAAGTCTATTGGCAACAGCAATAAACTATTAAAGGAATATCTTCAGGACGCGTACGTGCTGACTGCAAAGCATCAGGTCAAGGCGTATGCTATTGACGAATCGATTGTTAGGACACCAAGCGGAAAGACAGCTATTATTGCCGAGCTTGACGGTGAAGTTCCCAGTCAGTTTCAGTTTACATTGACTGATTCTTCTGAGCATTTTTTGCGCGGCGCAGTATATTTCAATGTCAAAGTCCAGAATGATTCACTCCGACCTGCGATTGAATTTGTAAAAAAAGACGCGATGCGGATTATTAATACGCTGGAGTGGCGGCAGGGAAGGCTATCTCGTTAAGGGGAGATACGGGATTGCCAAGCAGCACTTTTGACTGGGATTTCTTCAAAATGCTCCGCGTTGATTTGTTACCTTGGCATACAATTGTTGCCTGACCTTCACCTTACCTAACAAGCAAGTCCGTTGGCCTCATTTTTTGAGACTTCCATTGAGTTCCTGAAGGGTGTTGGGCCGCAGCGCGCAGCACTTCTGCAGAAGGAGTTGAAAATTTTTACATTCGGTGATCTTATCCAGCACTACCCGTTTCGGTATGAGGACCGCACCCGGTTTTACCAGATCAAGGATATTCATGAGGAGATGACCTATGTTCAGATCCGGGGCAAGATTAGCCGATTTGAAACAGTTGGGACACAATACAAAAAACGCCTGGTTGGACACTTTACCGATGGGACCGGAAGTTTGGAGCTGGTTTGGTTTCAAGGGATCAATTGGGTCCTGCAAAAAGTAAAACCTGGCGTTCCATACGTGGTATTTGGCAAACCCAGTCGCTATGGAAAGACCATTTCTATCGCCCATGCCGAGGTGGATGTTGAGCAGGAAAAAGGTGAAAAATGTAGTTTAAAGCCTGTTTATCCACTTTCTGAGAAGCTTCGCACCCGGCATGTAGACAGCAAAACCATTTCGCGGCTCCAACAGGAGGTTCTGAAATCGGGCCATTTGCGTATACAAGAGACGCTTCCCGAGCGACTGCTCAACCAGTTTTCCTTGGCAGGGAAACCGGCTTCAGTTCACAACATACATTTTCCGGAAGACCAGGTAGCGCTTTCTGCTGCACAGTACCGATTAAAATTTGAAGAGCTATTCTACCTGCAGCTTCGGTTATTGAAGATGAAACTTGTGCGGTATGAGAAATTCAAGGGTCAGGAATTCAGGGATACAGTCATCCTAACAGAATTTTACAATCATCACCTCCCGTTTGCGCTGACTGAGGCACAAAAGCGAGTGATCCGTGAGATATATCACGACATGAAGTCAGGAAGACAAATGAGTCGTTTGCTTCAGGGGGATGTAGGAAGTGGCAAAACCATCGTTGCTTTCATTTGCATGCTGTTGGTGATTGGTAGCAAAGCCCAGGCAGCGCTAATGGCACCCACTGAGATTCTCGCGCAACAGCACTTCCAAAATTTGAAGGTGTACGCGGATGCGATGGGACTTGCAATTGCCTTACTGACCGGTTCTACGAAAAAGTCTATGCGAAAGGTTCTGCATGAACAACTCCTTTCGGGCGAATTGAAGATATTGATTGGGACGCATGCCTTGCTGGAGGAGGAAGTGCGTTTCCATCAGCTTGGGCTCGCTATTATTGATGAGCAACATCGCTTTGGCGTCTCGCAACGCTCAAAGCTCTGGCAGAAGAACGCCTCTGTATTTCCTCATGTTCTTGTCATGACCGCTACACCCATTCCGCGGACCCTGGCTATGACCCTTTACGGTGATCTGGAGATTTCTGTAATTGATGAATTACCAAAAGGACGGAAGCCGATCAAGACAACGCACCAGTTTGATTCCCATCGCCTTCAGGTCAACGCATTTCTGAAATCCCAGATTGATGCCGGCCGGCAAGTGTACATCGTGTACCCGCTCATCGAGGAATCAGAGAAACTGGATTTAAAGCATTTGATGGACGGGTATGAGAGTATTTCTCGTGCCTTTCCGGATCTCCCAATCAGCATACTTCATGGGCAGATGAAGCCGGAAGCCAAGGAGTTTGAAATGCGACGCTTTGTAAAAGGAGAAACGAAAATTATGGTGGCCACAACCGTCATCGAGGTGGGCGTGGATGTCCCGAATGCCTCCGTCATGGTTATTGAAAGCGCCGAGCGGTTTGGACTTTCCCAACTACATCAGCTTCGCGGACGCGTTGGCCGTGGCGCGGAGCAATCTTATTGCATTTTGTTGACAAGCTTCAAGTTGAGCGCAGAAGCCCGGCTTCGAATGAAGACCATGGTTCGGACGAATAACGGCTTTGAGATTGCGGAAACTGACCTGGAGTTGCGCGGCCCCGGCGACCTGATGGGGACACAGCAGAGTGGCCTGCTCGATTTACTTATCGCTGATCTTAGCAAAGACGGTAAGATCCTCCAGCAGGCGCGCGAAGCGGCAACAACTATTCTTGCGGATGATCCGGAACTTAAGAAACCGGAAAATTCACCTATTAAAGCCCATCTTTCGGCTCTTCGGAAGAGTACGATAAACTGGGCAAAAATCAGTTAGCCGAGTTTGCCCGAACCAAGTATATTTGAGATTGGCATACCCTCATGATACGAATTGCATTCACGCTTGTCTTCGTTGGCTTTGCAAATCTGTTTCTCTGGGCGCAAACCGGACATTATTTCCTTTCTCATTACAAGCCGGGCAGCGACAAAATCAGTTACCTGAGTTATGATATCCATCAGGATGATAACGGTGTTTTGTTTTTCGCAAATCGGTCTGGCATCCTCCAGTTTGACGGGCGAACCTGGAACCAGGTATTAACACCTGGGGCTATATATACCCTGACAGCGACCGAATCAGGCGTGCTGTTCGGTGGTGGCACTTCCGGCTTTGGACGAATTACGCGCAATGACGGCAAACAACTAGAATATCAACCTTTGTCGGATTCTCTGCCAGAAGCGAAAAATATCTTTGTCTCGCATGCCCTTAAGGATGATGTCTATTTTCTGAGTGAGACCACGCTGTACAAAGTGGCTTCGCTCTCTTCCAAAACGACAAGAGTTGCTATCGCCTCGATCGGAGAAGGAACCTACACAGGATTGTATGTCATCGGCGATAAACTCTATGTAGATACCGAGAATGAAGGCTTGAAGAAGGTCGGGGAGAATCAGTTGGTGGCATCCGATCTTTTTCAAGGTGGCCATTTGGTATTTAGTGAGCAGTCCCCCAACGGCAAGACTTCTTTTGTAGCAACGGAGGATAATCGCTTCTTCACAAAACGGGAAGGGTCACCTGTGCTGGAAATGCAGCTAAAGGATGCGGAGTACCTGAATGCCAACGTTGTTGCTAACGCCGCGTGGGTAAATGAGAAATTGGTTGCGATTGGCACACTTAGGGGAGGAGTTGTTTTTGTGGATATTGAGACAGGCGAAACAACTGAGATAACAAACTACTTTACCGGCCTTCCCGACAATGAGGTCTTTGCCATTCATACCGACCGGAATATGGGGGTATGGATAGCCCATGAATATGGGTTTTCTCGCGTTGCACCTTTCCTTCCCTTCCGCACATTTAATCACTATCCAGGTCTTTCCGGAAACCTTTTGTGTGTGCAGTCCTATGGTGGAACTATTTACGTCGGAACCACCTTGGGGCTCTTCAGCCTGATCAAGCAGGAAATTTTTGATACCGAGATGTATGAGGTGCTTCAAACCATTGTCGAACGAAAGCCAGAAGCAGAACCGGTTTTAGCAGAACGAAAAAAAAGTCGGCGAGGCCTCCTGGGTCTCGGCAAAAAAAAGTCTCCTGAAGTAAAAATAGAGAAGGAAACCCCGAAGCCTTCAGCAAAACGAAAAGCAAAGGTTCAGAAGTCCAGGCAGGTATTGCGGGGGATTGAATATTCTTTTACGCAAGTACTGGGCGTTGTTGGAAAAGTAGATCAATTGATTCTCGTTGATAATAAACTAATTGGAGGGGGCGTCAGCGGAGTTTTTGAAGTTAAAGATCTGGTGGCTATACAGATTACATCAGTTCCCTCCAGGGCAATCTTTTTTTCCAATAACCTCAATCAATTGCTCGTCGGCACATATGCGGGTGAGATAAAATCTTTTCGGGCCTCAAAAACGGGTTGGTCTGACGAGCATTTTCCAGATTCTCTTTCCATGTTCTCGGACTATTTCTTTGAAGATAACGCCCAAAACCTCTGGATCTGCGGAAGAGACCGCGTCAACCGCTTGGGTATTGAGGCGGGTGAAATTCTGGAAACTGAAACGATTGAGTTACCCGCTGTCTCCATTGACAAAACAGTTGGGCTTGCCTATGGACAAGAGGTCTACCTGACTCAGAACGGTGAGTTCTTCCATTACCTGAGTTTCAAAAGCAAGTTTGTGAAATATGACTCATTGCCCGGTCCAAAGAAATACTTTGCATCGGCAGGAGCCTTTTGGTTCTATGATGGACACCGATGGAGAACGGTCGACCGGAAATTGCAGGGTGAAATGAAGACTGAATGGCTGGCCTTGTTCCCGGATATCCGTTTTCTGGCACCTGCAGAAAAAGGAAAAAGCCTTTGGGTAGTCACGGCTGCCAATGAGTTGTACAAATTCTCGAGTGAGTTCAGCACTATTTCTGCTGAAGGGAATCCTCTTTTTCTGAGAGAAGTAAGAAACCGGCAATCAAGACTATCTCCCAAATCAATACGCGTGGATGAGCGTGAAAGTGCCCTCACGTTTGAATTCATTCAGCCGGAATATGTCAGCCTTCAAGCTGTTGAGTACCATTACTGGGTAACAGGTCTTCAAACAACATGGTCTGAGTGGTCGACAATTAACAACGTAATAAATTTTCCATTCTTACCCCCCGGCAGATATAGCGTCAAGGTGGAGTCAAGAGATTTGTTCGGAAAGATTTCGAAGCTCGATACAATCGATGTGAGTGTGGTTCCCCCCTACTGGAAGAGGCCGGCGTTCTTTGCGCTTGAATTTCTATTTTTTGGAGCCCTTGTTGTGCTATCCCTGAGGCTCAATGTGTCCACCATCCGGTTTCGCTACCTCAGCCAATTCCTTTCGACACTTACCATTGTTCTTCTTATTCAATTTGTTCAAACGGTAGTATCTGCCAATGTGACGCTTGCAGATACTCCTGTTGCTGAATTCTTTGTCCAGGTTCTCATTGCCCTTCTGGTCCTGCCGGCAGAGAATTTCCTCCGGAAGCGTATGATTAAAGCCGCCGAGCGCTCAAATCATTAATTTATTAGCCGTATTGTGTACTTTTCAATCAAACGTCGCCTATGTTCCTAAATCTGGAAACGATCCCCGCATTTTACAAAGGGTATGTTAAGTTGGTGCCACATCCGGATGTGCTTCAAGCTTTACGGATTTCAGGGTATCGAACAATGGAATTGATACACTCTATTCCTGAATCAAAGAGCGATTTTCGATATGCCGAAGGCAAATGGTCAGTCCGGGAAGTGCTGTGCCATATCATGGACGCTGAGCGCATCTTTACCTATCGGGCATTGCGTTTCGCACGCAATGACAGAACGCCGCTTTCTGGCTTTGACGAAAACGAATATGCCAATCACCTGAATGCAACCGGACGTAGTCTCACGCAAATCGGGGAAGCGATGCAGCACTTGCGAACGTCTACCGTTGACCTGTTTGAAAGTTTTACTGAAGAGATGCTCACCCGGAAAGGAACAGCGAATAAGAATGAGCTATCTGTAGTCGCGTTGGGAATCATCATTGCCGGACACGAAACGCATCATTGCAAAATCCTGACAGAACGCTACGTAAACGCCGGATGAAGGCGTGCCGATGGATTTGGCTGGCTGGGTTGTTGTTTGCAACTTCCTGCTCCCCTTCCCGCTATCTGCATAAGCAAATCGATCAAGCGGAAAAAGATTTTCACGATCATATTGGATTTACGCTTTATGACCCCCTGCGTCAAAAGACTGTATTTGATCATCAGGGCGACCGTTATTTTATTCCGGCATCAAACACAAAAATCTTTACGCTTTATGCGTCCCTTCAATTGCTGGGTGACTCTATCCCCGCCTTGCGGTATGAAAAACGTGGTGACTCGCTGATTTTTTGGGGAACAGGCGACCCGAGTTTCTTGTATGATGATGTAGTTCAAAGCGATCGTACACTTAACTTCCTTCGCAACAACCCCTCAAAGCTGTTTTTCGCAACAGAGAATTTTCAAGCGGACCATTTCGGCCCGGGATGGTCATGGGGCGATTACCGATATGACTACCAAGTCGAAAGAACCCCATTTCCGATTTATGGAAACCGATTTCATATGGAGAAACAGGGTGCGCTATTCGTGCCAACGCCTGCTATTTTTGATACACCGGTTTTTCGTGCCGCCGCCGCAAAAGAGAATCACGAAATGGTAAGGGATATTGGATCAAACTCATTGATGTATGTTCCTGGACGCAAGGATACAGTCTCGGAATGGGAAATCCCATTTCACTATAGCAACGAGTTCTTGACTCGGTTGTTAAGCGACACGCTGAAGCGGAACGTTCAACTGATTTCAATTCCATATTCAGCGGGCGCACAGGTATTTTATTCAGTGCCTTCCGACAGCCTCTACAAAGTGATGATGCAGGAGAGTGACAATTTTATTGCGGAGCAATTGCTACTACTCTGTGCAGGAATGCTAACAGACAGTTTGAGTACAGACATTGCCATTCGTGAAGCGGAAAAAAGATTTCTTGCGGACCTTCCTAACCCTCCTGTTTGGGTGGACGGCTCCGGATTGTCCCGGATGAATCTATTCACACCCCGGTCGATTGTAAAATTGTGGGACAAGATCAGCATGCTCGTTCCCCGCGACAGACTGTTCGATTTATTGGCCGTTGGCGGCGTAAGCGGCACAATCAGGGATTACTACATAGCTGACCGCCCCTATATTTATGGAAAGACAGGTTCGCTAAGAAATAATCATATGCTGAGTGGATTTTTGGTCACACGGAGCGGAAGAATGCTCATATTTAGTTGGATGAATAATAACTTTACTGTACCCACCGGGAATGTCCGAAACAAAATGCAGGAAGTCCTAAGAAACATTTATGAGACATATTGATTGGATCTTTGGAGTGGCCGGGCTTTGCAAATTGCCCGGCATCGCACTCTTCGTGTTTTTAAGCAATGGTCTCTTTGCGCAACCTGCAGATTCCTTGGGAATCAAAATAGGGCAGATGATTCTGATTGGATTTCCCGGTACGCAGGCTGATCCCTTGGTGCTTGAGGAGATTCGCCAGGGAAAAGTTGGGGCAGTCATCATGTTTGAAAAGAACATACCGAAGAGCAGCGCCGCTTTTGCTTCGCTCAAGAAGATCATCTGGGCCTATCAAAAGGCTGCTTCAATTCCACTTATGTTTGCCATTGATCAGGAAGGGGGAAAAGTAAATCGGCTGAAAGAGAAATACGGCTTTCCACGATCCATCACCGCCCAGGAGATGGGACGTTCGCCATCGCTTGACTCAGTACGTTTTTACGCCGAATCAACCGCATCCACACTCGCAGGGTTGGGCATCAACGTAAACTTTGCGCCGGTGCTGGACTTGGGTGTTAACAAACAAAATACGGTGATATACACAGTGGGAAGAGCATTTTCAGCGAACCCCGACTCGGTTGCCTTGCTGGCCAATGAATTCATCAAGGCCCATAGAAGGTTTGGTGTGATAACGGTGCTCAAGCATTTCCCTGGCCACGGAAGTTCCATGGCAGACACGCACTATGGTGTGGCGGATGTAACGGGCTCCTGGACGGCGGCGGAATTGATACCATACCAACGCCTTGTTTCTTCGGGCGCCGCGGATGGGGTCATGACAGCACACATTGTCAATAAGCAACTTGATCCCCGGGGATATCCGGGCACACTCTCGAGCCGAATGATTGACAGCCTGTTGAGGAAGCAATTACGGTACGATGGTGTGGTTTTCTCAGATGACATGCAGATGCTGGCGATCGCCAAGCAGTATGGCCTGGAAGAATCGATTCGGCTTTCAATTAACGCAGGTGTTGATCTCCTTGGCTTTTCAAATAATATCCAAGGAAGTGAGGAGCGTACCGTGGATAAGGTGCATAAAGTCATACGGGGACTGGTTGAGAATGGTCAAATCAAGCAGGAAAGGATTGATGAAGCCTACCGGCGTATCATGAAGTTGAAGAAACGAATCGTCCTTCCCGCTTCAGATCAGTTGCATTTGGAGGCATCAGCTGCCACAAAAGAAGTCAAACAGTTGAAGGACACGGCGACGGTAAAGCAGATCGCGCAACCTGCTCCTGAAAAGAAGAGAAAAAAGAAGCAGAAGTAGCAATCAGGAAAAACACAAAACCAATTCACCATGGCAACGCAAAACGAGATACTTCGGATGCAGGAAGAATTGAAGAGGATCCAGGAGCAGACACGAAAGTCACGCCGTCGGGCAGGCATTGGTTTCGGCCTGTTGGTTTTTGCCCTCGTCCTGTCTTTTGTATATGCCTTCGTGCAACAAGTAGCAGCCGAAAGAAATGCGGAAGAGGCGCTCAGGCAAGCGATACTCGCTAAGGACTCCCAGCAAATGGCAGTGGCAAAGGAGAAACAAGCCTTGCAGGCCGAAGAAGATGCCATGCTTGCTCGGGACCTGGCCGAAAATTGCCAAGGTGAGCTAGCGAAGTGCCGTGCTTCAAAGAAATAATGGAAGAGGTATTCAGAATCTCTGCCCCCACCCATGCTGAAGTTCCCATACTTCTCAGTATTCCGCATTGCGGCACCGAGTTTCCAAATGATCTCAAGAACCAGTATGTAAATGGGCTGATCGAAGCGCCGGATGATACGGACTGGTTTGTTGACAAACTTTACGATTTTGCTCCGGAGCTTGGAATCACAATGATTTCGGCGCGGATCAGCCGATGGGTCATCGACCTGAATCGCGATCCTGAAGAGAAACCACTTTATACGGATGGAAGAATTATCACCGGGCTTTGCCCCACTACAAATTTCCTGGGCGGACAATTGTACAACGATAAGCGAACTGAAGTTGATCAAAAGGAAGTTCAGCGGAGATTGTCGAGCTACTACTACCCGTATCATGTAAGAATCCAGGAGATATTGAATCACTTGATTCACAAGCATGGACAGGCCCTGCTGTGGGATTGTCATTCGATCCGTCAGTTTGTCCCAACCATTCACCCGGAAAAATTCCCTGACCTGATTCTTGGTGATGCCGACGGGACGTCAGCCTCGCCCGGACTGATCGAGGCCACACTAAGTATACTCGACCATTCCCGCTTTCAGACCCGACACAATTTCCCTTTCAAAGGTGGCTACATTACCCGACATTTCGGTAAGCCAGCCCTGGGCCAGCATGCCTTGCAACTGGAAATGACAAAGATGAACTACATGGATCAGACGGAGCGGGAGTATGATGATACTAAGGCACAGGAAATGAGAACGCTGCTAAAGGGCGTCTTCCAGAAACTTATAGACCAGCTATGAGCACCTCTAATCCGTTGACCTATTTTCGTTTTAAGGGAATACTTCAGCGCGAGGATTGGCTTTCGCCGGCCCATGTTGGCGTTGACCGCAAAGGCATAATTCACTTCATCTCTTCGCTTCCACCTGAAGAAGGTATTGCGCTTGAGGCGGTCGACGGATATGCACTTCCTGGATTTCAGAATGCGCATTCGCACGCATTTCAATATGCGATGGCCGGGTGGGCAGAAAATCATCCCCCCGGCACCAATGATGATTTTTGGACCTGGCGTGAAGAGATGTACAAGTGTGCTCTTTCGGTAGATCCGGATCAGGCCGAGGCGATTGCGGCCATGCTGTATGCCGAAATGGTTCGTCAGGGCTATACGCATGTAGCGGAATTCCACTACCTCCATCATGACAAGATCGGAAAGCCGTACACTCATCTTGCTGAAATGGGAGAGCGGATGGTGGCGGCAGCAGAAACCGCAGGCATTCACATTACGCTCGTTCCTGTCTTTTATCAAAAAGGAGGATTTGGTAAGCCGCCGGCTGAACGTCAGCGCAGATTCATTTCAGAAACCGTTGATAGCTACTTCAAGCTACTCGAGGCCTCAAGAAAAGTGGTTGCTGATCAACCCGGAGCCAAGCTGGGATTCAGCATTCATTCCCTGCGTGCGGTAGATCTCAATGATATCGTCAGAACCTACAGCGAAGGCCCGGCTGAATTGCCATTTCATCTTCACGTAGCTGAACAAAAGAAAGAAATAGAAGACAGCATTGCCTACTGTGGAAAGCGGCCTATGCAATGGGTGTTGGAAAACTTGCCGGTTGATCACCGGTTCAATCTGGTTCACGCCACACACCTCGATGACGAGGAATTGAAAAGTGTGGCCGCCTCAGGAGCGCATGTGGTATTATGCCCGTCAACGGAAGGAAACCTGGGCGATGGAATCTTCCGAATGAAAGAATACACAGAACGCGGCGGTCGCTGGACGATAGGAACAGATAGTCATATTGGAATAAATCCATTGGAAGAATTTCGAATGATCGACTACCGTCAGCGATTGGCCACAAATCGCCGGAATACGTTTCACGGGGACGCCGCACACTATATGGTCAATGAATCAGTTACCTCGGGGCGCGGCGCCATGGGAAGGAAGGATTCAGAACATTTTGCTCCTGGATCTCCGCTAGATGCAGTAGTATACAAGGCCAATTCCCATTTGCTGGAAGTTGCACAGCCGCAACACCTGGCATCCATCCTGGTTTACACATCCGATTCCAGCCGCGTGCTAGGAACACTGGTCGCGGGGAAATGGGTTGTCAAAGATCAGCATCATGTTCGCGGGCACCGGATCAAGCATGAGTTTCACAAGGCCATGAGCGCCATTCGCAGCCGGTGAGCATATGGACGAGGAGAAACGTCTGCTGAATACGATTCGTCTTTGCCTCTCGGCAATTTCCTTGATTCTCATTGTTATGGTTGCCCTGTTGATTCCATTTTTTATCCCAATGAGACTAGACACTGACGCTCAACCCGCGCAATTGGATGCGCAAGGGCCTGCTGCAACCTGGTCCCCACCAGACTCATTAATGATTCCGCTATCTCCTGAAGGTGATCTGATTCGTTATGGGCGTGAATTGGTTTCGCATACAGCCGTTTACCTGGGTCCGCAGGGGAGTGTTTCCAATATCAGCAATGGAATGAACTGTCAGAATTGCCATCTGAAGGCAGGGAGGAAAATATTTGGTAATAATTTTTCTGCTGTTGCCTCTACCTATCCAAAATTCCGGCCACGGTCAGGAACCCGGGAGTCGATTGAAAAACGTGTCAATGATTGTCTGGAAAGAAGTCTCAACGGAAAGAAACTTGATGAAGACAGCAAAGAGATGCGGGCTTTCGTTTCCTACATACAGTGGGTAGGGTTTGGTATCCCAAAAGATAGTGTTCCAGCGGGTGCGGGAATCTTTGATTTGCCCTTTCTAGATCGCGCAACTGATCCGCAAAGAGGAAGAGTTCTCTATGACGCACATTGTCTTCGTTGTCATGGCCGCGATGGTGAAGGGGCTAGAAATCCAAATGGATTAGAATGGTTGTATCCACCGCTTTGGGGTCCCAATAGCTATAACACGGGAGCCGGAATTTTCCGGTTGTCGAGAATGGCAGGATACATTAAAATGAATATGCCCAACGAAACACCAGCTGATAGTTCGCAACTTCGCGATGAGGAGGCCTGGGATATTGCGGCCTTTGTGAATTCCATGCCCCGGCCGGCTATGGACTTGTCAGGCGATTGGCCGGTAATTTCTTCGAAACCTGTCGATCACCCATTTGGCCCTTATGCTGACAAATTCTCAGAAGCGCAACACAAGTATGGGCCCTTTTTGCCCATAATTGGCAGTCACGCTAAGACAAGCAAGTAGGTCATTTAAGTTGTGTTTCAAACAGTTTGAGAATCCGCTTGTATTCGTCAGTCCAACTGCTGGCCTCAACAAAACCGTGATCCTCCACCGGGTACACAGCAAGCTCCCAATTGTCCTTGCCAAGTTCGATAAGCCGTTGGGATAACCTCACGGCATCCTCAAAGTGAACATTCACATCGACCATGCCATGACAAATGAGCAGATGTCCTTTTAGCCCCTCAGCATAATATAAGGGCGAGCTCTTGGCATAGGAGATGCTGTCGGTTGTGGGTTCGTTTAGAATGCTGGAAGTATAACCGTGATTGTAGTGGGCCCAATCTGTGACCGGCCTGAGGGCAGCACCAGCAGCAAAAACGTCCGGTGTTGTAAACATGGCCATGAGCGTTATGAATCCACCGTATGAACCGCCGTAGATTCCGATTCGTTTCGGGTCAATTTCATATTTATCAACTAACCATTTGGCTCCATCAACATTGTCCGTTAGATCCTTTCCGCCCATAAACCGGTAGATCCCGGTGCGCCAATCTCGTCCGTATCCCGCGCTGGCCCGATAATCTATGTCCAGAACGGTATAACCCTTGTCGGCGAGCAGATTATGGAACATATATTCTCGAAAGTAGCTGGCCCACCACTTATGCGCATTTTGTGTATAGCCGGCTCCATGTACAAAAATAACAGCGGCACCATTTGGCTTAGCTGGCGTGTAGACGCGCGTATAAACATTCGCGCCATCCCGTGCCTTGAATGTTGTTACTTCAGGATCGCGCCACGGATAGGAGGTAAACTCTTCCGTCAGCGAACGGGTTATTTGCTGGACCGGCGCTCCTGGTTTGTTTTCCTGCAGAAAAAGCTCCCATGGCTTGTTGGTATAAGAATACCGGATGGCCAACCATTTTTCACCAGGAGGCAATGTTACTTCATGCGCACCAGGAAGGCTGGTCAGTTTTTCAGTCTTTCCACCGGTGACTGACATGCGGTAGAAATGTCTCTCGCCAGGATGAGACTCATTGGTGGTCAGGTAAAAGAACTTCTTGTCCCTGGACACCTCCACGCGCTGAACTTCGTAGTTGCCGGAAGTAAGCGCCTGGCGTTTTCCTGTTGCAAAATCATACACATAGAGATGAGCATATCCAGTCTCCTCGGATTGAAACCATATTGTATTGTCGTTGACCCAGCCTGCAGAGCCAAAGCCAAATCCAGTGGCGGGTCCGCCTACCCAGGCGTCGTCGTGAAGCCGGTCAATAAGTGAAAACTTTTGCGTGGAGACATTTAGTGAAAGCAGCCAGCGGTCTTTGTTGTCTTGAGACCGGACGACCACAAAATTGTTTTTTCCATTTGCGCTCCAGAACGGTCCGGAAAAAGTGACTTGACGATTCTCAACTTTAGCTGGTTTACTGTCTTTGGCAGGTTTCGCGGGGTAGTCCTTCCGAAAGGCTGCTGTCTCTTGAATCCCGGGAATTTCATCGGTCTTAACTGCCAACACCGTATCCTTGGCTATGTCATAGACAAAAAACTCAACCTGGGCTTGCTGGCCGCCCACTTTTGCTCGGGCAGGAATGTCTTCGGTAAAACCCGATTCGGTCACATAGTTTGGCACGATGGTGCTCTTTATGGCAGGTGACTTTGATAGCCGAAACGTGATGTACTTTCCGTCAGGACTCAATTGCACTTCAGCTACATTCTTTTCTTCAGTGTAGATTTCCTTGGGTCGCCTTGATCTGTCAGCCTTCTGAATTTTTTCCGCTGCTTTCTTATTTTCGTTTCTAGTATTAAGAATTCTAAAGTAAGCCAGCTGGTCGGCCTTAAGCCACTTCTCCTGATCGGTCAATTTGGGATCTGTCTTTCGTGTTCCTTTCCGGAAATCGGTTAGCTGAGAAAACTGACCTGAGCCAATTTCCCAACTGAAGAGGTTACTGCCCACTGTAAACATTACTTTTTTTTCATCTGCTGAAAATGATGGGATGACTTCTTGCTCAAGGGTATTGGTGATTTGAATTTCCTTGCCTGAAGCAATATCGAGGAGAAAGATGTCGCCATTCCTGGCATATGTCTTTTTGGTTTGGTTCCGGTTGTAAGTACCGCTGCGAGCTGGTAGGCCCCTTCGTATCCCAGGAGATACTTTTTGAGGAATTCGATTTGTCAATGAAATGCTGTACAGGGAGTCGCCCAGGTTCTTATCTGGGTTCGCGTTGAAGTAGAGCAGCTTTCCATCTTCGCTCCAAAAGGGATTGGATGGAATCGCTCCGATCCATTTTGGATCGCGCATAATTTTTTCCACGGTCAGCGGACTCAACGTCTGGCCATGGCAAGCAAAGGAGGCGAAAACCAGGAACAGGATCTTTTTCATAGGAATAACTTCAGCACGAAAAATAGTCATCGATACGCAACGGGGAACAACTAAAGTGATGGATGGCAATCCGTTAGGGTTTCTCCTTGGTAAGGTCCGTAAAAAGGCTGTTGAAGATGGAAAGGATGAGGCTGAATGCAAGCGCCCACCAGAAGCCGTCCACTTGAAAATCATCAACGAAGTAATCTACTCCAAGAATAAGCATGGCGTTGATGGCAAGCAGAAAAAGCCCAAGGGTTAGGATGGTGATGGGTATCGTGAATAGAATGAACAGTGGGCGAATGACCAGATTGGAAAACGAGATCAGTGCCGCCACCAGGAGCGCCGCCCAATAATCGGTGACATGAACACCGGGAAGGAGATAAGCCGTAAGCATGACTGCCACGCCGGAAAGTAGGAATCGGATCAAAAGATTCATTGGGCCAAAGGTGAGATTTAGCTGGTGAATATCATCGCACCAGACACCGGGAAATAGTTGGGACCAGAACTTTTTAAGCTTATCCTACATGACTACTTTCGGGGTGTGTATGCCATAGTTGATATCGAGACCACGGGGGGCTACGCCGAGAATCACCGCATGACCGAAATTGCCATCATTCATCACGATGGCATTCAGATCACTAACCGGTTTCATACGCTTATTAATCCTGGGCGCCGCGTTCCTTCATTCATCACCGGGCTGACCGGTATAACGAACGAAATGGTAGAAGATGCGCCACCGTTTGAGGAAGTAGCTCATCAGATTGCTGAGCAACTTCGCGAAAAAATATTCGTGGCGCATAATGCGCAATTTGACTACAGCTTTGTAAAGAAAGAACTTGATGATGCCGGGATAGCGTGGTCAACCCGAAAACTTTGTACCGTAAAATTGAGCAGGAAAATAATCCCGGGACTCGATTCCTACAGCCTTGGCCGGCTGGCTGAAAGCCTGGGAATTGCTATTCAGGACAGGCACCGGGCCAGCGGTGATGCAGAGGCCACTGCAAAAATTTTTGACCTGCTGCTAAAGCGTGATGAAAGTGGCGTGATTACCAAGGCCCTTAAGCGTAATTCCGGAGAGGCTATGTTGCCTCCCAATCTTTCAAAGAAGGATTTTGACAACCTTCCTGCGAAGCCAGGTGTGTATTATTTCTGTGATGCACGCGGTCAGGTGATTTATGTCGGGAAGGCAATCAATATCAAAAAACGAATTGCCGGTCATTTTAGCGGTGAAGCGCAAGAGTGGAACCGATCCAATATTCGCAATGAGATTCATTCGATCCGGTATGAGCTTACCGGAAATGAATTAGTCGCCTTGATCGTGGAGGCCCAGGAGATACGAAGCCGCTGGCCCAAGTATAACCTGGCACAGAAACTCCGTGTTGAGCAATGGGGTATTTTTGACTACGTTGACCGGAACGGATATCGCCGCTTTGTTGTAAATGCAATAACCAGAAACGCAAAGCCATTGATTTCATTCCCGAATAAAAGTACGGCATGGAGTTTCTTGTGGGCTAAAGTAAAAGAGTATGATTTATGCCCGAAACTCTCAGGTCTTCAGACGGCCAAAGGCGCTTGCTATGCGCATCAGTCCGGCACATGCCGCGGGGCCTGCGAGGCAAAGGAAAGTCCGGAGGTCTATCAGCTAAGGACTACCGCAATGGTTGAGTCGTTTGCTCCGGATGGCGTGAGCGCTGTTATTCTTGGAAAGGGTAGAAGTGCAGAGGAGCAATCCCTCGTCCTGGTGGAGCACGGAAACTACATTGGTTTTGGCTTTGCAAGCCGGGAGCTGATCTTTCGAGATGCAGAAGAGGCCAGAAGGCACATTTTCGTTAGCAAAGAGAACCGGGTTGCACAGAATCTCGTCACGGCCACTCTCCAAAATCCCGGCGACCGGGAAATCATTTTTTTTGAATGAAGGTGCTGCTCTGAGAGGGCTGCATGGACAGATTGACCATCCATCCGCCTTTCATAAATTTTTTGAATCGAATTCTTTATTATTGCGGTCAACTTTTTGGAAACGACTGAATTATGGCATTTGAACTTACTTCCGAACTAGCCCAGGAGCACCGCAAGAAGATTGACCAGGTATACACCGAGGTGGCAAAGGTGGTAGTTGGCCAGGATTATATGGTGAATCGGCTCCTCATCGGATTGTTTACCAACGGTCACATCCTGCTCGAAGGAGTGCCCGGATTGGCTAAGACACTAACCATCTCGACTGTAGCACGGGTGTTGCATCTCGATTTTCAACGTATCCAGTTCACGCCTGATTTACTGCCTTCTGATTTGGTGGGCACGATGATTTACAATCAACGCGAAGGAAAGTTTGAAGTGAAGAAAGGACCGATTTTCGCCAACATCATTCTGGCTGATGAAATCAACCGTTCCCCGGCCAAGGTGCAATCGGCACTACTGGAGGCCATGCAAGAGAAGACGGTAACGATTGGTGAGACAACGTTCACGTTGGATAAACCCTTCCTCGTCATGGCCACACAGAACCCTGTAGAAAATGAAGGCACGTATCCGTTGCCTGAAGCGCAGGTTGACCGATTCATGATGAAGGTTTCGGTTACCTATCCAAGCAAGGAACAGGAACTTGAGATCATGCGGCGTATTTCCAACATGCAGTTTGATTTTACCGTAAATGCTGTGCTCACGAAAGAAGACATCTTTTCCATCCGGCAGGAAGTAAACAAAGTCAAGATCTCGGAATCACTGGAAAAGTATATTATTGAACTGGTATCAGCCTCCCGGCAAGCCAAGGAATATAAACTGGATCATGAGGCCCAGTATATTCAGTTTGGCGCTTCGCCCCGGGCAAGCATCAACCTGAATCTTGCCTCCAAGGCAGCCGCCTATTTAGACGGCAGAGACTATGTCTTGCCAGAGGATATCAAAGAGGTGGCTCCGGATGTCATGAACCACCGCATTATTATGAATTATGAGGCGGAGGCAGATAATGTGAAGACCACAGACATCATCAAGGCGATCCTGAACAAGGTGCCCATAGGCAAGTAACATTACCGCAATTTTATATCCGTTATCTGCGGATTATCCGAATGTTATTTGGCAGCGTTCCGTAACCGGTTCATTATCATTTAATAGCGATTTTAACACCTCCCTATTGACCGACCCCAGGCCACACGAAAGATGGCTGTTCAGTCTGGTTTTTAACAATTAGGTAACATCCACGAATCAGCCGGATAACATGAGTAAGTGACCTTTGTCACTTCAAAACCCTTGTTATGCGCTCACCGCTTCTGATTGTCATTTTCCTTCTGATTTCAGCGTTTTCCTTTGCCCAGAACGGTTCCCTCGCGGGAAAAGTGCTGGATGCGAAGACCAGCGAGCCCATCATTGGCGCTAACGTGGTTATTCAAGGAACTACAGTGGGAGCGGCAACGGATATTGACGGAAAATTTCTCATCAGCAACCTGAAGCCCGGGACGTATAATATAGTGGTCTCATTTGTCACTTATAAGATGCAGACACTGGCCGATGTTGTTGTCGAGGCCGGAAAAATTACTTCCCTTGAAGTTCCCCTTCCGGAAGAGGTTTCTGAACTGGCAGAAGTGGTGGTTACTGCAAAACGTGAAATCAATACCGATGCTACGTTGATCAAGAGCATTCGCGAAGCAAAGTTGGTCGTGAGTGGTATTTCCTCCGAGCAGATTGTCCGTCTTCCAGATCGTGATGCAGCTCAGGTAATGCAGCGGGTCCCGGGGGTAACGATTGTAGACAACCGTTTTGTGATTATTCGTGGTATTCCTGAACGATACAACCAGGTCATGATCAATGGAGCCATTGCGCCAAGTACCGAGATTGACCGCCGTTCGTTTTCTTTCGACCTGATTGGTTCTGCGGCCATAGATCAAATGCTTACTTACAAATCGTCAACTGCCGAGTTGCCGGGGGATTTTGCTGGAGGCGTGATTCAAATGGTTACTAAAGAACCAACTAACGACGAGTTCACCAATGTCGGTTTGAACTTTGGGTATCGGTCAAACACAACCTTTAATGATCATATTTCTTCCCAGGGAAGCACTACCGACTGGCTTGGGTTTGACAACGGATTCAGAAGCTTGCCAGCGGATTTTCCATCTACCAAGACCCTGGTAGGCACAGCAAAGAACTCAAGCCTTCGTGAGCGTGCCGGAAAGTCATTGACAAATAACTTTGCGCCGGTGACAAAACAAGCACCACTTAACATGGGATTCAATTTTGCAATAGGAAGGAACTTCAACATCAAGTCAGTTAAACTCAGCAACGTTACTTCCCTTATGTATTCAAATTCCTATCAGTATGCCCAGGCTAACTTCTACCGGTACAACAGCTTTACACCTACGAGTGCTGAAAAGAGATTCGAATATGTGGATAATTTCTACAGCAATGACATTCGGTTCAACCTTGTACACAATTGGCGCGTAGACCTCAATGACCGCAATAAGTTTGAATTCAAGAACCTTTTTGTTCAGTTGGGGGAACATGAATCCACAATTCGAACCGGGGACGACAAGATCCAAAACCCCAATTATGACCGCCTCAACTATTCCTATCATTACTTGAGCCGCTCAATTTACTCAGGCCAACTAACAGGAAGCCATAAACTTGGTGATGGTTCTTCAACCTTAGGCTGGTTGCTTGGCCTTAATATTGTTAACAGAAGTGAACCCGACTATCGGCGTTTCAGAACCTATCGGGACAAGTCCCTTGCTGGATCGGAAGCTCCGTATACGATGCAGTTGCCTGCTGCTGGAAACGTCTTCGAAACAGGTCGGTTTTGGTCTGATTTGAAAGATCTGGGATATTCCAATGCATTGAATTTTGAGAAGCGCCTCGGCGCTGAAAGCAAGGAAAAAAAGACGACAATCAAAGCTGGCTACTATGTGGAATACAAGACCCGCAATTTTAATGCACGATATATCAACTACCTTTATCCGAACACGTCTGACTTTGACCCGGCCATCGGTCAGCAATTGAGTCAATTGCCGCTCACAACTATTTTTTCGCCAGAGAATATTAAAAGACAGGATGGATTTGTCATTGAGGAAGGGACTCAACCCCAGGATTCCTACAGTGGTGAGAATTTGCTTAGCGCAGGTTATGTGAGCGGCTCAATGCCATTTGGCAAGTTGGACCTAACCGTTGGGTTCCGAGGCGAGTACAACGTTCAAAAACTAACCGCCAAAACCAACGCGGGAGCTATTAATGTCAATAATCCGATTTTCTCTCCCCTGCCTTCCTTGAATGCTGCCTATAATCTAAGCGACCGATCCCTGGTCCGCCTTGCCTATGGTCGGACGGTGAACAGGCCTGAATTCAGAGAATTGGCCCCATTCCTTTTCTATGCTTTCGAGTACGAATCCGCCCTCATTGGTACTCCAACCCTGAAGACAGCAACAATTGATAATTTCGATTTACGTTGGGAGATGTATCCCAATCCAGGTGAGGCCATCAGCATTGGAGGATTTTACAAGAGATTTCAGGACCCGATTGAATTATACCTGCAGATCACATCCGAGAACCCTCAGCTTGTGTATGGTAACGCTCCCTCGGCAACGTCAGCCGGGATTGAATTCGAATTCAGGAAATCGTTGGCCAGCCTGGGCGTTTCAAAGTTCTTACGAAATACTTCCGTCAACCTTAATGCCGCGTGGATTCAGAGTAATGTGGACATCGGCGCCGGGGCCACTAACCAGGTGCAAAACAGGCCACTGCAAGGCCAATCACCTTACATCATAAATGCTGGGTTGTATTATGCCGATGAAGAGACCGGTTTCTCCATGAACGCAGCGTATAACCTATTCGGGCCCCGCATATTCTCGGTAGGCGATGTTTTGTTCCCAACCTGGTGGGAAATGCCTCGGCATTCCGTGGATATGCAGGTGGCAAAGGTTTGGAAGAAGCGTTTTGAAACGAAGCTCAATGTGAGAAACCTTCTTAATGCTACTTACTCCCTGTATCAGGATAACGATAATGATAATACCATCAAGACCGAACAGGAAGCACTCATTCGCCAGTATCAGGTAGGGGCGCTTTATACCCTAAGTTTTTCCTGGAAGTTTGGTAAAATGTAGGGCCAAGACTTTCCCCAGGTTACGCAATTATTAAATTTTATCCGGCCTGGCTAACAATTGCGTAACCAATTGTTAACCCCTCATTCATTAGTCGTCCAGGTTATCCCCCTACTTTTGAGGCGAAAAAAATATACTATGAAAAAGAAAATCAACCTGTTAGCGATTGCTGCCCTGGCAGCATTCCTAATGATGTGTAGTAGTGATGACAAAATAAATCCAGCTGCCACGATCACCCTTGATCCGGCTACAGGATCCGGGAAACCGGGTGAAGTTGTAACTGCCAACATAGCCTTTGACGCTCCCAATGGAGCCAAAGATTTGTTTGTGTATGTAGC
The DNA here is from genome assembly GCA_031423035.1 of Cyclobacteriaceae bacterium. GTDB lineage: Bacteria > Bacteroidota > Bacteroidia > Cytophagales > Cyclobacteriaceae > ELB16-189. The sequence goes on along the minus strand of JANPES010000189.1, from coordinate 1,832 downwards.
GGGTGTTGAAGAGGATCTTATCGCACTTGCCGGTGTAGCTTCACCGACCACTTATGAGTATACAATTCCTGCAGATGCTCCCGTGGGATCAAGCATTGCGCTGGCGTTCCAGTTAGTTGATAGCAAAGGATATCCTTCTACGATCGCAAACTTCATCATTACTGTCGGCGAAACCCTTTCAGGCACGCTGGCAACACGCACGCTGGATGCTTCCCAGCAATACTTCATCAAGGGTCAGGTATTTATCCCGACTGGAGTGACACTAACCATTCCCGCCGGGACAGTGCTCAAAGGTGATAAAGCAACCAAAGGTACGCTCGTTGTACAGCCAGGCGGAACGCTGATAGCCAACGGCGATGCAGCTAACCCAATTATATTCACTTCCGCTCAGCCTATTGGCGCAAGAGACCGGGGTGACTGGGGCGGTATTGTTATGCTTGGCGATGCATGGGTAAATCAAACGGCGCTTCCAAAAATTGAAGGGATTTCACCTGAAGTGCCCTATGGAAATATCACGTCACCGACCACCAATGCTACGTCTAATTCCGGATCGCTTAAATACGTTCGTATTGAATATGCCGGGATTGAGTTAACACCTAACAACGAAACAAACAGCCTTACTATGGGCGGAGTTGGCAGTGGAACCACGGTTGAATACGTACAGGTTTCTTATGGCGGCGATGACGGCTTTGAGTGGTTTGGCGGAGGTGTAAATGGTAAGTACTTGGTTTCGTTGTCTTCATGGGATGATGATTTTGATACTGACTTCGGTTGGAGTGGCAATGTGCAATTTGGCCTGGTGGTGAGAAATACCTTCTTTGCTGATCAGTCTGGTTCCAATTCGTTTGAAAGCGACAATGGTCCAAACGCCAACGATACTCCTTCAGGTGCTACTGGATACACCCGTGGAATTTTCTCTAATATCACGGTCCTTGGCCCACGAGATTTCACTACAAGCTTTGGATCAGGTACATCTGCCCGATCTATTTCAGGGAACTTCCAGAACGCTATCCATATCCGGCGCAGAACGGCTCTTTCCATTTTCAATTCGTTCTTCTCTGGATTCCCAGTAGGAGTGAGATTGGACGATCAGGCTACACTTGATAACCTGACTAGCACAGCTGGAAAACATGCGTATAATGTTCTGGCATCTCCGAACAACACCGTTCTGGGAACTTCAACATCTTCCTCCAACGTGGCCTATGCTACTGGATTGAGCGCCGGAGCTGCAGGTTTTGTTGAGACCTACTGGCTTGCCAACAACAACACATTGACTAACTCTTCTGCCGGTGTGCCTTGGTCGCCAACACCTGGAACTCCGGTTAACTCCATTGATCCTTACCCGGCAATTGGCTTGAATCAGAATATGTTCTGGGGCGCTTCGACTTCATCAACATATCCTTCCAATCCTTCTTTCGCTGTGACCACAGGAACGTTATCCTCAGGTGCGAATTTTGCTGATGCGAAATTTACTGGAAATACCTTCTTCAATTCCACAGTGGTCTATCGCGGTGCCTTCGGGGCAACCGACTGGACTGACGGATGGTCTGAGTTCCAGCCATTGAACAAGCTGTACTAAGATTTCCTTAGCTTTTCTTTATCAGGAAGACCCGCCAGTAATGGTGGGTCTTCTTTCTTTATATCCTAACTTTGAAGTTCTATGCGTGTAAAGAGTGCGTTATTTTTTGGCTTGACCCTTTGTCTGGTCATTTCCTGCAGAACAGAGAAGGACTACAACCCCACTGCTCATTTATCAGTCCCACAGCAGGATCAAATGATGGATAAGGTCATTCGGTATATGGCCAAAGCGCCAGATGGCATTACGTTCGAGG
>JANPES010000188.1:0-7141 GCA_031423035.1 Cyclobacteriaceae bacterium | reverse complement strand
GACTTGTTCATAAACCCTCCGCTTGGAAACCTCCTGTTCATCAACGGCATGCTGCAACAAATCGCGTTGCGCGCCCAATTCCGCCGTTCGCTCTTTAACGCGCTCATCCAGAATTTCATTGATTCTCTGCTTTTGCTTAGTTGATCTGAAGAATACAAACGCAAGACACGCCATCACAACCCCCAAGAAAAGACACAGCGCAATAATCCATTGTTGCCTGTAAAGCGATTCTCCCTGCAGTTCCAAAATCATCGACTGCATTTCAATTTTCTTTGCATTCTCAGTCTGGGCAAATTTTGCGTGGGCCCTTCTTACCCCTTTGTTTACTTCGTCTACAACTGTTTCCTCGCGGAGGCTTACCTGGTGCTCAAGTGATTTTGCAGCATTTTCATAGTCTCCAATTCCAGAATAGTACTCGGCCCGCACTTTGCTTATCTCTAACTGAATTTGCGGATACTCGGCAAGCCCAGAAAACGACTCTGCCTTAGATAGCAGCAAATCACAATCTCGAAACTGTTCATCGTGTACAGCAATTCTTGCCATCAGAATAAGATTATTAATTTGAAATCGCTGATCATTTGCATTTTGCGCTAGGGCCATAGATTTCAACGCATGAATTCGGGACAATTCAAATTTCCGCATGAGAAAGTAACACTCTGCGTAACCATACTCAATACCTAATAAGTCGTTCCTTTCAGGCAAAGTATTCGAAACAATGATCGCTCGGTCAAAAAATTCCAAAGCCAATGGGTATTTCTTGAGCATGGTGAAGCAGAGCCCAATATTGCAGAATGCAATACTTAAACCAGTAGAATCGCCGACGCTCAAAGCCAGTACAATGGATCGGTTAAGATGGTCAATGGCCAATTCATAATCTCCCAAACTATAATAAACAAGCCCGATATTCTGCAATGCGATAGCAATTTCCTTTTCATTTTTTTCAGCTTGACGCAAAGCCAAAGACTCAAAGTGGCGCTCCAGTGCTTTGTCATACTCAAGTTTGAATGTATGACCCAATGCCAACGAATTCAAAAGCCTCTTTGTATACTTACGAAAGTCGTGTCGTCGGGCGATGGGCAACAAGAGGGTCGACACGGCCATCGATGCATCCACCTGATCCATCCTCCTCAACAATTGTCCGTAAGTTGTCCCCACCTTCACAATTTGCAGGCTGTCGCCGCCCTTCCACACCTCCTGGTAGGCGCGTGTCGCATAAAACAACGCTTCGGAGTTGTTCACATCAAACAACTCATAAGCAATGCCCCAGAGCACTTCAACTTTGTCGCCCGGTGCATTGGACTCCAAAACGCGAAGCAAGGAATCCACTTTGGAATTCATGGCCTGCATCGGGACGGAAGAAAGCCCCAGGCATACCAGAACGAGCAGTAGGTGTATGTTTTTCATGATGGATTACAATTTCAATTTTTTTCAACCGATGCCAATGCCTAATATTTGCATAATAATTTAACAATTATGTTTTTCAAATCCCAAGCCTCCTTTGAGGCGGCGGTCTCACGCCAGGCAATTGAGGCCACCGACCAGATTATCACAGAAATGGGCGCCGAACTTCACGATGATCTCATCCAACGGCTTTCCATTTTCAGGCTTTACCTTGACCGCCTCGACCGAGCCAAGCAAGACCCCCATGAAACCGATGCCCTTATTACCAGCATGACCGCTGATTTTCAGGAGGTCGTTGAATCTGTTCGGAAAATCTCACGACGGCTAATGCCCGTAAACATGGACAACGATTCACTTGAAGTTCGAATCCAAACCCTCTGTCAGAATCTGGAGCGCCCCGGAGGAGGAACAATCCACTTCTCACAAACCGGTACCGAACAGGCAGTTACTGCCAAAGACGCGCTCCATCTTATGCGTATTGTTCAGGAATTGATCAGTAATGCCCTCAAACATTCCTCTGCCTGGCACGTCGATGTACGGTTGGCCTGGACCAACAACCAACTGAACATCGAAGTAGAGGATGATGGTACAGCCTTCTCCAAAGTCGGTAAGTTCGTATCTGTTTTAAAGTCAAAGAACAATTCACTCCGCATGCGGGCGGAATTCCTTAAAGCAGCTATTCATTACACCCAGGGAAAACGTGGGCTGCTTGCCCGCTTGCAATATCAAGTCCCCAAGTCTTCATAAGATTCCATTCCGGTAAGCGTAGGCGAGCAACGCTGCCGTATTGGGCACCCGCATTTTCTTCAGCAACCGGGTACGGTAGGTCTCCGTCGTTGCCTCCGTCATTTTCAGCTCCCTTGCCATTTCCTTTGTCGTCAGCCCACTGGCGATAATCTGTATCAGTTCATTTTCCTGAAAAGTGAGTGTGACAGGCGGAACATGATCCCACCGAAAGGCGTTGACCTCGATGATCCTTGTAATCTTCTCCTGAAAATAGTGTCCCGATTTCACAACCTCTTGTATCGCCTTCGAAATCTCCCCATATCCATCCAGTTTAAAAACTATTCCGCTCACTCCCGCTTTCAATAGGTTGATTACCAACTCCACTCCCTCCATCCCGGTAACGGCGATCACCTTTGGAGCGGCAGGACGTGCAACTACACTACCCAGCAGGTCGGGTCCCTTCACACCTGGAAGTCGAACATCCAATAAAATAATGTCAATCGGGTGGGCTTCAACTCGTTGGTAAAATTCCGTTGCATTTCCCGCTTCGTAGATAGCACCGACAAAGTCCTCCTTCTCCAGCAATGACCTCAACCCTTGCCGGATCAGCACTTCATCATCCACTAACAAGATGTTTATTCGTTTCATAGCAGTTTGAATTCAGAAGCCTTGGCTCGAACTATGAACTAAATATAGATTGGAATAGCTATTGGAAGCTATCTGGTTTTCCAGACTAAATAAAAGATGCGGACATCTTAAGTATTTGAAGGTCTAAGGCCTGAAACCTTCAAAACCACCCGAAACGTCGTCCCCTTCTCTGGTTCGCTCTCCACATCAATCCGCCCGCCCATGGCCATCACGTGGGTCTTGACAAGGTAAAGGCCAAGGCCCTTGCCGTCCACGTGGCTGTGGAAGCGGCCGTATAACGTAAATAGCTTCTCGCCGTAGGCTTCAAGGTCCATGCCCAGGTCGTTGTCGCTCACCGAAAGGCACACCTCCCCTTCCTCGCGCGTTGTGCGGATCACAATGTGCGGAGCACGGTCCGGATGGCGGTACTTGATGGCGCTGCTAATGAGATTCATGAGGATGCTGTCCATCAAGGGGCGCACGGTCTGGATGACTGGAACCTCGGAGAAATCGGTCTCCAGCGTGGCGCCGGTGGCGGTAAGCTCCCGCTCAAGGCTTACACGAATGAGCTTCACTTCCTCCTCCAGGTTGATCTCGGCCAGCACGGCATGACTGGACTTGCGTATCTCGAGGATGGTGCTCAGGTCGCGCACTACGCGGTCCAGTTCCCTGGCCGTCGTGATCATATTGGTGCAAATCTGATCCACCTCAGCCTTGTTGCCTGCACTCACTTCGAGCAGGTTGCCCAGGCCGAGCAGGCTCGCTACGGGGGCACGCAGGTTGTGGGAGGCGATGAAGGCAAACTGCTCCAGTTGCTGATTGTAGTCGAGCAGCTCGCGTGTGCGCTTCTCTACTTCGTCTTCCAGACTTTCGTTGCGTGCGGCAATTTCATCGTTGTGCTTTTCAATGATGGCATGCTGACGTCGGGTGGTGGCCAACAGGTCAACCCCCTGACGGTGAAATACCGATGTCATCGCAAGAAGAATGGCAATCAGTCCGATGTAAAGAGAGGCCGTAAGAAAATCAGAAGGTTGTACAGTCCACATGGCTGGAATTGTCACAAGATCCTCCATCCACAATAAGCCAAGGACAGAAAGGATTGCGATTATGCCCCACCCAGCACTGACGCGTCTTCCCAGAAGCAAGAGGCCCATGATTGGAATCAGCGTCATCCAGGGAAGCACGGCAGAGTGAAAACCGCCGGAGCACAAAGTAAGCACGGCCACAACTCCCCAGCAGAAGAACACAAAAAAGTGTGCATTTACCCGGAGCGAAGCACCATATCGAATAGATACCAGTTGAATAGAAAACAGGATACCGCTGACCACCATGAGGTAACGAGCCGCCAGGAACCCAGTAAAGAACGAGTCCACCCAATAGCCAAAGGCGAACCCGATGGACACCAGTGTGAATTTCACCAGCAGGCGGGCCCGAAAATAATAGGCATCGTCCGGTGTAAACCGGAGAAGAAAGTAGCCCTCGATTTTGTCAATTACCTTCACCCGATAAGCAATTTATAAATAATTATGCTTATTGATGGCTCTTAAAAATAGCCGGGTCATCCTCTGGCTGAAATCATGTGGAGATGTTGCAGACTCAGCGGATATTTTTTCCTAATTTACTCATCAAGAACTGCCATGTGCTACCACAAACAAGATACGGCCACCATGGAAGAACTCCTGGTCCAGTATGAGAACATCCTCACAGCTGTACCTTTTGTTCCTACATATTACGAAAATGGCTTTGACTTTAAGCCCTCCCCTGTCATCACCGTTGACAAGCCGCAGGAATTCCGTCTGATGCAATGGGGCCTTATCCCCTGGTGGTCGAAGTCGGCTACTGATGCGGCGCAAATCCGCATGCGTACGCTGAACTGCATCAGTGAAGAAATGTTTGAAAAGCCTTCGTTCAAAGATTCTGCAAAAGACAACAAGCGATGTCTGATCCCCTGCACGGGGTTCTTTGAGTGGCGCTGGTTCAAAGGAGGCAAAATAAAATACCCATACTTCATCCACCATCGGTCGGAAAAAGTATTCTCCCTCGCCGGCCTCTGGTCATCCTGGACAGACAAGTCCACCGGCGAGATGCGTGACACGTATACCGTTCTCACCACGCGAGCCAACCCGCTGCTGGAGAAAATCCACAACAGCAAAAAGCGGATGCCCGTCGTGCTCCAACGTGAATATGAAAAAGACTGGCTCAATCCTAACCTGACTCAGGAAGATGTGCTTGCCCTCTGCGAACCGATCGACAACACCCAGCTCGATGCCTATACCATCAGCAAACTAATCACCGACCGGAAGGCGGGCACCAAGGATGTAGCGGAGGTGTGCAAACGTTTTGAGTATCCGGAGCTGGCACTGCTGGATAGTTGATGAACGTGTCTATGTGTCTAAGTGCCTAAGTGCCTAAGTGCCTAAGTGCATTAATTTCAAACGACCGCTTAGATTCTCACCTTCCGCTTGGGGACACTGTGCTTGTCTACGATGTAATACAGCAACTTGACGAAGGTCGCGTGCAGGCTGTTGCGGCAGAGGATCTCGTTGAGCACAGGATTGATGACGCTGTTGCCGAACTTGATAAAGGCATCCATCTCACTGGTGGTCCGGGGCTGGCGGGAAAGGAACTCTTGGAATTTCTTTCGCCAGGCTGGCTCGTTGAACCCAAACCGGGCTTTGAGCTCCCGGAAGACCAGGTCGATGTGCATGGGCTCAAAATGGTCGGAAATAACCTGCGGAATCATAGCGAAAAGCTAATATACTAAAATACTTAGCAATTCGGATTAATTGAAAATGAGCGAATTTGAAGATTTGAAAATGCAGGTCACCCCCATCTTCAAATTTTCAAATTGACTAAATATTCAAATTCACATTTCACTACTACTTCACCCTAAACTCCACCGGCATCCTGGCCTGAACTCCCTGGTAGGATTTGATCCGCTCCCACTGCGTATACCAGGTGTATTGCTCACCAAGTTCTCTCTTCATCATGGAAGTCCGTACTTCATCTTCAACATTTCCCATGAGCCGTTCCAACAATGGCTTTGGCTGCGGGTAGTATCTTAACCGGAAGTCCTCCCCAACGCCAGCAGCTTTCGCAGCAATGGCGACGGCATCATCAAACCCACCCAGGACATCGGCCAGTCCGTTGTCTTTCGCCTGGGCTCCCGTCCACACCCGGCCGGAAGCGATCTTCTTCAGCTCGTCATGGCTCATGCCGCGACCTTGGGCGGCTTTGCGTGTGAAAGTCTCGTAAATCGCATTTGTCTGCTTCTGCCATATTTCTTTCTCGACATCGGTCAACGAACGTGTCACCGTGATGAGTTCGCCAATCTCGCCCGTCTTCACCTCCTCCGAGGTAATGCCAATTTTATGATCGAGAAATTGGCTGAGGTCAAACAACACACTGAATATTCCGATGGACCCGGTGATGGTTGTCGGCTGCGCTACGATGGTATCGCACGCCATCGCCAGGTAGTAACCACCGGATGCGGCATAGTCCGACATCGAAGCAATGAGCGGCTTAGCCTCTGCCGCGAGGATCAATTCGCGCCACATCATGTCGCCGGCCTGAAAGACACCTCCTGGAGAATTGATGCGCAGCACAATCGCCTTCACGCGGTCGTTGGTGCGGGCACGGCGCACGGCCTCAACAATGGTAGTAGCTCCCACCACCCCGTTGTCAGAACGGCCCGGAAGTATGTTTCCATCTGCCACGATGACTGCAATTTCGTTAGAAGAAGATTCTGCTGCCGGCATTGATTTCTTATATTGACTGTACCGGACCAGCGGAAGGCTTTTCTTTTTGTCAAGGTTCAGCCGCTTCCGCAACTCATCCTTTATCTGATCATCGTAATACAGCGAGTCAACGAGGCCAAAGGAAAGTGCTCCCTGCGCATTCTGTACCAACATCTTGTCTGATATTTCCTTCATCCGTTCGAAGGGGATCTTGCGGGAGTCCGACATCTCATGAAGCATTACGCCGTAGATAGACCCCAGCATCGAATTCAGCTGTAGTTTGTTTTCATCACTGAGCGTTTCGCGCATAAACGGTTCTACTGCGCTCTTGAAGTCACCCACACGGAATATCTGTGGCTTAATCTCCAATTTGTCAAACATCTTCTTGAAAAACATGACTTCGGTGGCCAGCCCGTTGAATTCCACCTCTCCTTCTGTGTATAGATAGACTTTGTCGGCGGCAGAGGCCAAGTAATAAGCACCTTCCGTGTAGAAGTTGGCATATGAAACAACCCATTTTCCGGATTCCTTAAAATCAACCAACGCGGCGCGCAGCTCCTGCAAAGACGCCGGCCCTGCCATCAGGAAACTGGTGTTGAGGTAAATGCCTTTAATTTTTGGATCTTTCTTGGCATACCCAATAACCTCCT